>JANOBW010000274.1:0-4036 GCA_031411855.1 Opitutia bacterium
GACCGCCACGGACGGCACCCGGCGTGGCCGTGCCGGGAGCGGCGGTGGCACCACCCTGGGCGGCGGCTCCGCCATTGGCTCCGGGAGGACCTCCGCGGCCGCCACCGAAACCACCGCCGCCAAAGCCACCCCAGTCACGGCGGGGAGGTTCGGCCGCCTGTTTCTTGGCCTCCTCGGGCAGGTCGCTGGAGGCGATCCAGGCCTTGGCCTGGTCGGGGTCCTCGCGCATCCAGCGCTGGGCGACTTCCGTGAGGGTTTCCACCTTGGTCTTGGGATCCTGGATGGTCCCGGCCCAGGCGATGGCGGACTGCGGGTCGTCGCGGGCCACGCGGTTGGCGTAGGCACCGCGGGCGCTGTCGAAAGATCCGTCGTTCGGGGTGTTGTTGAGCCATTCCCCGGCGGCGGCCGGATCGGAACGGGCCCAGCGGTCGAAAACGTTTTGGACGCCCTTGGTCTGGGACTCGCCCTCGGTCTTGGCCATCACCCAGCTGAGGGCGGCCTTGGGATCCTGCTCGGCATAGCGGCGGACGACCTCGTCGAGGGCTCCGGCGGCGTAAGGCTCCTTGAGGTGGGCCTCGGCCAGTTTGAGGGCGGAGTTGATGTCCGTGCGGGTGGCCTCTTCCATGACTTTCTGGAAGGCGGCTTTCTTGTAACCGGCGTTGTCGCCGGAACCGTCAATGCCCTGGACCCAGGCCATCGCGCCCTCCACTCCGCCGGCCTGAAGGTGTTTTTCGGCCAGAAGATCCACATAGAAACCGCGGCCGGGGCCTTGGGGAAGGCTTTCCACATAGGTGCTGGCACCCTTGAGGTCGGATTTGGCCCAGCCATCAATGAGTCCGAAAGTGAGAAAACCCTTCTGGCGGTCGTCCTTCATCGCGTCCAGATATTCCTTGGCGGCATCCTTGTTCTGGCTGGCCCAGGCGGAGATGGCGGTGGTGCCGCCAAAATCAACACGGCGGCCCTTGTCACTCATCGAGTATTCCATCGCGGCTTTGCCGTCGAGTTTGCCCCAGGCATACATGAAAAGGCGGAACTCCTGGTCATACTGGCGGCCGTGCGGCCCGTCCTCAAAGGCCTTGAGGGCGATGGGCAGGGTCTGGGCGTCCAGGTTTTCGATCAACTGCATCAACATGCGGTTGCGCAGGATGGGGTCGGTCTCGTTGAGGGCCTTGGGGAGAAGTTCGGCCAGCTCGGCGGCGGTGAAGTGGCGGGTCTTGCCGAGGAAATCCTTCGGGGTGTCGCCATCGGCGGAGATTTTGCCGATTTCCAGACCGTCACGGGAGGTCCCCGAAGCGGCGCGGCGGGTGGCGGAGGCGGAACGGCTCCGCTCGGCATCGGAAGGCGCGGCGGCGGATTTTCCGGAGTCGGCCCCCGAAGTCATTTGTGTCCCGAAGTAGAAAGCGGCACCGGTGGTGGCCGCCCACAGGGAGAGGGGCAGGAGGATTTTTTTCATGGTGGTCAGTGTGTGAGGGCGTAAACGGAAATTCCGCGCGTTGGTTGCAAAAAAACTCGCGCCCCCGGGCGGCCGGAGCGTAACGGCGAGCCTCTCCTGCGTTCATCCAGACGACTTCCCTGACAATCCGCTTGCCTTGGCGCGTGACCTGCTAAGCTGCACCCCTTCACAATTTCTCATCATGCCCACCAAAATCGCGATCAATGGATTCGGCCGCATCGGACGCTTAGTCTTCCGTGCCCTCGTCGAACAAGGCCTCCTCGGCACCACCTTCGATGTGGTTGCCGTCGGTGATGTTGTCCCTGCCGACAACCTCGCCTACCTGCTCCAATACGACTCCACCCAAGGGAAGTTCAACGGCACCGTCACCTCCAAGAAGTCCGCCGCCGACAAGGCCGAGGACGACGTCCTCGTGGTCAACGGCAAGGAAATCCTGGTGGTTTCCGCCCGCACTCCCGCCGAACTGCCCTGGGCCAAGCTCGGTGTCGAACTCGTCATCGAGTCCACCGGTCTCTTCACCGAGGCCGACAAAGCCAAGGGCCACATCACCGCCGGCGCCAAGAAGGTCATCATCTCCGCCCCCGCCAAAGGCGAGGACATCACCATCGTCATGGGTGTGAACGACGACCAACTCGACCTCTCCAAGCACAGCATCATCTCGAACGCCTCCTGCACGACCAACTGCCTGGCTCCCCTCGTCCATGTGATCCTCAAGGAAGGCTTTGGCCTCGAGGAAGGTCTCATGACCACCATCCACTCCTACACCGCCACCCAGAAGACCGTGGACGGACCCTCCAAGAAGGACTGGAAAGGCGGACGCTCCGCCGCCATCAACATCATCCCCTCCAGCACCGGCGCCGCCAAGGCCACCGCCCTCGTGCTGCCCGCCACCAAGGGCAAACTCACCGGCATGTCCTTCCGTGTGCCGACCCCGACGGTTTCCGTCGTGGACCTGACCTTCCGCAGCACCAAGGAAACCTCCCTCGCCGAGATCAACGCCGCGATCAAAAAGGCGTCTGAGACCTACCTCAAGGGCATCCTGGGCTACACCTCCGACGAAGTCGTCTCCACCGATTTCATCCACGACAAACGCTCGTCCATCTACGACGCCGGCTCCTCCATCGAGCTGAACAGCAAGTTCTTCAAACTTGTCTCCTGGTATGACAACGAGTGGGGCTACTCCAACCGCGTCGTCGAACTGACCAAGAAGGTTGCCGCCGGCCTCTAAGCCTCAGCGAGATCCACACTTCCAAACGTCCCGGCCCGCGCCGGGGCGTTTTTTTTTTGCCCGCACCGTCCCTTCTTTTCGACTGACAAGACGGGATGCCGCTTCCATCTTCACCCCTTCCAACATGGCCAAAGTCGAAATAGACATCCTCAAAAAGATCCTCGAACGCAACGAGATCGAAGTTCGCAAACGCAACCAAGTCTTGCAGGACATCAAACACGTGCTCGAACAGGAGGCCATGGAGAAGGAAATGAAGCCGCCGCAGCCCAAAAAGGAATTCACCATCCTCATTTCCGACCCCCGCGGACACCTCAAGGGCGAGGACGTTTCCGGTTGGGTCCTCCAGATCCCCGAGGGTGAAAACCCCGGCCTGGCCCTGGACAAGCTCACGGCCGCCGCCTACGAGCACAACGCCTCCCCCAAAGGCCGGAAGTTTCCCGTCGAAACCATTGGCGAGGCCTGCGAAAGCGTCAGCCCCAAAACCCTCAAGGAGCAGAATGTCTGGGTCAAAACCAAGATACCGGTCATGGTCCTGCGCACCGACAACAAACTTCCCAAGGCCCCCGGCCTCCCGGATTAAGTCCCCACACGCCATGCTTCGTCCGCTCGCCCTTCTCACCCTCCTCACCCTCGGCGACCTCGCGCGCGCCCAGGAGGCGGCGGCGACGGCCCCCAGCCTCCCCTCGGTCATTTCCCTGCACACCCAGGCCCTTGGCGGCACGATCAAACTGGCGGAAATCACCAATGTCCGCTTCCGCGGGACGATTGAGCAGGACGGCGCCAAATACCCGTTCACCGCCTGGAAACGCCGGCCCACCCAGTTCCGCATCGAGGTCGAGACCACCGCCGGAAAATTTGTCGAGGCCAACGATGGGAAACGCCTCTGGCGGCAGGCCCCCTTCCTCAACGACGGCAAGGTCAGCGACCTGGATTTTCTCAGCGCCCGCCTCCTCCGGCTCGAATCCAGTTTTGAAAGCCCGCTGCTCGCCCTCCGGGAGCGGGCCGCCCGCATCACCTATCTGGGGGTGATCAAGACGCCCCCGCCGCTCCCGCCCTACTGGGGCATCCAGATTGACAACACCGACGGCTCCCGGGCCCAGCTCTTTCTGGACAGCCGTAACTACCTGCTGGCCCGCATGTTGTGGAAGGAGAATCCGGATTCCAGCAACGAGCTGGAAATCCTCTACGGCGACTACCGCAGCATCCAGGACATGCCGGTCGCGCACCGCATCGAAACCCGCCTGGAAGGCAAGCTGGTGAACGTGACCACCTTGGATATGGTGATCATGAACCCCGGCGCCGTGATGTCCCTCTTCAGCCCTCCCCGGCCCGAAGACTCCCAGTAAGAGGCCAAC
>JANOBW010000275.1:0-2820 GCA_031411855.1 Opitutia bacterium
CCCCTCACCCTCCCCCTCCCCGCCCTCGGCTACTCGGCGGAAAACCTCGCACGATACCGCGAGCTCATCCGCCTGCCCTACGGCATGGTGCTGCACTGCGGCCCCACCGGTTCCGGCAAGTCCATGACCCTTTACTCGGCCCTCAACGAGATCAACACGCCGGACATGTGCATCCGCACCGCCGAGGACCCGATCGAATACACCCTCCCCGGCATCTGCCAGATGCAGATGCACCGCAAGATCGGGCTCACCTTCGCCGCCGCCCTCCGCGCCTTCCTCCGTCAGGATCCCGACATCATCCTTGTGGGCGAAATCCGGGACAAGGAGACGGCCCAGATCGCGGTCGAGGCCGCCCTCACCGGCCACATGCTTTTCTCCACCCTCCACACCAACGACGCCCCGGCCACCATCCCCCGTCTCACGGAAATGGAGATCGAGCCCTTCATGATCTCGGCCGCCTTGGTGTGCGTTTGCGCCCAACGACTTATGCGCCGCGCCTGCAAGACCTGCAAGCAGCAGT
Organism: Opitutia bacterium; assembly: GCA_031411855.1. Lineage (GTDB taxonomy): Bacteria > Verrucomicrobiota > Verrucomicrobiia > Opitutales > JANOBW01 > JANOBW01. The sequence continues at coordinate 521 of JANOBW010000275.1, forward strand.
ATGTGCCCGCCCCCGACAGCCGGGAGGCCCTCATCATGCAGAAGGCCATCAACTGGTGCGGACCCATCTACCGGCCCAACACCAGCGGCTGCCCGGCCTGCGGCGGCTCCGGCTACAAGGGCCGCGTCGGCATCCACGAGCTCATGGCCACCTCCGAGGAGCTCGTCAAAGGCATCAACGCCGGTTATGAGGCCGCCAAACTCAAGCGCATCGCCGTGCGCAACGGCATGAAAACCCTCCACCAGGACTCCATGCTCAAGGTCAAGGAGGGCGTCGCCACCCTGGAGGAATCCCTCGGCACCGTCCCGGCCGACATGGAAAACCTCAACGCCATCATCGCCGCCACCAGCCTCGAGGCCGCCCTCAGCGACTCCCTCATGTCCGGCCCGGTGAGACACTGAGCCATTCTTGATTCTTGATTTGTGATTCTTGATTTATTCCAAACATTTGCCTGCCTGAGAGTTAAGATGACCTTAACAAGTCACTCCCCATGGCTCGCCTAACCCGCAAAGGCCTCGAATTCCAGCTGATTCCTGCCTTTCAAATCAAGAATCAAGAATCATAAATCAAGAATGCCCTTCGTCCTCGCCAACATCGAAGGTGGTCGCGCCATCTCCCTGGCCGCCAAGGCTTTGACCGAAAACCAGGACATCCTGGACGCCCTGGAAACCGCCATCCGCGAGGTCGAGGCCGACCCCTCGGCCCGCACCGTCGGCTACGGGGGCCGGCCCGACCTGCTCGGGCACGTCTCCTTCGACGCGGCCCTGATCCACGGCGGCAGCAAAAGGGCCGGGGCCGTCGCCGGGCTCCGCGGCTTTCCCTCCGCCATCACCGTGGCCCGCGCCATCCTGGAGCGCCTTCCCCATGTCCTCCTGGCCGGCGACGGGGCCGCCCGCTTCGCCCGCGAGCTCGGCCTCGCCCCCTCGCCGGACCTTCTCCATCCCGCCTCGGTCACTGATTACCAGGAGTTTCTGAAGTCACAGCACCTTTCCTCGCCCCCCGGTCCGGCCGATCCGCTGGCCGGCCTGGCCTGGGCCTCCGGAGGCTCCCTCCGCCCCGGCGACACCGGCTGGACCCCGCCCTCACCCAAGGGCACCACCGTCTTTCTCGCCTCCGACGGACGCGACCTGGCCGCCGCCACGTCCACCTCCGGCTGGCCCTTCCGCCATCCCGGCCGCATCGGCGATTCCCCGGTCATCGGGGCCGGGCTCTACGCCGACTCCCGTTTCGGGGCCTGCGCCTGCACCCACACCGGCGAGATGACCATCCGCGCCGCCACCTCCAGCTCGGTCGTCCATTTCCTGCGCCGCGGCGCCTCCGTCCGCGAAGCCGTGCATGAGGCCGCCGCCGACCTCCGCGGCCTCTCCGGCGGTTTTCTTGGCCCCGTGGTGATCCACGCCGCCAGCCGCTCGGGGGATCACCACGTCCTGGCCGTCGGCCTCGCTGAACCCTTTCCCTACCACTGGTGGGATGGCGATCCGGACGGCCCCCCGCGCCGCCTCCTCTGCGAGGTGTTTCCCGCCTGAGCGCGGCCCTCGGGTTTCCGATCCCGGGCAGCCTTCGGAGGCCCTCCGCTCCTGCGGCGCGGTTTCAAAGTTATTCACCGTTCGTCATTTGCCATTTGTCATTCGGCCTTCGCGACTTAACACAGCTTCTTTCATGACTTCGCCCGCCACATCCCCCGCCTCCCTTGGCGAACGCCTTCAGGATGCCCGCAAACGCCGGGGTCTGTCCCTCCGCGACGCCGCCGAGGCCACCAAGATCCGCAGCGATTTTCTCAGCGCTTTCGAGGACAACTCCTTCGCCATAGACCTGCCCGAGGTTTACCGCCGCGGCTTCCTCAAAAGCTACGCCCGCTTCCTCAAGATTGATCCCGAGCGCGCCATCGCCGAATACGAGGACATCATCTCCCGCACCGGGGCCCGCGGCGACGAGCACGCCTCCGCCGCCACCCGCCGCAAGTCCCTGGGCCGCTTCGAGATCAAGGGACACGATGCCGACACCCGCGCCGCCTCCGGCCGGGCCGACCAGCCCATTTCCGGCGGTGACGACCTCTCCGATTCCGGCCCCGGCCTCCTCTCCCCCTCGGCCATGAAGGTCCTCGCCGTCGCGGCCGCCCTCATCTTCACCGTCGTCGCCGCCGTCTGGCTGCTCCATGACAACACCGTCCCGGCCGGCGGCACCCAGCCCGGAACCAACCCTTACACCGCGGCACCCACCCCGGTCCCGACCCGCCCCCCCGCCGCCACCGCCTTATCCAACACCTCCCCCTCGTCAGTCACCATCCGCACCACCAAACC
>JANOBW010000276.1:0-1477 GCA_031411855.1 Opitutia bacterium
GAACGCCATCAGCCACGCCTCCAGCGGCCTCGCCACCCTGCGGAAGGGCCCGTGGAAAATCATCTTCGGCCAGAAGGGCGGCGGCTTCGCCGGAGCGCCGGGCGTCAGCCCCACCGGCCAGCTCTACGACCTCGCCGCCGACCTCGGCGAAACCAAAAACCTCTGGGACGAAAAGCCCGAACTCGTCGCCGAACTCACCGCCACCATGGGCAAAATCGTCGATGACGGCCGCAGCACCCCCGGCCCCAGGCAGCAGAACGACGTGCCCGTGCGCTGGCACAGGTTCCTCCAGACCGCGAAAAAAGCAGAGTGAATCCCGGCATTCGCAGCAGTCCCGTAGTACTTGACCGCCCCCCCTCCCCGGCCTCAGAGTTGATCCCATGACCTCACCACTCGCATTCGCCCTTGGCACGCCTGAGATGCTCCTCATCCTCGGGCTGGGGGCCATCCTGCTTCTCCCAGCCGCCCTTATCTTTGTGCTCGTCCGCCGCGCAAAGAAAGCCGGCCCGCGCCCCGGCGGCGGAGGCTGTGGCCACGGTTGCGGCTGCCACCAGGCGCCAGCGCCTGCCCCATCCTCCCAGGCCGCTCCTTCGTCGGAGGCCGGGTCTGATCCCCGTTCGTAAACCATGCCCTCGAATGCCGCGCCCACGCCCCGCCAAACTACCGGCACTTGATCGCGCCGCAGTTGAAATCCAGGAGGGCCGCCTTTGGCGAGCCAAGGAAATTCTCGCCGGACTTGTCGGCTCGGGAGGGTACTCGCCGGAAACATTTCTGGCCTACGGAAGGCTCTTGTCCCAGATGCGGGACACAAAGGAAGCCGGCAAATACCTGTTTCTTTCCGGCATCGACACCCCATCCGACGGGAATGCCGTGGAATTGTTTACCGCTACTCTTCGTGGGGGCGATCCACTTTGGATCAAATCCCAGTTTCCCGGATGCCTGCGCAGGACACCCGCCACAGGATTGCCCGACCGCCTTCAGACACGTTTGCGCGATCTCGGATTTCCCGACAGTTTTGCGGGCGACGCCCCCCTCTTTCCACCAAAGCAATCTAATGATAAGGGTGGATTGAAGGGAACCATCGGGTTCCTCGCCATCGCAGCCATCGCGCTCGTCATCCTGCTGGGACTAATCCATGGGGCCATGCTGGTGGCCGGTTGGCTTTTCGGAAAATAGAATCAGCCCTGGGCACTGCCCCGGCGGAATCCAGGGTATCGCTTGACCTGCATCGGTCCCTGAGTTCAAATCCAAGCCATGTCCAAAAAGCAAAACGTCGCCGTCATCGGTTATGGCTGGGCCGCCACCGCCCACATCGCCGCCATCAACTCCACCTCCAGCGCCCAGGTCACCGCTGTCTGGTCGTCCCGCCCGCTGGACTCTGCGGAACTCACCGCCAACCACGGCAGCCCCATCACCGCCTACACCGACCTCGCCGCCATGCTGGCCAGCCCGGAGGTGCACGTCGTCGACATCACCA
>JANOBW010000277.1:0-3216 GCA_031411855.1 Opitutia bacterium
GAGCATTTCCAGCGCCTGGTCGCCATAGGGCATGATCTGGCTCATGAAAGAGTAAATGTTCACGTAGCCATTCAGCTTCTCGCGGAAGTCGCTGCGCGCCGCGTCGTCGGCGATGGCCTTGAACCGGTCCACCGCAGGCTGGACGTGTAACTGCATTCCGGCGTGGTCCTGCGCACTCTGCCGGGCCACCGGCTTGTAAAAGACGCGCGCGAACGCCTCACCCTCGCTCCAGTGGTAGACCTGGACGGCGTCCAGTTCATGCTTCAGGGCGTCCAGCTTCTGGGGATCGGACTCCTCCTGCAGGCTTGTGGCGTCGTAGTACGGTTTGAAGGCCTTGTAGATCTCGTCTGCTTCATTGACGAAATCGAGAACGAAGGGCGGTTCCTTTCCCGGCACCTTCCGGTTGAGCCGGGAAAGCGTCTGCACCGCCTGCACACCGTCCAGTCTTTTGTCCACGTACATTGCACACAGCAGCGGCTGGTCGAACCCCGTCTGGTACTTGTTTGCCACCAGCAGCACCTGGTAGTCGGGCGAGCCAAAGCGTTCCACCAGCGCTCGTTCGCTGATTGGTTTGCCGCTCACGCAGTCCGTGTTCATTCCGGGTTCCGTGTACTCCAGCCCGGTCTTCGGGTCTTTCACCGTCCCGCTGAAGGCCACCAGCGGGCGCACATCCGTGATCTTGTTGTCCTCGATGTACCGTTCAAAGGCCTGCATGTACCGCACCGCATGAAGACGGGAGGACGTGACCACCATTGCCTTGCCCTGGCCTCCCAGCTGGGACCGGACTTTCCGGCGAAAATGCTCCACCATCACTTCCGTCTTCTGCTCGATGTTGTGCGGGTGCAGGCTCATGAATTTCGCCAGAGCCCGTGCAGTCTTCTTTTTCGGCAGGTTCGGATCATCCGCCACCGCCTTCACCAGACGGTAGTAGGTGTCGTAGTTCGTGTAGTTCTGCACCACATCCAGGATGAACCCTTCCTCGATGGCCTGCCGCATGGAGTACAGGTGGCAGGCCTCCGGGAGCCCGCTGTGCCCCTTTCTCCCGAATAGTTCCAGGGTCTTGCCCTTCGGCGTCGCCGTGAAGGCAAAGAAGCTCAGGTTCGGCTGCCGACCGCGCGACTGCACCACCTCGTTGAGCTGGTCTTCCCAGTCAGCGGGCTCTTCCTCGTTTTCGCTGGCGGCGGCGGCACCGAGGATCGCCTTCAGCTCGCGTGCTGTTTCCCCGCTCTGGCTGGAGTGGGCCTCGTCCACGATCACGGCGTACCGCCTGCGTGCAATTTGAGCCTCCCATTCCTTCGCCCGCTGCTGTTCCTCCGCACTCGCCTTCTCCTGCGTCTCCGCCCCCGCTGCGTGGAGCAGCCCGCGCAGGACGAAGGGAAACTTCTGAAGCGTGGTGATCACGATTTTCGTGCCGTCGATCAGGGCCGCCGCCAGCTGTTTTGAGTCCTGGTCTATCGCCTTCACCACGCCCTGCGCGTGCTCTATCTGGTAGATGGCGTCCTGGAGCTGCCGGTCCAGCACCTGCCGGTCGGTGATCACCACCACGCAGTCGTACACCTTGCCATCCCTGCTGTCGTGCAGGCTGGCCAGCCGGTGGGAGAGCCAGGAAATGCTGTTCGTCTTTCCGCTCCCGGCTGAGTGCTGGATGAGGTAGTTGCGCCCCGGTCCGTCGTTGGCGGCCATCCCCACCAGCCGCTGCACCGCATCCAGCTGGTGGTATCTGGGGAAAATCATTGTCTCCTTCGTCACCATCCGGTGCCCGCCCCGCCCGTCGTCCACCTTCTCCTCCTTCTTCTCCAGAAACATGAAGTGCCCCAGGATGTCCAGAAAGCTCGCATACTGCAGGACCTCCTCCCAGAAATACCCCGTCCGGTAGCCCGAGACGTGCTGCGGATTACCCGCCCCGCAGATGATCTTCCCCGGACTGCTTCCCCGGTTGAAGGGCAGGAAGAACGTCTTCTCCCGCGCCAGCCGCGTCGTCATCTGCACCTCGTCCGGATCCACGGCAAAGTGGACCAGAGCCCGCTTCTTGAAATCAAACAAGGGCGCTCCCGGGTCACGGTCCTCCTGGTACTGCTGGACGGCGTGGCGCCAGTTCTGCCCTGTGCCCGGGTTCTTCAGCTCGATGGTGGCCACCGGCAGCCCATTCACCGCCAGCACCATGTCCAGAGTCCGGTTGTCCCCCGGGTGGCAGGCCACCTGGCGTGTCACCGTCAGCCGGTTTTTCCCGAACCGTTCCAGCACCTCCCAGTTCGCCCCGTGCGCCGGCTTGAAGTACGCCAGCCGGAACGTCTTCCCGTAAAATTTGAACCCGTGCCGCAGCACATGGAGCGCTCCCTTGGCGTCCAGCTCCTTGATCAGGGCATTGATCAGCAGCGCCTCCAACCCCGCCCCGTGCAGCGCCTGCATCTCCCCCCACAGCTTCGGCTGCGTCTCCGCGATGAAGCCGCACACCTGCGCTGGAAACAGCGCCCGCTCCTTGTCCCACTCCGCATTGGTGCCGGACTTCCAGCCGCTTTTGGTCAGCAGGATTTCCTCCACGTAGGTCTCAAAGGCTTTTTCGTTGGTTTGGCTCATGGGATCAGTTGGCCATCAAATAAAAATCTGGTGCGGTCATCCTGCTCACGCTGGTTTACGGGGAATCGCATGGGTGGTCAGGCAGGCCTGTCGAGAATGAACCTGGCCCTCTCATCCCGTAGCAGCGTGAAAGAATTGATCCACCTCACCCCCAGTCCCTCGCAGACATTGGGCACCTTCACCTTCCTGCTTTCGTCCGGCACCCTCACTTCTTGGGTGACCACCACATGACCGTGCGCCCGCGCGCAGGCCACGAGCAGCGCATCCGCTCTGGAAAGAAAAGTGGCCCGGTTCTTCTCATCGTAGGGCCGGGACGTCACCCAGACGGCTACTTCCTTCATCGCTGCCACGACTTTCTCGTCCGGCGGCAGGAACAGACCTGCGGCGGCGCCCACGGCCCACGCAGCCAGTTCGTCGGTGCCGTCCTTGAGTTCCTCTCCCACCTTCTCAATGCTGAAAATGCATCCCTCATCGCGCTTGGCGAGTATCCAGTCCCAGAAGCCAGGGCAGACATCGAAATGGTAGTAGCCGTTTTTGGCCTCCATGAGGGTGTTGGAGTCGAGGAGGTAGGCCATCAGACGGAAAATTTGAGGGTGCGGGCGAATTCCATGAAGGTTTTCGGTTTTTTCATATCCATCA
>JANOBW010000278.1:0-3573 GCA_031411855.1 Opitutia bacterium
AGCCCCCAATACAGGCCGTTGAGGTAGAGGTGGAAGTAGCTGCTGCGGGAGGACTCCTGCCCCATCGAGCGCATGAGGTCCCGGCAGAAGACCTCGCGGACGGCGGTGTTCTGCGTGCCGGTGGCGGCATTGGCCCAATGATAGTTCTGTTCCGAACGAATGTCTATGGTCTGGAACGTGCCGGCCCCATCCTTGCCAAAGAGCGGGTGGTTGAGGGCGGACTCGCCGTAGGACTTCCGGAAGAAAAGGCGGAGCGAGTGCTTGGGGTAGGCGTCGTTGCGGGAATAGCCGCCCCGGATGCGGACCCCGGCGTTGATGTGGAAACCGTCCGTGACGCCGTCGGGGTAAATGAGCTCGACGCTGGCGGGCCGTTCCCAGGCGTCGCTTTTTTCCAGGGCGTTGACGTAGATGCCGGTGACGGGGTCGGTGAGGTTGGCCTGGTCCGTCACCACCGAGAGGCTGGGGATCTGCTTCAACGCGTTGGTGAGCTGGTCCGTGGTGTATTGGGCCTTGAGCGTGGTGTTGAGGCCGTAGCGCAGGACCTGGCCGTTGACCCCGCTGGCGGGCCATCCGACGGGGGCGGTGGAGACCTGGTTGAGGACGTCGCCGGTAAAGACATAAGTCTGGGTGTCGGTGTTCGACGGAACCAGGCCGGAGGCAAAGGCCCGGGCCCGGAGCACGGTGTGGGCCGCGATAGTCAAGGGGGCCGAGTAAACGGTGCCGTTCGTCTCCGCGGGGGTGCTGCCATCGGTCGTGTAACGGATGACGGCCCCGGGAGTGAGACTGGTGATGGCAACGGTTTGCGGGGTGGTGTAGAAGCCGCGTTTGACGCTGAACACCGTGTCCTCCACGAAACCCGTGAAACCCGTCCCGTTGGCCGCACCGGGAGTGGGGACCAGGTAGAGGTTCGCGACCGGGGTGGCCGAACCCTGCAGCAGGGGGGCCAGAAGAAAGTCCGAACTGCTGGCGGTAAAGTTCATGCCCTGAATCGCGAGGACATTGGTCCCGTTTTGCAGGGCGCCAAGGCCGGCCGCTGAAAGATCGAAGGTGTCATAGACCAGGGCCAAGGTCTCGGAGGCGCGGGAACCGGGCGAAGTCCCCGAGTTGTAGGCGGGAGTCCCGGTGAAGTTTCCCCGGGCCACCTCGACGCCGTTGAGCCAGGCCACAAAGCCGTCCTCGTATTTGATTTTCAAAAGCAGCGAGGTGAAGGCCGCCCTGTCCGCCACGGTGAAGGTGTAGCGGGTGAAGAGGGAGGCGTTCACGTTCCACATCGGATGCGGCACACCGGCGGTGGGTGTCCCCAGGTTGACCGCAAAGTGCGGGACAAAACTCGTCGCCCCGGTCAGGTCGTTGTCGAAACCGATGGAGGTGTCGGCCGCGGCCGTCCAGGTGGAGTCGTTGAAGCCCAAAGAGTTCCAGTTGACCGGCGTCGCGGCGGTGGGAACGAGGTAGCGCAGGGTGCCCGGCTGCCCGGCGGCAACGAGGGGAGTGGTGACCGGAGAGCCGACGGCATAGCCGTAGGAATGGCTGTAGCGCTGGGCCGGGAAGACCACCGTGCCCGAAACGGAGTTGTCCGGACGGAGGAGTTGGAGGGTGCCGCCGGCCTTGGAAAGCGCGAACGAAGTGTGGAGCCTGCCGGCCGGATTCGAGCGGTTGAGGCCCGAGGCGAAAATCACCAGGTAACCCTGCGCCGGGACGGCGGCGTCGGGGCAGGTCCAGGAGACGCCGTCCTCGACCAGTTTCCAGTTCAGCAGGGATTTCTCAAAAGGGTTGGGGTTGTAAATCTCGATCCAGTCGGAGGCGTTGCCCTCCTCGTCGAGGAGCGAGCCGCCGTTGTCGGCCACCAGTTCGTTGAGCCGGAAATCGGACTCGGGAAGGTTGACGCCCACCAGCGCGGTTTTGGTCACCGAACCGGACGGGTTCGTCGCGGTGAGTGTGTAAGTGGTCGTGGCCGTGGGGTTTACCGAAACCGTGCCGGCCGGGCCGGAGACCGGGCCCACTCCGTTGTCGATGGTCAGCGTGGTGGCATTGGAGGCGGACCAGCTGAGGGTGCTGGAACCCCCGGTGCCGATGTTTCCGGGGGAGGCCCGGAAGGAGGCGATCTGGGGCGTGGGCGCCGTGTAGCCTCCGGAGGCTACGTTGTATTTGCTTTGCAGATACCAGCCGACGGCGTTCATGCCCTCGGTGGTCAACACGCCATCATAGACAATGATTTCCGCCACACTTCCGTTCCAATACCGGGTCAGCGAGGCGCTGGGGCTTCCCAGCCAGAAGTCGGTGTAGGTCTGCTGGGTCCCGGCCACGGCGACCATGATGTGGGGAGTGCCCGGGACAAAGGCGCCGCTCGCCGCCGAGTTGACGGAAAGGGTTCCCGTCGGGGTGCCCACGCCGGGGAAGTCGTTGGCATCCATGGCTTGGCCGGGACTGCGGTAAAAGTTCGCCGTGCCATTGCGGCGGAGGTTGAGTTTGTCCGCCCCGGTCGAAACCAGCCCGGCCAGGGAAACGGCGGCGCTCTCACACGTCACCACCGCGAAAACGGTGCGGGCCTTCAGGTTGGCGCCGGTCCACTTCATCACATCGTCCGTCCCATCGAGCCTGACCACCGGTTTGCTGTTAAAACGGGCGTCGCTGGCGACATAGGTCGGGGTGTTGGTCCCACCGGCCGTGAGCGAACCCCAGGCAGTGACCGAGGCATTGTTGGCCAGCGACAGGGTGTCGGCCGAAAGCTGCAGGGTCACGGTTCCGTAAGTGGCCGGGTTAAAGGCCTGGCCCTTAGCGGTTTGAATCAGGCACGCCAGGGAAAAAACAAGGGCGCAGGCGGAAAGAAAGCATCTGAAAGGGGATAACAGAGGGGTCATGGGGAGGGGGAATGAGGGGGAGGATAGCCCCGGGACGGGCTGTTGTCACAAACGAAAAATGGCACGCCGCGCGCAGAATAATTTTCTTGAACATAAGTTTTCAGTTAGTTTGAGAACTAACACCCCACCTTCGTTTACAGTTTCTTTACCCCTCCCCCATGATTGACCACCTTGTGATTCTGGGTGGTGGCAGCGCCGGATTTCTGGCCGCCATCACGCTCAAAATTAAAATCCCCCAGCTTTCCGTCCGCCTGATCCGAAGCCCCGACCTTGGCATCATCGGTGTGGGCGAGGGCTCCACCAGCGATCTGCCCAACCACCTGCATGGCTACCTGGGACTTGACCCCAAGCCCTTTCTTCTCCGCGCCCGTCCGTCTTATAAACTCGGCGTCCACTTTCTCTGGGGGGAACGGCCCCAGGGTTATAATTACACCTTCACCAATCAGGTGTCCCAGCCTTACGCCCCGGGCAAAACGATTGGGCAGCAGGTGTTTGAGGAGTTTGACGACCTCGACCTTTGCTCGGCCCTGATGTCCCGCAACCTGCTGTTCCCCGCCCAGCCCAACGGCGCGCCCCATGTGCTGCGGGGCTTCGGGTATCATGTGGAAAACGCCGACTTTGTCGGCTGGCTGGAAGAGGAGGCGGTTCGTTGCGGCATTGTCATCACCGATGCCCGGGTGAACTCGGTCGAGCCCGGACCGGAAGACGAGGGGCG
>JANOBW010000279.1:0-2694 GCA_031411855.1 Opitutia bacterium
GCGGGTCATCCAGCGGGATCGTGCTGATGTCGAAGTCCGGCGTGTGCTTGTGGATCAGCGTCACCGCGTCGAAAATCACCGTCAGCGTCTTCAGACCCAGGAAGTCCATCTTCAGCATCCCCAGGTCCGTCAGCGGCTTCATCGCATACTGCGTCACCACCTCGTCCGCATTTCCCCGCGTCAGCGGCACGTAGATGTCCAGGTTTGTCGACCCGATCACGATGCCCGCCGCGTGGATCCCCACCCCCCGCGTCAGCCCCTCCAGGAAGGTCGCATACCGCCACAGCTCCGCCACCTGCGGGTCCGCCTCGATCGCCGCCTTCAGATCCGCATTCTTCTTCCGCGCGTCCGCCAGCGTGATGTTCAGCTCCGTCGGGATCATCTTCGCCAGCCGGTCCCCGTCCCCGTAGCTCATCCCCATCACCCGCGCCACGTCACGCACCACAGACTTCGCCCCCAGCGTGCCGAATGTAATGATGTGCGACACCGCCTTCTCCCCGTACTTCTGCCGCACGTACTCGATCACCTCCCCCCGCCGCGTCTGGCAGAAGTCCACGTCAATGTCCGGCGGGCTCACCCGCTCCGGGTTCAGGAATCGCTCAAACACCAGGCTGAACCGGATCGGGTCCAGATCCGTGATCCCCAGCGCATACGCCACCAGCGATCCTGCCGCAGATCCCCGCCCCGGCCCCACCGGGATCCCGTTGTCCTTCGCCCACTTGATGAAATCCCACACGATCAGGAAGTAGGACAAAAAGCCCATCCTCTCCATGATCCCCATCTCATACACCAGACGCTCCCGCATCGGCTCATCCGTCGCCACCTTCTCCGCGCCAAAGCGCCGCTCCAGCCCCTCCCAGCACACCCGTTTAAAGTACTCCTCACGCGGGCTCCCGTCCGGCGATCCAAACTGCGGATACTTCGCCGTGCTCGACGCATCCATCTCCAGCTTCAGGTCGCACCGGTCCGCTATCTCCAGCGTGTTCTCACACGCCTGCGGCACCGCCTTGAAGATCTTCCGCATCTCCTTCGCCGTCTTGAAATACACCTCCGGCGAATACCGCATCCGGCTCTCATCCATCAGCATCTTCCCCGTGCCGATGCACAGCATCACCTCGTGCGCCTCCCGGTCGGACGCCTCGAGGAAATGCACATCATTCGCCGCCACCGGCTTCAGGCCAAACTCCTTCGCAAACTCCAGCAGCTGCCAGTTGCACTTCTCCTGCGCCTCCATCCCGTGGTCATGCAGCTCCAGGTAGAAATTCTCCTTCCCGTAGATGTCCAGGAACGACTTCAGGCTCTCCCGCGCCTGGTCGATCTGCTCGTTGCGGATGAATTCATTGATCTCCCCGTTGAGGCACCCGCTCAGGCAGATGATCCCCTCCGAGAATTCCCCCAGCGCCGCCTTGTCCACCCGCGGCTTGTAGTACTGCCCCTCCAGGTGCGCCTTCGACACCAGCTTCACCAGGTTCGAGTACCCCGTGTTGTTGTGCGCCAGCAACGTCAGGTGGCTCGCATTCTTCCGCCCCGGCACCTCCTTCTTTTCATGCATCGACCCCGGCGCCAGATAGATCTCGCACCCGATGATCCCCTTGATCTTCGCCTTCTTCGCCGACTTGTAGAAATCAATCGCCCCGTACAGATTCCCGTGGTCCGTCATCGCCACCGCCGGCATCCCGCACTTCACCGCCTTCTTCATGAGCGCGTCGATCCTCACCGCTCCATCCAGCAGTGAATACTCCGTGTGCAAATGCAAGTGAACAAACGAGTCAGACATGATCTTTAAACCCCGGCCGCTTCCGCCCCGGGCCCGTCAATCTGGAGCACTCCCCCCGCATCGCAAGCCGCCGCAGCAGAAATCCCGCGCCTCAGAAATCCGCATTCCGCATTCCGCATTCCGAAATCCAAAATCCGCAATCCGCCCTCCCCTGCCTTCTACGCCAAAGGCGTTGCGTCCCACAGCCTGGGGTTGGCCGACGGAACGGAGGCCTACCCCAGGAAACCAACGGAAATCCGGGAACCGCAACGCGGTTCAGCCCCCCGTCTCCCCGCGCCCCCATCCTCTCCCCCACCGCCCCTGCATTCCCTTGCCCAAACATTCCTTTGCCCCGCGCCCCACGCCACCCGCGCCACCGCATTCCGCATTCCGCATTCCGCATTCCGCAAATCCCGGATTTGACCAGACAAATCTCCAAAATGTCCAGACAACTCCCCAAAAAGTCCGCACATCTCCCAGTTTTGTCCGGACAAATCGGAGTTTTGTCCGGTCAAATCCCAAAAAAAACCGGACAAATCTCAGTTTTGTCCGGACATTTTTCCGTTTTGTCCGGACAAATTTAGGTTTTGTCCGGACAAATTTGGGATTTGTCCGGCGTTTCCCTCAATTCTTCCGCGCAAAAAGGAGTTTTTCAGGCTTTTAGCGAATTGCCATAAACAAGCCCGGCAGGATGTGAAAAAAGGGATTGTCTTCCGGCAGCCCGTTCGGGCAAAATCCGGACGTGCCACGCTTCGACGAACCAGGTGTCAGATTTGACGACCCGCGGATCCGTTTCGACGATCCGAGATCCTTCGCCGAGATCCTGGCCGCCGAAAACCCAAACCCACCCGCCGCCATGTCACTCACCGTTGTTCTCGACACCGCCGGACTCAGTCCCTCCGACCTCGCCGCCCGCGCCATCCTTGTCGCCGATGCCG
>JANOBW010000280.1:0-4653 GCA_031411855.1 Opitutia bacterium
ATTGACAAGGCCCTGGTGACCAAGGCGCCCAAGGCCGAGATGAGGGATCTGAGCGGCGACAGCCTGAAGTTTGAAAAAGGTTCGGGACGGCTGGAGGGAAACCGCGTGGTGCTTTTCGCCAACGGGTCGGCCACCTCGGAGGTCCGGCTGACCAGCGCGGGCCGCTATCGGATCATGGTGGCGGCCGGGCAGGACGAGGCGGGCAAAGAGGCCGCCAAGATGCGGCTTCTGATCAACGGCAAACAGGCCGAAATCTATGATGTCAAAGCGCCTGCCGAAAAGCCGGCTGTCTTCGTGGTGGAGAAAACCCTCCAGGTCGGCCCCCTGACGCTGGAGGCCCAGTTCACCAACGACTTCAGTGATGAGAAAGGACCCCCGGGCAAAAAGGACCGCAACCTCCAGGTCCATGGTTTCCGCGTGGAGGGGCCGATGGAGAAGGTCGTTCCCATACCCTTGCCACCCACACATGTGCGGGTCTTCAGCGAGACCCCGAAATCGGCCGGCGACGAGCGTCCCGTGGCGGGGCGCACCCTCTACCGGTTTGTCTCCCGGGCCTGGCGCCGTCCGGTCACCGACCCCGAGCTTGCCCGCCTGCTCACCCTCTACGATCTGGGACGCAAACAGGGGGAGACTTTCGAAGGCGGTGTGGCCCTGGCCATCAAGGCCTCGCTGGTCTCGCCGAACTTCCTTTTCCGCGGGGAGGTCCAGCCGGAGCCGAATAATCCGGCCAAAGTCGTTGCGGTGGATGAGTATGCGCTGGCCTCGCGGCTCAGCTACTTCCTGTGGAGCTCGATTCCGGACGAGGAACTGCTGCGGCTGGCCTACCAGAAGCAGCTCAGGAAAAACCTCCGGGCCCAGGTGGACCGCATGCTGGCCGATCCCAAGGCGGCGGCCCTGACGGAAAACTTTCTGGGTCAGTGGCTTCAGTTGAGAAACATAGATGGCGTCAACCCCGACCAGGCCTACGCCAAGGGTTTTGACGATTCCCTGCGTGACGCCATGCGGGAGGAGACGGAGCGCCTCTTCACCTCGATCCTCAAAAACAACCGTCCCTACGACGAGCTCATCACGGCCGAGTACACCTTCGTCAACGAGCGCCTGGCCGCGCACTACGGCCTCCCCGATGTGAAGGGGCCGGAGTTCCGCCAGGTTTCCCTCAAGGACACGCCCCGGCGCGGTGTCCTGGGCCATGCGGGCATCCTGACCATCACCTCGCATCCGAACCGCACGTCACTGGTCAAGCGTGGCAAGTGGGTGTTGGAAAACCTGCTGGGCACGCCGCCCCCGCCCGCCCCGCCGACGGTCCCGCCCCTCGACGAAGGTGCCGCCGTGGCCAAATCGGCCACCCTGCGTGAGCGTTTCGAAAAACACCGTTCCGACCCCATCTGCTCGGGCTGCCACCAGCGCATGGACGGCATCGGCTTCGGTTTGGAAAACTTCGACCTCGTGGGCCGTTGGCGGGACAAGGACGCCGGCTTCCCCGTGGACAGCCAGGGCCAGCTCGCGACCGGGGAAAAATTCAAAACCCCGGCGGAGCTGACCGGCATCCTGATCGGCTCCAAGCGGCACCTTCTGCACGAAAACTTCGCCGAAAACCTGCTGACCTACTCGCTTGGGCGCGGTTTGGAGTATTACGACAAACCCACCGTCAAGGCCCTGGTGAAACAGGCCGACAAGGAAGGCGGAGGCATCCGCAACTTCATCTTCGCCGTGGTCGAGAGTGTGCCTTTCCAATACCGCCGCGGCGACGGAAAACGTTGAGGTTCAATTCTCTCCCGCAAGGCACCCCGGCTGTAATCCCACGCGAACTCACAGCCCCAGGAGCCGCTTGACCTCGGCCTCAAGTTTTTCGCCCCGCGCGTTGGTGGTCACGATGTTGCCTTTCTGGTCCAGGAGGAACATCGCGGGGATGCCGGTGATGGCGTAGCTTTTGGCCACATCGTTGCCCCATCCCTTGCCGTCGAAATACTGCGGCCAGGGCATGTCGTTTTTCTTCGTGAAATCAATGAGCTTCTGTTTGTCGGATTCCTTATCCAGCGAGATGCCAACGACTTCGAAGCCCTTGTCATGGTAGCTTGCGTGGACCTTCTTCACGTTGGGAAGTTCGGCCACGCAGGGGCCGCACCAGGTGGCCCAGAAGTCCACCAGCACGACCTTGCCGCGCAGTTTTTCCAGGTCCACCGCGCGTCCGTCCACGGCGGTAAACTTGAGCTCCATGGGTTTGGTCTTGAGGTTGGCCACACGCAGCTCGGACCGGGCGCGTTCGGCCACTTTTTCGTTCGGGCTTTGGGCCAGCCCGGTCCAGAAATCGGCCTCCGCGGCGGTGCCCTGCTTGCCGCTTTCCCGCAGCTGCATGAGGTGCATCCGGAGGGCGGCGTAACCCTTGGGAAAACGGGTGGCGAGATCCGAGGCCGCTTTCGCAAGCAGGGCCTCATTGTAGGTCTTGGCCCGGCGGGCCTCGGTGAAGGACTTGTGATACTCAAGGGAGGCGAGGCTTTCCTGGATTTCCCAGGGCACATCGCTGGCCTTGAGCATGGCCTCACGGTAGAGGCCCAACTCCTTGGTCCAGGCGGCTTTGGCGGCCTCGTCCATGATGAGAAACTCCTGGCCGGGGCCCTTGGCCTGGTCGAGCCCCTCCTTGTAACCCGTGACGAAGTCGGGCTGGACCATGAGCATGTGGAGGACGCCTTCCCAGCGGAGCGGGTCCTTCGGGTGGGTTTCGTAAAACGTGACGGCCAGCTCCCTGATCTTCTGCTGGCTGGCCTCGCGGATCCTGGCGAGATCGGTGCGGGTTTTGCCTTCGAAGTAGCCCTGCGGCTGCGGGCCGAGGAGGAGGTGGGCTTCGTCCAGCTGTTTGAGGGCGGCGGCGGCCTCCTCGGAAATGGCGACGGAGGTGACCGTGGTAAGCGTGCTGCGCTGGGCCTGGGCGGAGAGGGTGGCAAGCCCGAGAAGGGCCAGGGTGAGGAGGCGTTTCATGGTGCGGTTTGTAATAGTTGACACCTTGGGCTTTGCTTTCGGTGGAAACAAGCCGGGAGTCGGCCGTCCTCAATTTGAGGGAGGACCGCGTTTGGCTTATTCGTCGCCCTTCGCTTTCCTGGCGGCCTTGGCTTCGGCGGGGTAGGGTTTGACCTGGGCGCGTTCGGCCCAGGCTTCCCAGAGGGTGGCGAGTTCCTTGACTTTCTCCGGGTGTGACTCGGCGAGGTTGTGGAGCTCGGTGCGGTCGGCCTTGAGGTCGTAGAGTTCCCAGGCACCCTTGTGGCCGGCGCGGACGAGTTTCATGTCGCCGAGGCGGACGGCGGCGTTGCCCTCGTGCTCCCAGAAGATCGGGCGGGGGGAGGCGGTCAGCGGCTGGCCGGCGAAGGCGGGGCGGAGGGAGACGCCCTCCATCGGCAGGACGGGTTTGCCGTTGAATTCCTTCGGATACGAAGCACCGGCGGCGTCCACGCAGGTGGCCATGATGTCAATGAGGTGGGCCGGCTCGGTCCGAAACTCACCCTTGGCTCCGAAGCCCTTGGGCCAGTGGGCGATGAGGGGGGTGGCGATGCCGCCCTCGTGGTTGAAGTGTTTGTAGCGCCGGAAGGGGGTGTTTTCGAGGAAGGCCCAGCTTTCGCCGCAGAACCAGTCGGAATCGGCCATGGTGGGGTCGCCCTCGTCGCGGCCGCGCGGGCCGGCCTCGGCGTTCCCGCCGTTGTCGCTCATGAAGAGGATGAGCGTGTTGTCGAGGACACCTCGTTCCCTCAGTCCGTTGACGAGGTCGCCCACGGCCTGGTCCATGCGGTAAACGCAGGCCGCGTAAACGGCCATGAGATGGTCGAAACGGTCCCTGGCCTCGGGCGTGAGCTCGTTCCAGGCCTTGACGTCCTCGGCGCGCGGGGATTTGGGCCAAGCCTTGTCCACGAGGCCCATCTCGATCTGGCGGGCGTGGCGGGCCTGGCCGAGGGCGTCCCAGCCGGCGAGGTATTTCCCGCGGAACTTGGCGATGGCCTCGGCCGGGGCCTGGAGGGGGAAGTGGGGCGCGTTGTGGGCGAGGTAGAGGAAGAAGGGTTTCTTTTGGGAAACCGCTTCGTCAACGAACTTCAGGCCGAAGGTGGTCCAGAGGTCCGTGGTATACCAGTCCCTGGGCAGCCGGGGGTCGTCGTTGGGGATTTTCTCGCCATTGAGGAAGAGGGCGGCCCGGGGCGATCCCGCCTGGTAGAAGCCCCCGGCCGGGGCGGTCAGCGAGCGTTCAAAACCCCGGCTGGAGGGGGTGACTCCCTGGGCCTGGCCGACATGCCATTTGCCGGTCATGGCGGTGAGGTAGCCGGCGGGTTTGAGGACCTCGGCGAAGGTGACGCATTTGTCGTTGAGGCGGCCCTCGTAGCCGGGCGCGTCCTTCTTTTCAACCATGTGGCCGACTCCCGTCTGGTGCGAATAGAGGCCGGTGAGCAGGGCGGCCCGGGTCGGGCAGCAGCGGCCGGTGTTGTAGAACTGGGTGAAGCGCAAACCGTTGGCGGCCAGTTTGTCCAGGTTGGGCGTGGGGATCTCCGAGCCGTAGCAGCCGAGGTCGGAGAAGCCCATGTCATCCACGAGGATGACGACGATGTTGGGTTGCTTGGGGCTTGGTCCCGGCCCTGGCGAGGAGGCCGAATCGGCGGCGGCCGAGGAGGCGCAGCC
>JANOBW010000281.1:0-3699 GCA_031411855.1 Opitutia bacterium
TCCCACGTTCGCGATAGTTCCCGCAAGGTCCACCTCCCCGCCGGTATCGGCTGTGAGCGCAAAATACGCATCGTTACCAATGAAACTGGTCAACGATGGGAGAGCAATCTTGCTGCCAGATCCGGACGAATGAATGACATAGTCCACTCTGTAAGCCTGACTGACATAAGTCGTTGCCACTGGAAAAAGCAGCTTACCGCCACCCGTCGTAACTAAATTAACACGTGTCAGAGTGGTTGTAGCGGGAAAGTTGATCGTTCCCCCGGTCGCGGCCACGCCGGTATCTTGAAGACTGGTGACTGTCGCCACGTTGATCGTCGAGATGGCATCGGACAAAGTCATGGTTCCCACGTTCGCGATAGTTCCCGCAAGGTCCACCTCCCCGCCGGTATCGGCTGTGAGCGCAAAATACGCATCGTTACCAATGAAACTGGTCAACGATGGGAGAGCTATCTTGCTGCCAGCTCCGGATGACTGAATGAAATAGTCCACCCGGTAAGCCTGACTGACGTAAGTCGTTGCCACCGGGAAAAGCAGCTTGCCGCCACCCGTCGCCCTCAAATTCACCCGCGTCAACGATGTGGCGGTATTGAATGAAACGGTTGCGCCCGTTTGAGCATTCAGGGTGCAGTCGGTCAGACTGGTCGAGCCGGTAGCGGTGAAGGACACTCCGGTTCCCGTAACCGTGAACGTGCCACCGCTTAGGATGAGTGCCGCGCTGACACTGGAGGATGCCGTGAGTGCCAGCGATCCCCCGGTCATGCTGAGGGGCCTGTTGCAGGTGAGGCTCCTGACGGCGACCGCTGTCGAAATGACCGTGGGGCTCCCGGCCGAGGCAGGAATCACCGCGTCGTCGTTCACTCCCGGCAGAACGCCGTTCCAGTTTCCCGTATTGTTCCAAGAGGTTCCATCCCCTGCCCCAGTCCAAGTTCTGGTCACAGCCGAGGCATTGTTAGCTAAACACAGCAGGATCACACCAACGACGAAGGCAAACGTGGATGAACGGGGTATTGTTTTCATAGGGGTAAATGTAAGTGTTAATTAAAACCAACCTGAGGGGCATCACGCAGATTCAAACGCTCCATCACATCAAATTTCTGGCCTTAACAATTTCTTACAATCAGAAAGTAACCCATATTTCAAAAATATGCCTTAATGAAAGCGGCAGCCCAAAGGAGTCGGGCAGAAGTTCAATACGTTCAAGGGATTTTTGCGGGCGGAGGTGGCAGGGAACACGGACGCCATGGTCACTTTCTGGCCACCGATCCCGGGGAGTGAATTCAAGACAAAACCGCGCGAGTGCGTCCGGTTTTGTCGCCCTCACCTTCGCCAAAGAAAACGCCCGAATCGCATAAACAGCGGATTCGGGCGTCTTTAAGATGGTGGGAAGACGGGGGCTCGAACCCCGGACCTCCTGCGTGTGAAGCAGGCGCTCTAACCAACTGAGCTATCTCCCCGAAAGAGAGGCGAAGGCAAAGGGCTCGGCGTCACTTGGCAAGGCCGAAAATGATCTTCCGAAACAAGTGGGCCAAGTGCGACCCGCCTCAGTGTTCGACCTCGGCCTTGGTGCCCAGGGGCTGGCCGATGTTCATGAGCGTTTCCAGGAACCAGGCCGAGCTCGTGTCGAAGGGTTTGCCGCCCTTGATGCGGTCGAACTCGATGGCGCGCAGGCGCATGCCGTGGTCCTCGTCGTGGCCGATCACGCCGCCTTCGCGGCGGAGGGCGCATTCCACGGCCAGCGTGGTGCAGGACTTGATGAGACGAAGGTCGTCGGCATTGGAGGCGGCGGCGCGGGCGAAATAGCCGGATTTTTGCACCAGAACCTTCTCCGCCCCAAGCATTTTGGCGAACTGGTCACCGAACCATTTGCCGGGGTTGATGGTGTCGAGTTTGACGTGGCCGAAGGCGTCGCGGACGATCTCCTCGCCCTTGGCGGTCTTCTCGCGGATGATGTCGGCCACTCCCGCGCCCTCGCTGATGAAGAGGTTCACGCAGTCGTGTTTGTCCATCACGCGGCGCAGGCGGTCGGCCTCGGAGGCGATGTCCACGGAGAGTTCGGGAAGGTAGATGCCGTGGACATCGTGGCGCTCGCGGGAAAGGCCGAGGCCGGGCAGGAAATGGCGGGTGGCGAGCTGGTCGCGGTAGGACTTGGCGGTGGCGGCGGTGAGCCAGCCGCAACTGCGGCCCATGACCTCGTGGATAATGAGCATGCGGGGGTTGGCGCCGCATTCGGCGACGACGTTTCCGAAAAACTTCGCGCCCTGTTCGGCGGCGGTCCAGGCCCCCAGGCTTTGCGCGATGGGAAACACGTCGTTGTCCACCGTCTTGGGCAGGCCGATGACGGTGAGGTCGTAACCGTTGGTGGAGAGAAACTTGGCGAGATCGGCCGCGGCGGTGTTGGTGTCGTCCCCGCCGATGGTGTGGAGGATGTCCACGCCGTCCCGGATGAGCTGGTCGGCCGCGACCTGCTGCGGAGTCTGCCCTTCCTTGACGAGGCCGCGCTTGAGGCAGTCCTTGATGTTGGTGAGTTTCACGCGGCTGTTGCCGATGGCGCTGCCCCCGTGGAGGTGCAGCAGATGGGCCTGGGCGCGAATCTCGGGGGTGACCTTGAAACTGTCGCCCAGCAGCAGGCCCTTGTAGCCGCTGCGGTAGCAGATGATCTCCACCTCCGGGCAGATTTCGGAATAGCGTTCGATCAGGCCGCCGACGGCGGAGCTGAGGCAGGGGGCGAGCCCCCCGGCGGTGAGAATGGCAACTTTGCGGACGGGTTGGCTCATGATGAAAATCAGTCGGTGGCGGGAGGCAGGGAAAAACGGCCCAGGCTCTTCAGTCCCGATGGGCCCTGCATAAAAAAGAGTTCGAGCTCGCTGGTCCTCGGGATGCTGGGGATATCAAACGCAAAGGAAAGTTTGGGAGGAAGGGCTTTCAATTCGGTGTCGGCGGCGGTCAAAACCTGGACCTCCTCACAGGGCACCCGCACCTTCAGCATCTCACGGCCGGTGTCGTCCAGCAGGCGGGCAAACACCGGGTTGTTCAGATTGAGCGAGCGGTTCGGGGAGGCGGGAGCGGGGGACTTCTCCTTGACCTTGACGTTGGAAAGCAGGACGAGACGGCCTCCGGCCACCCCGAAAGAGACCCGGGACTGGCCGTCCAGGTCCACCAAAGCCACGCTGGCAGCCCCCTCGCTTTTCAGCAACGAGTCCTCCTCGGATTTTTCCTTGTTGAGAAGGACGGCAACCACGGCGGCGACGGAGGCGAAAAAGAGGAGGACAAGCGAGGCTCCGTAGAGGAGGTTTTTCATGGGTAAGATAACACCAAACTTGGCCCTGACCGGGTTTTCCAGTAAAAACTGACCAAGTTGAAGTTAGAGTTTGGCTTGAGGGCCCAACTTTGGCGTCTTTAAAACTGCCTTCCACCGTGAACAAAGTCCCCGTTTCCTTTCTCATCCCCGTCAAAAACGAGGCCCGCAACCTGCCACGCTGCCTTGCCTCCATCACCTGGGCGGATGAGGTGGTCGTCGTGGACTCGGCCAGTGTGGACGGCACCCAGAAGATGGCCGCGGAGGCGGGCGCACGGGTGGTCCAGTTTGCCTTCAACGGCATCTGGCCCAAGAAAAAGAACTGGGCCCTGGAAAACGTTCCCTGGAAACACGAATGGGTCTTCATCCTCATCGACGAACAGTGCCTCGCCGGGAACGAT
>JANOBW010000282.1:0-3633 GCA_031411855.1 Opitutia bacterium
GTGGCCGATGCGGTCGAGGTCTTGGCGTAGGGCGTCGTAGGCGTAGATGGTGAAGTAGGCCGAAACGACCGAAAGCTTGGACCCATCCCTGACCTTTTCCTTGAGGAAATCCGCGACCGAGCCCCGTTGGTGGTTATCACGAAGGCCGGAGTGATGGGCAGGGGCGGGCATGTTTGATTTAAGGATGGATTCTAGGCAGCGAAGGCAAGGCAGGGATGAGGCAGTTGAGGGAACGCGGCAAACCAAGGAGCAAGGGATTCGGACCGGAAGAATCGAAAAAGGTAGTTTACGGTTCTTCCCTGCCAACTTGAGCCTCTTGGGTGCGCTACGCGCAGAGCAGACTCAAAGTGAAAACGAAGGGGGCGAACTGGCAGCAAAAGTGGCATCACGACCGTTTGTTGCTCCAAGCAAAAAGGCCCTTAACTCGTTGAAGTTAAGGGCCTTAAAAGTGGCGCACCTGTAGGGACTCGAACCCCAAACCTTCTGATCCGTAGTCAGACGCTCTATCCAATTGAGCTACAGGTGCGTTTTGGAAGGTGTGAGAGAAGCAAACCCCGGGCGGAGTTCAAGGATTATTTTTGCAAAACATCAGGAACGGCCGGGACGTTGACCGTGTGGCCGGGTTTCGTGTAAACCATGGTGACGGCGACGGAGAGCAGGACCAGGACGATGGCGGTGAGGGCGCAGGTCTTGCCGGGTTTGCGGAAAGCCATGCCGCCCAAGGCCATAAGACCCAGCCAGCACACGACCTTGACGATGACCCAGGTGGAGCCGTAGCCGTAGTGGTATTTGGCCATCATGCCGAAACCGCTGACAAGCATGAGCAGGCCGGCAATGCCGGTGATCATGAGGGTCTTCTTGCGGCGCTCGGGGGCCGGGTTGGCAAAACTCATGAAGATCCAGCCGCTCAGGACCAGAAGTGAGATGACGTGGAGGATTTTGTAGTTGATGGGATCCATGGCCCCACCGAAACGGCTTCGGACGGGAAGGCAACCGCGCATCTCAAGGGGGAACCCCCTGGCAACTCCGTCACCCTTGGGGCGGTTCCGTGAAATACCCGCGCTGCTTGGAACTGATGGGCAGGCCGATGCGTTCCATCACGAGCATGAGATCCTCCCAGACCTGGCGCTTGGTCTTCATGGTGTTGTTGCGGAGGAGGTAACTGGGGTGGAAGGTGGGCATGAGGGGGATGCCGGCCCATTCGTGCCACTTGCCCCGGGCTTTACCGATGGCCATGTCCGCGCCCAGGAGGCCTTTGATGGCGGTGCCGCCGAGGGCGACGATGACCTTGGGCTTGATGATCTCCAGCTGTTTGCGGAGGTGGGGGAGGCAGTAGGCCATCTCCTGTTCGGAGGGCGGCCGGTTGCCGAACTCGGAGTCCATCTCGGGGCGCCAGTTCATGATGTTGCCGATGTAAACCTGGTCCCGTTTCAACCCCATGGCCTGGATCATCCGGGTGAGGAGCTGGCCGGCTGGACCGACAAACGGTTCGCCCTGGGTCTCCTCCTCGGCCCCGGGGGCCTCGCCGCAGAAAAAGATGTCGGCTTCGAGCGAGCCGATCCCGAGCACGACGTGTTTGCCGGGGCGGACGTGGGCGCGGCAGACGGGATCATTCAAGACCTTGTCCTTCAGCCAGTTCCATTGTTCCTGTTGGGAACCGGCGGGCAGGGTGAAAGGTGTGGGCGGAGGGACGTCGGCGGTGGGCGAAGCTGCCACCACGACGGCGGGTTCGGGGGCGCGGCGGACCGGTCCGGCAGTGGCGGAAGGGATGGAAATGGGTCCGCCTGTGTATTCGGCCGCGAGGGCCGCCTTGGCTTCCTGCTGGACGCCTTCGAAGGAACGGGCTTGGACGAGATCATGGGCGCTCGGGACCTGGGCTGCGGCCGGGGCGGGGGCTTGCGAACGCGCGGCCAGGCGGAGTCGGGCGAGGGTTTCCTCGGTCACATAGACGGCGTCCACGCCCTCCCAGCGGAGGCGTTTCAGTTCGGCCGAGACGGCTTCAAGCATTTCGCGCATGGTGTTATTTTCCGGTTTCGCGGCCACCAAATCGTTTGATCGCCCACTGCATGGCCCCGATTTCGCCACCGATGAGCCACTGGTCCCAGAAGGCGTTGGAATCGGCGGGGGGAGCGGTTTCGAGGGAGAGGCTGATAAACTGCCGAGTGATCTCTTTGTTTTTTTCGTCCTCCTGCAGGGCCTGCGCGATGGTGCGTCCGCTGTTTCCGAGCTCGGTTTCGGGCGGGAGTATCTCCGAGGCGCGGGCGATGACGGCGCCTTTTCCCAGCCGTTGCATGAGGGTCTCGTTGGCGTTGGTCCCGAGGAAGGCGGTGAGGGTGATGGCGGCCCCGGCGGCTTCCTCCGCGCCGGAAGCATCTCCGGAGGCCGCGATGGTTTTGGCCTGTTTGGCCAGGGCCATCGCACCTTGGATAATGTTTTGGGTGGCCTGATTCCGCTTGAAAACGGTGGACGGGGCCATGGCAGCCTCCGCCGGGGAAACGCTCATGGCGGCGGTGGCCTCGCGGATGGCGGCGATGCGTTCCTTCTCCCGCAGGTTGAGTGGATCTTTTTTCGTCAGAGCCTGGGCGAGTGCGGCTTTGGCGGCTCCGATGTCCCCGGCTTGGGCGGCCTGGGCGACGGCGAGGCAGTCCGGCAGCGGGTGGTTGGGATCGGCCAGGCGGAGGCGGTCCACCCAGGCCTGGTTGATGGTGCCATCGGGGTTTTGCAAAAGCATCAGGCAAACCAAGGGGTTGCCCGCGTGTTTTTCGGCCATTTCGGCCTCCAGGGCAGGATCTTGGGTGAGTTCCCAGGCCGCAACCAAGGCCTCGGGGGAACGTCCGGACCTCTCCAGCCAGGGTGAAATTTGAGCCAGGGTGATGTGGGGTTGACCGGGACCTGCGGAGGAGGGCGGTGGTGCTGTGTCGTCGGGATTTGTCGCCAGTGGGCCGGCGAGTTTTTTCGTGGACTTTGAACTTACGGCCGGATTTCCGGCGGCGGGGGTGGGGGGCGTGTCACCCTGCCTCATTAACAACCAGACCGCGACGATCAGAACCACGGCGCCAGCCAGAAGGGAAATGTGGGAAGGTCGAAGGTTCATTGGGGGGGGAGGTTGCGGGAAACAGAAACGTTCAGCCGCAGCGCATGGCCTGGACGAGGTTTTCCAGCTGGTTCTCGGGGCATTCCATGAGGGCCTGGCCGACGAGGATGGCGTCGGCCCCGCACGCCCGGGCGCGGGCGGCGTCCTCGGGGGTGAAGATGCCGCTTTCGCTGATGGCGGTGATGTGGTCGGGCATCTGGGGGATGAGGCGTTCCGAGAGGGCGAGGTTGGTGGTGAAGTTGGCGAGGTCGCGGTTGTTCACGCCGATGATTCTGGCCTGGGTGTTGAGGGCGCGTTCCAGGTCGGCCTCGTGGTGGATCTCGAAGATGCTGTCGAGCCCGGCGAGGGTGGCGCAGCGGTAGAGATCGGCCATGGTGGCGTCGTCCAAAGCCCTCACGATGAGGAGGATGCAGCGGGCCCCGGCCTCGGCGGCCTCGACCACCTGGACGGGGTGGATCATGAAATCCTTGCGCAGGCAGGGCTGGGGTTCGGACCGGGTGCCGAGGAAGTCGGTCACCTCCCAGAGATCGGGGAGTTTG
>JANOBW010000283.1:0-4188 GCA_031411855.1 Opitutia bacterium
CAGGAGACGGGGTTGCCGCCGTAGGTGTTGAAGTGGATGCGCTGGGTGAGGGTGGCGGCGATGGCCGGGGTGGTGACGACGGCGGCGAGGGGGCAGCCGTTGCCGATGCCCTTGGCCATGGTGACGATGTCGGGGATCACGCCCTGGGTTTCAAAGCCCCAGAAGTGGGTGCCGGTGCGGCCGAAGCCGGCCTGGACCTCGTCGGCCACGCAGAGGCCGCCGGCGGCGCGGGCGTGTTCGTAGGCGCGTTTGAGGTAGCTGTCGGGGAAGACGACGGCCCCGCCCACACCCTGGATGGATTCGGCGAAGAAGGCGGCGATTTTGCCGGAGGTGCCGAACTGGATGAGGTTGTGGACATCGTCGGCGTATTTGCGTCCGGCCTCGGGATCGTCCGCGCCGTAGGGGCCGCGGTAGGTGTCGGGCATGAGGGCGTGCTGGAAGCCGAAGTTGGTGGGCACGTTGAACTTCCACGTCGAATGGGAGGTGAGGCCCATGGTGGAGTTGCCGCCGCCGTGGTAGGAGTTGCGCAGGGCGATGGCGTCGAAGCTGCCGGTGTAGGCGCGGGCCATGAGGAGGGCGAGGTCGTTGGCCTCGGAGCCGGAGTTGGTGAAGTAAACGCACTTGAGATCGCCGGGCATCTTGGCGGCCAACTCCTTGGCGTAGAGCGCGATGCCTGGGTTCAGATAGATCGTGGTGGTGTGGGCGATGAGGTCGTTCTGCTCATGCGCGGCGGCGACCACCTTGGGGTGACAGTGGCCGACACTGACCGTGACGATGCCGCCAAAACCGTCGAGGTAGCGGCGGCCGGTTTCGTCGAAGAGCCACTGGGCCTTTCCCTCCACGATCATGAGCGGCTTTTTGTAATAATGGAAGATGCCGGGATTGAGAAACTGCTGGCGGGTGGCAAGAACCTCGGCGGCGGAAGGGCCGGTGTAGGGACGGGGCGTAAAGTGGGTGGGGGGGAGTTGGGGAGGCATGGGAAAAGGCAGGAAGAGGTGAAGGGGAGAAGAAGTGAAGAGGGGAAGTTGAAAATGACGAAAAACGAATGACAAATTACGAATTGAAGATGGGTGAGTTTTGGTTGCAGCTGGAGTTGATAAATCGCTTTGAAATTCAGAAGTTTATTTTCGTCATTTGTCATTCGTTATTCGTCATTTTCCGAAGCAACAGATACAGCCCAAAGGCCAAGCCAAACCCGACAAACCACGCGTAATGATAGAGTTCGACGAAGAAGCCGGGGACGGAGTCGGCCGGGATGGCTTGGATGGTGACGAGGAAGCCGGGGAGGTTGGGGAGGATGGCGAGGACGAGGCTGAGGAGGGCGGCGAGATGGAAGCCGTTCGAGTAGCGGTAGGGGCCGTTCGGGTCGTAGAGGCCGGGGAGGTCGAGGACGCGTTTGCGGACGATGAAGTAGTCGGCGATCATGATGCCGCCGATGGGCCCGAGGAGGGCGCTGTAGCCGACGAGCCAGGTGAAGATGTAGCCGCTGGGGTCGGCCAGCAACTTCCACGGCATCATGAGGATGCCAATGAGGCCGGTCAGGTAGCCGCCCATGCGGAAGGAGATGCGGCTGGGGTTGAGGTGGGCGAAGTCGTTGGCCGGGGAGACGACATTGGCGGCGATGTTGGTGGCAAGGGTGGCGAGGCAGAGGGCGAGCATGGCCACGACGAGCACGACGGGGTTTTTAAAACGGGTGAGGACGTCCACGGGGTCCCAAATCGTCTGACCGTAAATGATGTGGGTGGCGGAGGTGACGGCCACGCCGATGAAGGCATAGAGGGCCATGGTGAGGGGAAGCCCGATGGCCTGGCCGACGATCTGATCGCGCTGGGTGCGGGCGTAGCGCGAGAAGTCGGGGATGTTGAGCGAGAGCGTGGCCCAAAAGCCGATCATGCCGGTGAGGGCGGGGAAAAAATAGGGCCAGAACTGCCCGGCCTTGGGCTGGCCCGGATCGAAGGCGGAAGGTTGGGAAAGGATGGGGCCGAACCCGCCCGCCGCCTGGTAAGCCCAGCCGAGGAGAAGCAGACCGAGGATGATGAGCAGAGGCGCCTTGATGTTGAGGAGGAGCCGGATGGAGTTGATGCCCTTGTAAACGACCAGCATGTTGATGGCCCAGAAGAACATAAAGCAGGCGAATTGCGGGCCGGTGATGCCGAGAAACTGGGTGGCGGCGGGGTCGGCCAAGGACGGCCAGAAGACGGCCAGGATCTTGAAAATGGCGCTGCCGCCGATCCATGTCTGGATGCCAAACCAGCCGCAGGCCACGAGGGCGCGGAGGAGGGCCGGGACATTGGCACCGAGGGTGCCGAAGGAGGCCCGGCAGAAAACGGGAAACGGGATGCCGTATTTGGTCCCGGCGTGGGCGTTTAACACCATGGGAATCAGCACGATGAGGTTGCCGAGGAAGATGGTCAGGATCGCCTCCCACCAGTTCATGCCGCCGCCAATGAGGGAGGAGGCCAGCATGTAGGTGGGGATGCAGGCCGACATCGAGATCCACAAGGCGGCGATGCTCCACTGTGACCACGTGCGCTTTTCCAGGGGAACCGGGTCGAGATCGGAGTTGGAGAGTGGCCCGGAGGTGGAAACCGTGTGACTTGTGACCTGTGACATGTGGATGGTGTCGTGAAGGCGAATGGGGATGGGGATTATCCGAAAAGCAGGAACCGGTCCACGTAGGAGGTAAACCTGCGGAAAGGCGAGAGCCGAGGTGGGATTTTTCGTGGTGACCGACCCCCCTTATCAAAACAAACCATCCGCAGATTCAAGGAGTGGCGGACCAGACCACGCGGTAGAACGCGGAGGAGGCGGAAGGCTGGGCCAGGGTCAGGGTCATTTCCGTGCCGGTGGCGGCGGTTTTGGCCGAGGCTGACGCCCAGATGATGAGATCGGAGGAGGTTTCCACCCGGTAATAGAGGCAGCGGCGGCTGGGCCAGGAGACTTTGACCAGATTGCCGGGAAGGAAGGTCAGTTCCGGGATGATGACTTCGGACATGATGCTGCCGTCGAAATAGCGTTTCGCGAGGTTCCAGGCGTTGAGGCCGGACTGATGGCCGACGATGCGGCCGGTGAGGTCGTCCTCCGGCACGTGGATGCCGCCCCACAGACGGGACTGGCCGGCCTGGTCGGCGGCGTCGGCATAGGTGGCCCACTGGAGTTGAACGGTTTGCGTGGGGCCGCGTTCAAAGACGAGGTAGGTGTGGGCCGGCGCGGTGAAGGTGGCGAGCCCGCCGGGAAAGTAGGGGCTGCCGGTCATGGCGGTGAGGACTTCGGCGGCGGCGCGGCTGAAGGTGCTGTGGCCGGAAACATAGCCGGGGAAGGCCGGGGTGTTGAAGGTTTTGCGCTGATAGGGCACCCAGTCCTTCGCTTTGATCCAACGGACCGGCGAGGTTTGGGTGGTGGTGTCGCCCGGTTCGCCGGGCCAGGAATAGACGACCATGTCGCCGACGGTCCCGACCCCGAAATGGCGTCCGCCTGGGGCCGCGGTTTCGTCCGTAACAACCTCGACCACACCTGGTTCAAGTGGAAGCCCTTCAACGTGATAGGAAGGCGCGCCTGGGTTCGAGGACTGTCCTTTCCCGGCCATGTAGCGGATGAGGGTGATGGGGCGGACGCCCTCGTAACAGCGCTTGAGGGACCAGGCCGCGCAGGCGGCGTCGTGGGTGGCGGCGCCGAGGGCGAAGTAGGTTTTCACGTCCCATTCCAGATCGCTGACGACCGGACCGGTGCCGCCGATACGTTTGATGGTCAAAGGATTGTCGGTGACCTGATTGGCCAGGACATGCCAGTGGCCGGGGGGAGTTTCCGAGTTGGGCCCATCGGCCCAGAACTCGGCCAGGACGCGGGCGAAGTCGCCGGTGGCGACGGGGTTGGCGGGGTAGGGAAGTCCGGTGGCGGGGTTGGCCGGGTGTCCTTGTCCGTTGTTGGTGCCCAGGGGGTTGTTGCCGATTTTTCCCGGGGAGATGTCGGAGATTTCGGAGCTGTTCAACTGGCTGCTGCGGCGGAGGACCGAGAGAATGTCGGCCTTGCATGCCGCGTCACGGGCGGAGCCGAGGAGGGAAGGTCCGCCGGGATCCATCCAGGGGCGGGAGGCGTCGGCGCGCTCATGGGCAAAGGGTTGGGTTTTGAGCCAGGTGACGCCGACGTATTGCTGGATTTTGTCGGCGGCCAGGCCGTTCTGGGTCAGGG
>JANOBW010000284.1:0-4374 GCA_031411855.1 Opitutia bacterium
CCTCGTCCATGCAGATATCAATGACGTTGGCCCCGTTTTTGACCTGCTGGACGGCGATGTCCACGGCCTCCTCGAATTTGCCCTCCTTGATGAGTTTGGCGAACTTGGGGGAACCGGCGACATTGGTGCGCTCGCCGATCATCATGTATTGGCCGATCTGCTGGGTGAAGGGCTGGGAGCCGGAGAGGCGGAGGGGCTTGGGAGATTCTTGATTCTTGATTCTTGATTCTTGATTTGGCGAGGCAGTGCCAATCGGGAGATTGGCGGTCCCGGGGACGGTGACGGTGGTGCGGGTGGGGTTGCGCGGGAGTTCGCGGGGGTGGCGGCCTTCGAGGCTTTTGGCGATGGCCGCGATGTGTTCGGGCGTGTTGCCGCAGCAGCCGCCGGCGATGTTGATCAGGCCGCTGTGGGCGAACTCGCCGAGGTAGTTGCCCATGTCCTCGGGTTTGAGGTCGAAGCCCGTGGGGGACAAGGGGTTGGGCAGGCCGGCGTTGGGATAGCAGGAGATGTGGGAGCAGGATTTCTGGGCCAGTTCGCCGAGGAAGGGGCGCATGAGGTCCGGTCCGAGCGAGCAGTTGAGGCCGACGGAGAGCGGCTTGACGTGGGCGACGGCGTTCCAGAAAGCCTCGACCGTCTGGGCGGAGATCATGGTTTCCCCACCGCGGCCGACGGCGGCGGAGATGGAGATGGGCAGCTTAACCTTATCTTCCGCAAAGACTTCCTGGATGGCGACAAGGGCGGCCTTGGCGTTGAGGGAGTCGAAGATGGTCTCGACGAGGAGGAGGTCGGAACCGCCGGCGATGAGGGCGCGGACCTGGTTTTTGTAGTCGGCCTTGACCTGGTCGAAGGTGATGACGCGGAAACCGGCGTCGTCGGCGTCGGGGGAATTGGAGAGCGAAATGGTGAGCGGGCCGATGGCTCCGGCGACGTAGCGGCGGCGTCCGTCGGCGTTGGCCACGCGGTCGGCCCATTCGCGGCACTGCCGGGCGGAGGTTTCGTTGATCTCCCACGCGAGTTCGCGGAGGAATGTGTCGTCTATGACTTTCTGGAAAAAAGCCGGGTCCTTGCGGCCGCCGTGCTCACGGGGGTCCTCGATGAAAAACTCGCTCTGGCCGATGCTGGTGGCGGAGAAGGTGTTGGTCTCGATGATGTCCGCGCCGGCCTCGAGGAAGCGCCGGTGGATGTCGCAGATCATCTTTGGCTGGGTCAGGGAGAAGAGGTCGCCGTTGTTGAGCAGGTCCTTGGGGGCGTTTTTGAAACGCTCGCCGCGCATGTCCGCCTCGGTCATCCCATAGGTGCGGATGGTGGTGCCCATCGCGCCGTCTATGATGAGGATACGCCGGGCGAGGGCGGCGGTGATCTCGGCGGTGCAGTCGGGACAGGAAGGGCGGTGGGACATGGCGCGATTTAAAGTTCATATCAACGTATCGTGATACGTTGATATGTTGCAAGAGCAGGATGTGGCCTTGCGCATCTTTTCCACCAGACCGGGGGCGGCCTTCGGGGTTGCCTGACCCGGCACAAAAAAGGCCCGCCGGCGATGACGCGCGGCGGGCCCGAAGGTATTGCGGTTCCTGTGGTTTAGAACGAGACCGAGATGCGGCCGAACTTCTTGCCGGACGTGATGGCTCCGATGAAGGTGATGGTCACGGTTTCGGTGCCGTCGCCGTTGTCCACGATGGCGCGGGTGTAGTCGGCGCCGAGGACGGCGTCGGTCCAGCCGGTGTCGCCGAGGTCGAGGTCGGCGGTCTTGGACTGGACGCCGTAGGTCACGCCGGAGACACCGCCGATGGGCCGGCGGTAGGCGAGGGTGAGCTGCTGGCCGGCATCGGCGGAGGCCACGCCGCGGTATTCAGCCTGGCTGTTGGCCGCGTTGGGGACGAGGCCGAAGGCGTATTCGAAGGCGTTGCTGATGCCGTCGTGGTCGGGGTCGGCGGAGGCCAGGGCGTCGGGGCCGGTCAGGCCGTAGGTTCCGGTGAAGGTGACGAGCGGGTCGGTGGTGACGATGCTGATGACACCGGTGGTGGCGAACGAGGAGCTGTTCCAACCCAGGCCGGCGGGGAGGCTGGGCAGGTTGAGGGTGGCCGTGCTGGTGACACCGCCGTCGTCGTTGAGGAGGTCCCAGGAGTTGCCGGCGGCGGGGGTGAAGCCGGAGATGGTGACGTTGACCACGGCACCGGTGGCGAGGCTGATGGGGCCGTTGGCGCCGATGACATCGTAGGTGCCGCCGGTGGTGCCGCCGATCAGGAGGTTGGCGACGGAGGTGGCTCCCAGGGTCAGGGTGGTGTTGGTGAACGAGACGCTGCCGGTGGAAGTGCCAGCGGGGTTGATGGTGCCCGAGACGGTGTTACCCGCGACCAGAAGGGTTCCCGTGCCGGTGAGGGTGGAACCGGTGGGGAGCGTGACCGAGTTGGTCACGCTCTGTCCGCCGAGGTCAAGGGTGGCTCCGGAGGCGACGGAGGCGGCGCCGGTGCCGAGGGCGGCGTTGTTACCCAGCTTCACGGTGCCGGCGCTGATGGTGGTGCCGCCGGTGTAGGAGTTGGCGTTGGCCAGTTCCAGGGTGCCGACACCCGTCTTGGTGACGGCGCTCTGGGAGGCACCGGTATCAAGGTCCGAGGGTTCCAACTCGGTGGAGACCACGAGGTCGGAGGCGGCGGTGCCGGTCACATCCGCCACATTGAACGTGATGTTGCCGCGGAGGGAGACGCCGGAGTTGGCATCGGTGCGGGCGGCCTCGCGGGTGATGAGGGCGGCGGTGGTGCCGCCGGTCACGGTGAGGGTGCCGTTGAGCTGGTAGTTCTCGCCATTGTAGGAGCCGGTGCCGGCCCCGGTGGTCCAGGACGAACCGCCGGCCATGGTGATGTTGCCGACGTGGGCGTGGACGCTGGTGCTGGTGTTGGTCAGGGTGGTGCCGGCGGCCAGGTTGAACGTCGGTGCCGCCGCCAGCTGGGTGCCCCAGGGGTTGGTGGCGTTGACGACGATGGAACCGGCGTTGAGATTGATCACACCGCCGAAGGAGCCGCCCGCGCTGAGGGTGTAGCTGCCCACGCCGTTCTTGTTGAACGTGCCCACGCCGGAGAAGGCTCCGGGCAGGACGGAGGCGTCGGAGCGGTCCACCGTGACGGTGGTGCCGGTGGCGACGGCGAGCGCGCCGCCGATGGCGCCGGAAGTGGCACCGTCGCCGATGACGACCGAACCGGCGCTGACGGTGACGGCACCGGTGGAGGTGCTGTTGCCGGAGAGGGTGAGGGTGCCGGTGCCGATCTTGGTGAGACCCAGGGTGAAGGCCCCGCCGTTGACCAACTGGCCGGAGAAGGTGCTGGAGACATTTCCCGTGCCGACGGTGAGGGTGCCGTTGATGGAGTTGACATCAACGGTGCCGTTGCCGAAGAGGCCGGCGATGGTTTCACCCCCGGAGGAGAGACGGTATTCCGCGACGGTGTTGCCGACGGTGTCGTTGACGGTGAGGTTGGCCGTGTCGGGAATGAAGTTTTGATTTCCCGCCGTGGCCACACCGGTCTGGAGGGTGCCGCCGACACCGACATTGACGGTGACATTGCCAACAAAGGTGTTGGTGCCGCCGAGGAGGGAGCGGCCGACGCCTGTGATGGTGATGTTGCCTGTGCCGGTGACGTTGCGGTAGTCGGTGCGATCGGTGGCGTTCGAATCGAAGACCACGTCACGGGCCAGGGTGACATTCTGGAAGTTGTTGGTGTCGCCCGACGTGACGATGGTGGCGCGGGAGCCGAGGGTGGCCGTGCCGGTGCCATTGGCCGTGACGCTGACCGGAAGAACAACGGCCGAGCGGTTGGTGTCGAGGTAGAGCCCGACGTTCGCGGCCCCGGTGTCCACATTACCCAGGGTGATGGCCCCGGTGCCGAGGGAGCCGGCGTTCTGGATGTTGACGGTGCCCTGGCTGATGACGGTGCCGCCGGTGAAGGTGTTGGCGACGTTGCCCGCGAGGGTCAGCACGGAGGAACCCTTCTTGAGGAGGCTGCCAGGGCCGGCCAGCACATTGCCGGCGGAAGCGGTAAACGTGTAGGCGTTGGTGGTGGAGTCCACCAGGATGGAGGCGGCCTGGAGGTTGCCGGTGAGCGTGATGGCGGGATTCGCGCCGGAGTCGGTGAAGGCGACGGTGTCACCCCAGAAGAACTTGCCGGAAGCATCGGACCAGTTGCCGGCGGTGCCCACATCCCAGATCGCGGTGGTGGTGCCGGTCCAGGTCTGCGCGACCACGCCGGGGGTCAGGGTCACCGAGTTGGCGTTGACGCTGAAGGTGGCGGTGCGGTAGCTGGCGGAATTGGCCAGGGCGAAGTTGGAGGCGGTGGCCCCCAGGTTGTTGGTGAAGTTTACGACCGTGATCGGGTTGGAGTC
>JANOBW010000285.1:0-43204 GCA_031411855.1 Opitutia bacterium
CTTTTTGGGGGTGGTCAGGCGGGTTTTCCAGCCGGAGACGGACTTGGCGATGTAGAGGCGGCCGTTGAAGCGGGTGTTGCCGGCGGGGGAGATGACGGCCCCGGACGGGAAGGTGAAGGTGACACCGCCGGCCAGGGTCCAGCCGGAGAGGTCCACGTAGCTGGAGGAGCTGTTGACGATCTCGATGAACTCCTCGTCCTGGTTGCCGGAGGAGGGGTTGGCCGCGAAAGTGCCGAACGTGATGCCAGTGGGAACGGCGGCCTGGGAGGCGGGGAAGGGGCCTCCGTCGAAGGCGGGACTGTTGGAGAAGAAGGAGTTGCGCTGGGTGGGGATGAAGTTGGACTTGATGCGGGCGGCTTCGTCGGCGGCGGAACGGTAGGGGTACGTGCCGTAGTGCTGGTTCCAGAAGCCCCAGATGACGTCGTCGAGGGCGGCGTCGCTCTCGGCCACGCCGGGCGGGTTGAGTTTGGCCAGATAGGCGTCCATCCGCTGTTCCAAGGTGGGGGTGGAAGTGGTGGCTGTCGCGGTCCAAAGCTGGTCGAGGACGGTGCGGATGCGGCGCTGGGTCATGCCGAGGAGGGTGGAGTCCTCCCAGAAGGTGCGGAAGAGGGGGTTGGGGCCGGTGGAAACGTTGAAGACCGCGCTTTTGGCCGTGCCGAACTGGACGAAGTCGTCGTCAAAGTAACTTTCAGTGGCGTTCCACTGGTGCCCCATCGAGAGGTCGAGGTCCCAGGGGATGGGCCGCCACATGCCGGTGCGGTCGTTGTCGTGGTAGATGAAGAAGTTCTTGTGCCCCCAGTCGTTGGAGGTGCTCAACGTCATGGCGGCCAGGAAGTTGAGGGTGGCGGGCAGGTCCACGTTGTCGGCGAAGTAGTTGTCGCGGGCGGCGATGGGACCGGGGTTGGTGGCGGAGCCGAAGCCAACACCCTGGCTGACACCGGCGATGAAGTCCGTCAGGTCCTGGGAGCCTTCGCCCTTGCGGGTGCGTTTTTCCACGTTGGAGGCGGCGGTGTTGAGGCTGTTTTGGACCTTGTAGAGGGATCCGTTGGGGTCGAGCCCGGCCTCGGAGAGCACGCCCTCGTTGCCTTCGCCGATCATGTCAATGATGCCGTAGAAGGAGCCGTTGACGCTGACACGGGCGGCCTGGGCGGGGAGGGTGGGAGTGCCGACGAGGCCGAAGGTGGCATAGGCCAGGGGGTTGCGCAGTTTGGAGCGGTCGCGCCAGTTGGTGATGAGGTTGATGTCGGTGTGGCCCTTGCCGGTGGGGCTGAACTTGAAGCGTTTGCCTTGGTTGAAGTCCACATCCATGGACTTTTTGGCGAAGCCGGCGGAGGAGCCGGGGACCGAGTGCGCGTCAATCTGGATGTTGTCGTAGAGCACTCCGCCGTAGAAGAGCGAGGTGCGTGCGCCGACGGCGGTGGTGAGGTCGAGGGGGTTGGGGGTGAAGAGGTGGAGGCCGGGAAGCTGGGTGTTGGGGGCCAGATCGGTGTCGAGCGCGACGGTGCCCTCGTATTGGGGGGAATCGGTGGTCGAGAGGTAGGTGGGGAGCTTGCTGGAGCGGGCGGCGGTGTCGGTGGCGGTGACTTTCCAGCGGACGAGCTGCCCTCCGCGGACGCTGGCGAGGGGGATGCTGGCGGACCAGATGTTGCTGGCTCCCAAAGTCATCGGGAGGGTAACCTCGGTGCCGAAGTCCACGCGGTAGGTGAGGCTGGCGGAGGCGATGGGGGAAAGGGTGGGCAGGATGGTGGCGGTGACGGGGAGGGTCAGGTCATGGATGGCGGCGTTTTCCGCCGTGGGGTTTTGGTAAACCCGGAGCATGGTGCGGGAGCCGTCGTTGGTGTCGGTCCCGGTGGTGCCCGGGTCGCAGACGATGTCAATGCGGTCGCCGACGGCGAGGGTGACGGGGAGGGTGAAGCGGCGGAGGGTGGTTCTGACGGTGACCGGTTGGTTTCCCGCGGTGACGAGATCCCCGTCAAGCAGGGCCACGCCGTTTTTGTAAAGCTGCCAGCGGGTGCCATCTCCGGCGTTCTGGATATGGTGGAAGAAGCCGTCGAGCACGGCGGAGCCGGCGAAGGTGGAGGTCCAGCGGCGGACGGGGACCATGAGGGTGCCGTTGTTGGTGCCATTCGGGTAGGTGTAATCAGCCCCGATGGTGGCGATTGTTCCCGCCCTCCACCCGGTCCCCCAGTTGTTGCCGATGGCGACGGTCTGGCCGGCGGTGAACGGGGTGAAGGTCCCGGCGTAGGTGGTGATGTCGGTGCTGAGGTAACCGTAGGTCCAACCGTTCTGGCCCTGGGTGGTGGAAAACTGGGTGATGGAATCGGCCACCTTGGTGCCGGAGACGAACCCGGGGCGGTTGGGCTGGCGGGATTGCCCCAGGGGGTCCACCAGGCCGGACTTGATGTCGGCAATGAGGGGGCCGGGGGTGCCGGCCGCGCTGTTGGCCGCGCCCGGGGTGGGCGGAGAGAGGTGGAGGTTGGTGAGTTGGAAGGCGGAGGCTTCCAGAACCGGGGCGAGGAGGAAATCGTTGCTTGAGGCCGATCCGTTCAGCCCTTGGATGGCGAGGACGTTTTTTCCGTTCTGAAGGGCGGCGAGGCCGAGGGCGGAGATGTCCACGGTATCGTAAACCATGGCCAGGCTTTCGGTTCGAGCGGCGGTGGCGGTGGAGTTCCAAAGCGGTGAGGCCGGGGCTCCCGGGGAGCTGAAGACTTTCACGCCGTTGAGATACACGACGCAGGCGTCCTCGTATTTGATTTTGAGGGTGAGGGCGTTGGCGAAGCCTTTGTCGGCGACGTTGAAGGTGTAGCGGGTGTAGAGGGTGGCGTTGACGCCGAACATCGGGTTGGTCAGGGGGACGGCCGAGGGGCTGCCGAGGTCCACCGTGAAGTGGGGGGCAAACGTGGTGGCCGGGTTGGTGTCACTGTCGAAGCCGATGGCGGTGCCGCTGGCGGCGGTCCAGGCGGCGTCGTCAAACGTGGCCGAGGTCCAATCGGCCGTGGAGGCTGGATTGGCGGCGGTGGGCACCAGGTAGCGCATCACCCCGGCCTGCCCGGCCGCGATGTAGGTGCTGGAGGTGGTTTGGGCGGCGATGGCCCCGTAGCTGAAGGCCGGAGTCTGCCCGGGGTAGGTGAGTGCGGCCGAGACGGAGGCATCCGGGCGGATGAGGCTGAGGGTGCCGCCCTCGCGGGCCAGTTTGAAGGAGGTGTGGAGGGGACGCGTGGGGTTGGTGCGGTCCTGGCCCGAGGCGAAGACGACCAGGTAACTCTGGGCGGGCATATTGACGGCGGGGAAGGTCCAGGTGCCGGTGCCATCGCTTAACTTCCAGCCGGCGAGGGATTTGGAGAATCCGTTGGGATTCAGGATCTCGATCCAGTCGGAGGCGTTGCCGTCATCGTCAAAGAGGGTGGACTCGTTGTCGGCCATCAACTCGTTGATGCGGAAATCATTTTCGGAGAGGCCGACCCCGATGATGACGGAGGAGGAGGAGGTCCCGCCCGGTCCGGTGGCCGTGAGGGTGTAGGTGGCGGTGGCGGTGGGGTTGACGGTAGTTGAGCCGAAGCCGTTGACCGTGCCGGGGAGGAGGTTGATGTTTCCCGGGGTAAGCACGAGGCTGGTGCAGGAGCCTTCGGCCAGGGTCCAGGAGAGTTTCACGGGGGCTCCGGAGGCGACGTTGCCGGGGGTGGCGGAGAAGGTGTCGAGGGAGGGGCGGAAAATGGCGTTCACCCCGCTGGTTTTGATGGTGGAGATCTGGGCTGAGCTGAGGGCCTCGTCCCAGAGGGCGAGGTCGTCCATGGCTCCGGTCCAGTAGGCCCCGCCGGTGAGGGCCCCGAGTTCCAGTTTGTCTATCAGTTGCCAGGGGAAATTGCCGGTGAAGGTGTTGGCTCCGGTGACCAGCTGGGTGCCGTCCCGGTAAACGGTCAGGGCGTTGGCCCCGGCGGTGTTGTTGAAGACGAAGGCCCAGTGGACCCAGGTGTTGACGGGGCTGGTGGTGGTGGCGGAGAGGCTCGCGAAGGGGGTGAGAGCCGCGCCATCCTGGTCCACATCAAAGTAAACCTTGCTGTCGCTGAGGAGAAGACGGGAGGCGAAGAGGCGGTTGGGCACGCCACCGTCGAGGTGGGAGAAGAAAAACGGAGAGGAGTTGGTCGTGGCGGTGTCGGTGTTGGTCCAGAGGGTCAGGGTCAGTTTGGAGCCGCTGCGGGAACGCAGGTAATTGATGGTCTGGGCCTGGATGATGTCGGCGGAGGAATCCTGGGCCACGGCCGAGCCGGCGCCGTTGAAGTAGAGGGACTTGCCCGATCCGGTGAAGGGCGCGCCGGACTTCTGGGTGCGCGAGTGGCCGGTGCCTGCAAACGAGAGGTGGTTGCCGCGTCCCGAGGAGTCGAGGACGTCGTCGCCCGAGGCTTCGTCGAACTTATACCAGGCGACAAGGCCGGCCTGGACCTGGGTGACAAAGCTGAGCAGGCAAACGAGCAGCAGGATGATGGGTTTGGGCATGAGGAAGTAGGTTGGGGGACGCGAAAGGATGATCAGCAGGAGGCTGAGGAAGGGATAGGGTGGAGGTTAATCGGTTTCCGAAGGGTGGAGCGAAATGCCGATTGTGGATAATGATGTTAGAATGGTGGAATCTTGCAAGCACTTGGATGAGTGATCGCGGTGGAAAAAAGGGGTAGGGGGAAGATGTGGAAAATCAATAGCCTGTTCGATGGGCCTGTCTTGAACCTCCGTGTCGCCGCGTCCCCGCGCGATTCATTGTCCTGGCGGAGTCGGGGATGGTCTGTGAAGAGGGAAACCGAGTTTTGTCGCGCCGAGACGCGGAGGCGCCGAGACAAGCCCGAGGATGGGGCCGGGGGGAAGGTTTCGGGACAACTTTGCCTTGGCAGGTGAGGTTGCCGGCCTTTGGGTGCGGTGCGTGGCTGAGAACATGCCGAATTCACCCCAGGCTCCGGAGGCCAGTAAGCGCAAACCGCTCCCGCGCTGGGTCTGGGCCGGACCGCTGCTGGCGGTGGCCTTGGTCGTGGGCGGAGTGGCCGGCCGGGATGCCTGGAAGCACCGCCAGTTTGAAATGGAACGCACGGAAACCACGCCGCATGTCATTGCCGATCTGAAAGTTAAGATGCTCTGGGTTCCGGCCGGCGAGTTCACCATGGGAACCGAAGAGCCGACGCCTTGGGTGGAGGACCTGAAGAAAAAATACAACGGTGCGAAGCCGGGGCCGTGGCCGGAGTGGAAGCCAAAGCTGGTCAATGCTGAAGAGACTCCGGCGACGGTGGTTCGACTGACGAAAGGTTTTTATCTGGGGGAAACGGAAGTGACTCAGGCGCAATGGGAAGGCGTCATGGGAAACAACCCCAGCCGAAGGAAACGTCCCCAGTTTCCGGTGGAAACAGTCACCCGTGACGATTGTCTCGCGTTTTGCTCGAAACTGTCCGAGCGCGAACGCATGGCGGGACGGTTGTCCTCGACACAGGCGTTTCGACTGCCGACCGAAGCCGAGTGGGAATACCCCTGCCGGGCGGGAAGTCGTGCGGATTTTTGTTTTGGCAATGATGAAACCCGTTTGAGGGAGTATGCTTGGTTTTATGCCAGTGCGAGTAACAAAGTGTTTGAGGTGGGAACCAAGATGCCCAATCGCTGGGGGTTTTATGACATGCACGGCAACGTGGGTGAATGGTGCCAAGACTATCGGGGGGTCTATCCTGGGGGCAAGGTGACTGATCCACGTGGGACTATCGGGCCTTTCTACTGCGTCCGCGGAGGAAATGTCGCCGAGGATAGTAACATTTGTCGTTCTGCTTTTCGTGGGAAGTATTCTGGTGGCGATGATCGGAACCGCTTTCTCGGTTTCCGTGTTGTTCTGAGCACCGTGACTTGAACCTCTGCGCCATCGCGAGATTCTTTGACTTGGCTAAGTCGGAAGTGTCGGTGAGAAGGCGACTTTTATTTTTTCGCGCAGAGGCGCGGAGACGCGGAGGCAAGGCAGGTGTTTTTGGGGGAGTTTCGTCTCCGAGGGGCTCACTTACCCGGGATGATCCAGGGCGTGAGGTAGGCCTGGGCCATGACCATCAGCCCCATGAGCAGCGCCAGGGCCACGCTGTGCCAGAAGACGCTGCGGAGGACCGTCCCGGCGTCGGGGCTGTCGGGATGGCCGCCGGTGGCCGCGCCGGCCACGACGATGCTCTGGGCGTCTATCATCTTGCCCATGACGCCGCCGGAGCTGTTCGAGGCCGCCATGTGCAGCGGGGAGAGGCCGAGCTGGTGGGCCGTGACCTGCTGGAGGTTGCCGAAAAGGACGTTGGAGGCCGTGTCGCTGCCGGTCAGGGCGACGCCGAGCCAGCCGATGAGCGGGGAGAAAAACGGGAAGAGCACGCCGGACGACGCCATCATCAGGCCGAGGGTGGTGTCGGTCCCGCTGTAGCGCGTGACATAACCGAGGGCGAGCATGAGGGAGATGGTAAGGAGGGAGACGCGCAGTTTCCAAACCGTTTGCCCGTAGAGCTTTAAGAGACGCCGCGGCGTGAGCCCGAGGCAAAGACCGGCGAGGAGACCAGCGCAGAGGGCGGCCGTGCCGGTGGCGCTGAGGGTGTTGAACTTGAAGACGGCTTTCTCGACTTCGGCGTGGGCCACGACGGGGGGCACACGTTCCACCGCCTTGTGCAGAAGCGGCACCTCGATGTCTTTGCTGTAGAGACTGTTAAGTGCTGATTTCACGGCCGGCATGCCCCAGCTGAAGACAAAGGCGGTGAGGAAAACCCAGGGCAGCCAGGCCTTCCAGGCGGACTTTTCGCGGGGCGTTTCGACGGGTTTGGCCGGTGTGTCCTTGGGTTTCCAGAAACGCATGAAGGCGACCAGCGAGGCCATGGCCGCGACCGCGCTGACGATGTCCACCAGCCAGGGGCCGTGGAAGTTGCTGACGGCAAACTGGGTGACGCCGAAACTCAGTCCGGTGACGAGGCAGGCGGGCCAGACGCCGAGCATGCCGCGCCAGCCCACCTGGGCCGCGATGAGCCAGAACGGGACGAGGAGGGAGAAGGGCGGGAGCTGGCGTCCCACCATGGCGCTCAACGACATAAGATCGAGCCCGGTGATGTCCGCCAGGGTGGTGAGGGGAGTGCCGAGGGAGCCGAACGCGACCGGGGCGGTATTGCCGATGAGGGCGAGTTTGGCCGCCTCCAGCGGTTTGAAACCAAGGCCGATCATGAGGGCTCCGGTGATGGCGACCGGGGCCCCGAAACCGGCCGCGCCCTCGATGAAAGCGCCGAAGCTGAAGGCGATGAGCAGGGCCTGGATGCGGCGGTCGCCGGAGACTCCCGCGATCATGCGCTGGAGGACGGCGAACTGCCCTGTCTCGACCGACAGATGGTAAACAAACATGGCGTTGAGCACGATCCAGCCGATGGGAAACAGGCCGAAGACCGCGCCGTTGAGCGCAGCCATGCCGGCGAGTTGGGCCGGCATGCCATATACCAAAACCGCGACGGCCAGGGCGACGAGCAAACCGACGGCGGCGGCCACCTGGGCCCGCACATGCCAGAAGGCGAGGAGGCCGAGCAGGGTCACCACCGGAAGGGCCGCGAC
Organism: Opitutia bacterium; assembly: GCA_031411855.1. Classification (GTDB taxonomy): domain Bacteria; phylum Verrucomicrobiota; class Verrucomicrobiia; order Opitutales; family JANOBW01; genus JANOBW01. Next base: position 7,576 of record JANOBW010000285.1, read on the forward strand.
CAGGGTGGAAAGCCAGGGCTGGCCGAGAGGATCGTAGGTTTGTGTCCAGGACATGGGGTAGGGGTGTTCCAGTTGGAAGTCCCGCCCCGGGGGTGGTCAAAAGGAAAGCTGGGGGGAATACTGCGGAAGGTGGAGCAGCCACGTCGCGGCGGACACGCTGGCTATTGGCCCAGTTTCCCCGCGTAGGCGTCGCGGAGGATCTGGACGGTGTGGCGGACGGGGATGCCGGCCTCGAGGTATTGCCTGAGCTGGGTCATGCAGCCGATGTTGCCGGTGGCGACGCAGTCGGGTTTTAAGTTTCTGATGTTGCCCGCCTTCTGGCGGCCGAGGGATTCGGCCAGGGCGGGCTGCTCGATGTTGTAGGTGCCGGCCGAGCCGCAGCAGAGATGGGCGTCGGCGATTTCCAGAAGTTCCAGGCCGGGGATGAGTTTGAGGAGCTCGCGGGGTTCGCTGCGCACGCCCTGGGCGTTGGAGAGGTGGCAGGCGTCGTGGTAGGCGACGCGGAGTTTTTGGCCGGAGTCGGGCACGGGGGCGAGACCGCCGAGTTTGGCGAGAAAGGCGGAGACATCCATCGAGCGGTGGCGGAAGGCCTCGGCGGCGGTTTCGGCCGAGGTGCCCTTGAGGATAAGGTGGTATTCGTGGAAGGCGGAGCCGCAGCCGGCGGCGTTGGTGATGACGGCGTCCACGTCGGTCGGAAAGGCGAGGAGGTTTTTCGAGGCGAGTTTCTGGGCGGCCGGGAGGTCGCCGGTGTGCCAGGCGAGACCGCCGCAGCAGCCCTGGGCGCGGGGGATGACGACCTCGACGCCGTTGCGGGTCAGGACCTCGATGGTGGCGGTGTTGATGTCGGGGTCTAAAACCTGCTGGGCGCAGCCGAGGAGGAGGGCGACACGGGCGCGGCGGGTGCCCTGGGCGGGGTTGACCTCGGGCCATGTCTGAGCCGGCGGCAGGCTGGCCGGCGCGAGTTTCAGCATGGGCTGGAACGACTTGGGCATCAGGCCGGAGAGGGCCTTGCCGACCGGGGCGAGGTGGGCGGCGAAGCGGAAGACTCCCGGGTTGGGGAGGGTGGCGGAGAGGATGGAGTGGCGGACGGAGTCGGCGAAGGGGCGCGAAACCTTGGTGCGGGCGAGGGCGCGGTAGGGGCTGATGAGATCGCGGTAGGGGACGCCGGAGGGGCAGGCGGGTTCGCAGGCCAGGCAGCCCAGGCAGCGGTCCACATGGGGTTGGGCCTCCTCGAAGGTCATGGAGCCCTCCAACACGCTCTTCATCAGGACGATGCGGCCGCGGGGGCTGTCCATCTCCTGGCCGAGCTCCTTGTAGGTGGGGCAGGCGGCGAGGCAGAAGCCGCAGTGGACGCAGGATTGGACGGCGTGGGCCATCGTGGCGCCCAGGGGGCCGTGGGCGTCGGGCTTGATGGTGTGCTGCATGGGGTGGGGTAAGGGGACTGGGGGTAAGTTTTTAGGATTCAGGGCCGAGGCAGATTGGCCGCAAAAAGAACCATGGAACTGGATTTGTTTTGGTAACGAAGTTTAGGGCCGGTCACCAGATGCGGGCGACGGGGTATTCGGAGAAGATGGCGTCGGCGGAGACGATGGGGAGGCCCAGGGTGATGGCGGTGGCGAGGAGGAGGCGGTCGAAGGGGTCGGCATGGTGGGCCGGAAGCCGGGCGCTGAGGTAAATGGCCTCGTCGGTGATGGGCTGGTAGGTGAGGCCGAACTCCTTGATCTTTTCGGGGAAGTAAACCGAGGGTGTGGCGGGGAGAGGCAGTTTCCCGACCCTGTTTTTGAGGCAGATTTCCCAGACGGACACCTGGCTGAAAACAAGATGTGTGGAGGGCTCCGCCAAAAGTTCTCGGACTTTCGGGGTCAGCCGATCATCCCTTAGCCAAAGGAAAATGGCAACGTTGGTGTCTATGAGAACTTTCATTGGGGCAGGTCTTCCACGCCAAATAAGGCGGCGATTTCACGATCAAGTTCGGGGGAATCCCAGCCCTCGGGAAGAACCACCTTGTCCTTGTCTATGCCCAGCGGGCGTTTCTTTGTCGCGGACTTTTTCACGGGCAGCGGGCAGAGCTGGGCGATGGGTTTGTTGCGGTCGCAGAGGATGACCGTTTCGCCGTTTTTGACCATCTTGGCGTAGCGGGAGAGATGGGTTTTGGCGTCCTGGATGTTGACTTTGATCATGGCCTAATCTGGTCAGGTTGGAGAACTTGGTCAAGTTGCATCAGGCGAAGACGGGGAAGCGGGCGGCCGGGTCCATGACCTTCTGGATGCGGGCGGAGAGGGCGTCGGCCGGGGTGCCTCCGAGCCAGAGCGGGCCTTCGGACGGCCCCTGGAGCACAAGGCCTTTGAGGCTGGTTTTGAGAAGGGCCTGGTCCAGGGCGGAGAGGCCGGCGGCGTCGAGGGTGACGAGTCCCAGGTGGCCGCCGGCGCAGAAACGGGCGGCGAACCCCGGGAGTTTTCCACAGGCGGCGAGGAAGGCGGGGATGAGGCCGGGGGTAAGCGCGATTTTGGCGATGGCCCCGTCGGGGTCGCTCCAGCGGGAGGGAAGGGTGGTGAAGACATCCCAGTAGGAGTCGGGGCCCCTTTCGGCCTTGCCCCACAAATTTTCCAGATCCGCGGCGAGGGCGGTGTTGGCCTCGGCCGGTCCGGCCAGGCGGGCCACGATGGCATGGGCTCCGGGCAGGTAGTCGAGCGCGTCGAGTTCCCAGCGTCCGCGGGCACCCTCGCAGAGGAGTTTGGCGGCTTTTTCAGGCGACTCGCAGGGGAACCGGAGGGTGAGAAACGAGGGGGCGAGGGGGAAGACCTTGAAGGTGATTTCCCCGAGCACGCCGAAGCGGCCGAGGCTGCCGATGAGGAACTTGGGGAGGTCGAAGCCGGCGGCGTTTTTCACGACCTTGGCACCGAGTTTGAGGAGCTGGCCGGAGCCGTCCGCGAGGGTCGCGCCGAGGAGGAAGTCGCGCAGGCCGCCGTAGTGGAAACGGCCGGGGCCGGAGAGCCCGGCCGCGACGGTCCCGCCGAGGGTGGCTCCGGCGTCGGCCAGGAGCGGATCAAACGGCAGGTATTGGCCCTTGGCCGCGAGGGTGTGGCGGAGTTCGGCCAGGGTGGTGCCGGCGCGGGCGGTGAAGGTGTATTCGGTCGGCTCATATTCGGTGATGCCGGTGAGCTTGCGGGTGCTGAGCAGGTAGGGTTGGGGCTCGGCCGCCGGAAAGGTGGAAAGGCGCATCTTGGTGCGCGCGCCGACCGGGAGGACGCGTGGGTGGGAGCGGACGGCCTCGGCGAGTTCGGGTAGGGAGGTGGGGAACATGTGATTTATGATTAACGATTTATGATTTATGATTGGGGCAGGGAAGAGGCAAGCAGGAGGGTCGTTCCCGGCGGGCCGCTGGCGTTCCGTAGATGTTTTTCATTCGCGGGAGAGCTGGCCGGATTTTTCGAGGGGATGGAGGCCGTGGAGGGAGAGGGCGGGGGCGGAGCCGTCGGCGAACATCTTGCCGGGGTTGGCGAGGTGGCCGGGGTCGTAGGCGGCGCGGAGGCGTTTCATCAGGTCAATTTCGGCGGGGCCGAACATGTCCGTGAGGTAGTCGCGTTTTTCCAGGCCGATGCCGTGTTCGCCAGTGAGGGAGCCGCCCATCTCGACGCACATTCTGAGGATCTTGCCGGCCAGGGCCTCGGCCTTTGCGAGGGCGCCCTTCTCGTTGCCGTTGTAGAGGATGAGCGGGTGGAGGTTGCCGTCGCCGGCGTGGAAGACGTTGGCCACGCGCAGGCCCGATTCCTGGGAGGCGCGGTGGATGAAACGGAGGGCTTCGCCGAGGCGGCGGCGGGGGACGACGCCGTCCTGCACGATGAAGTCGGGCGAGAGGCGGCCCACGGCGGAGAAGGCGCTTTTTCGGCCCTTCCAGATGGCCATGCGTTCGGCGGCGCTGGCCGCGACGCGGACCTCGACGGCGTGGGATTGAGCGAGGATGGCGTCGAGGCGGACGCGTTCGGCGGCGACCTTTTCGCGGGGACCTTCCAGTTCGACGATGAGCACGGCCTCGCAGCCGGGCGGGTAGTCGGCGTGGACGGCGGCGACGGCGGCCTCGAGGGCGAGGGCGTCCATGATCTCGATGGCACCGGGCAGTAGGCCCGAGGCGACCACGGCGGAAACGGCGTCGCCGGCGGCCTCAAGGGTTTGATAACCAGCGAGAACGGTGTGAAACGTCTCGGCCTTCGGCAGGAGTTGCAGGGTGATTTCCAGGGCGATGCCGAAGAGGCCTTCGGAACCGACGAAGAGTCCGGTGAAGTCCGGCCCGATCTGCTCGCGGGAGGTGCCGCCCCATTCCACGACCTCGCCGGTGGCCAGGACGGCCTTGAGGCCGATGACGTGGTTGGCCGTCATGCCGTATTTGAGGCAGTGGGCACCGCCGGAGTTGAAGGCGACGTTTCCCCCGATGGTGCAGATGGTCTGGCTGGAGGGATCGGGCGCGTAGTGGAGGCCGTGCGGGGCGGCGGCGGTGGTGACCTGAAGGTTGATCACTCCGGGTTCGACGACGGCGACGCGTTCAGCCGGATCGAGGTGGAGGATCCTGTTCAACCGGTTGAGCGTGATGACGATACCACCGGCGACCGGGAGAGAGCCGCCGGACAAACTCGTGCCGCTGCCCCGGGCCACAAAGGGGAGTTTGCGGTCGTGGCAGAAGCGCACGGTTTTCACCACCTCGTCGGCCGTTTCCGGGGTGACGATGGCGATGGGCTGGGTGCGGTAGGCGGTGAGGGCGTCGCTTTCGTAGGCGGAAAGGGACGCCGCGCCGGTAAGGACGCGGCCGGGCGGGAGGAGTCCCGTCAGCGCCGCCAGAGTTTCCCGGTGGTCGCTCACGGCGGGCCTTTACTTGAGGATGTGGCCGAGGGCGGCGAGGACGAGGTCCACGTTTTTGACCTGGCAGGAGTGGCCCATGATGCCGATGCGCCAGGCCTTGCCGGCGAACGGGCCGAGGCCGGCTCCGATCTCGATGCCGTATTCCTCCAGGAGTTTTTTGCGGGTGCCGGCGTCGTCCGCGCCAGCCGGGATGTGGATGGCGTTGAGGTTATGGAGGGAGTGGGTCGGGATGTATTTGAGGCCGAGTTTTTCCAGACCGGCGCGGAGGCGCAGGTGCATGACGCGGTGGCGTTCGATGCGGTTGTCGAGGCCTTCCTCGAGGATCATGGCGAGGGCCTCGCGGAGGGCGTAGGTCATGTTGACCGGCGCGGTGTGGTGGTAAACGCGTCCGCCGCCCTGACCGCTGAGGTAATACTTGCGGAGCATGGAGAGGTCGAGATACCAGCTCTGGCACTTGGTTTTGCGTTTCTCCATGGCCTCGATGGCTTTATGGGAGAAGGAAACGGGCGAAAGACCGGGCGGGCAGGAGAGGTTTTTCTGGGTGCCGGAGTAGATGGCGTCTATGCCCCAGGCGTCCACTTTCAGGGTGTGGCCGCCGAGGGAGGTGACGGCGTCCACGACGAACAGGGCGCCGTGGGCGTGGACCAGTTTGGCGATGTTTTCCAGGGGCTGGTGGGCTCCGGTGGAGGTTTCGGCCTGGACGATGGCGAAGAGCTTGGCCTTGGGGTATTTCTGAAGGGCTTCGCCGGCCTGGGCGTCGGTGATGATCTCGCCCCAGGGGGCCTCGACGGCGTGGACGGTGGCGCCGGTGCGCTCCATGACATCCTTCATGCGGGTGCCGAAAACGCCGTTGACGCAGACGATGGCCTCGTCGCCGGGTTCGAGGAGGTTGACGGCGATGCACTCCATGCCGGCCATGCCGGTGCCGGAGACGGGAAAGGTGAGCTTGTTTTCAGTCTGAAACACCTGGCGGAGCATGGCGCAGGTCTCGTCCATGATCTCGACGTATTGGGGATCTAGGTGGCCGAGGGTGGGTGAGCCGAGGGCTCGAAGGACACGCTGGGGAACGCTGCTGGGGCCGGGGCCCATGAGGATTCGTTCGTAGGGGTTGGTTTGCGGTGCGGAGGTCATGTGGTGTGAAAGGGGAAGGCCGGGGTGGGGCCAGGGTGGAGGAACTGTCGAAGAATAAGGGGAAACGACGAGGTCAAACTGGGATGGCGCACGCCTGAAATCAACCAAGGATATGCGTAAACCCACCACGGACAGGCGGGTAGGCCGGACTCCCCAAGCGCGTATCCTGGAAGGGGAACAACCTGGGAAGCGACGCCTCACTTGCCGAGTTGCTCGACCATCAGCTTGCGATACCAGATCTGGGTTTTTGCCCCGCCGTGGATTTGGACGGCGAAGACTCCGCGCAGGGGGATGGCGGGATCCTTCTCGGTGTAATCAATCGTCTTGATGCCATTGAGCCACAATTGGATGTGCGGCCCTTCGGCGCGGATGCGGTAAACGTTCCAGTCGTCCCTTTTCAAGGCCTTGTCGTGGATCTCCTTGGTGGGCTTGATGATGTCGCGGCCGCTGCGCCGACTTTCGTCGCAGAGCGCGCCGTCGTAGCCGCTCCCGAAGTCGGCCTGGAAGCCCCGGACCTCGTGGCTGTTTGTGATCCGTTCGGACCAGAACTGGATGCCGCCGTTGACGAAACCCTCGGTGCCGGCGATTTTCACTTCCAGTGTCATCTCAAAGTCACCGTAGGTTTTGGTGGTGGCGAGAAACTCATTCCGCAGCTGTTTCTGATCCAGTTTGCCGGCGGTGAAGGCTCCGTCCTCGATCCGCCAGGTTGTGGCGGTGTCACCTTCCCAGCCGGTGAAGCTTTTGCCGTCGAACAAGGCGACCGGCTCGGCCTGGGCGGCGGGCAGGGCGAGAATGAAAAACAGGCGGGCAAAGAGGGTGGTTGAGTTGCTCATGGGCGTTGCGGGGGAAGGGTTTCGGAAGTTTTTCTCAGGCCAGAAGGCCTTTGACCAGTTTGCCTTCGACGTCGGTGAGGCGGTAGCGGCGGCCCTGGAATTTGTAGGTGAGGCGTTCGTGGTCTATGCCGAGGAGGTGGAGGAGGGTGGCGTGGAAATCGTGGACGTGGACGCCGTCCTTGGCGATGTTGTATCCGAAGTCGTCGGTCTCGCCGTAAACCGAGCCGGGTTTGATGCCGCCGCCGGCCATCCAGGCGGTGAAGCAGCGGGGGTGGTGGTCACGGCCGAAGTTGGTCTGGATTTTACCCTGGCAGTAGTTGGTGCGGCCGAACTCGCCGCCCCAGACGACGAGGGTGTCGTCCAGCATGCCACGGGCCTTGAGGTCCTTGATGAGGGCGGCGGCGGGCTGGTCGGTCTCGCGGCAGAGGCCGGGGAGTGAGCCGGGCAGGCCGGAATGGTGGTCCCAGTCCTGGTGGTAGAGCTGGATGAAGCGCACGCCCTTTTCGGCCAACCTTCTGGCCTGGAGACAGTTGGCGGCGAAGGTGCCGGGCGTTTTCACGTCGGGGCCGTAGGCGTCGAGAACCTCTTTGGGCTCGTGGGACATGTCGGCGACCTCGGGGATGCTGGTCTGCATGCGGAAGGCCATCTCGTATTGGTCAATGCGGGCCTGGATGGCGGCGTCGGCCGTGGTCTTCATCTCCTCCTGGTGGAGCTCGCGGAGGCGGTCGAGGAGGTTGCGGCGGCTTTCGGAGGAAACGCCCGGCGGGTTGTTGAGGTAGAGGACGGGGTCTTTCGAAGCGCGGAAGAGGACGCCCTGGTGTTTGGCGGCGAGGAAGCCGCTGCCCCAGAGGTGGGCGCCGAGGGGCTGGCCGCCTTTGTCCTTGGTGATGAGGACGACGAAGGAGGGCAGGTTGGCGTTTTCCTGGCCGAGGCCGTAGCTGAGCCAGGAGCCGAAGCTGGGGCGGCCGGCGATCTGCGAGCCGGTCTGGAAAAACGTCACGCCGGGGCCGTGGTTGATGGCCTCGGTGAACATCGAGCGGACCACGCAGATGTCGTCCGCGATGGAGGCCGTGTGGGGGAGGAGTTCGCTGAACCAGGCTCCGGCCTGGCCGTGCTGCTGGAACTGGTAGGGCGAGCCGACCATGGGGATGGACGACTGGTTGCCGGACATGCCGGTGAGCCGCTGGCCGCCGCGCACGGAGTCGGGAAGTTGCTCGCCGTGGCGCTGGTTGAGGAGAGGCTTGTGGTCGAAGAGGTCGAGCTGGGACGGGCCGCCCGACATGAACAGGTAGATGATACGTTTGGCCTTGGGGGCGAAATGGGGCTGACCGAGGAGGGGGGATTCGGCACCGGGCGAGCTTGCCGAAGCAGCCGGTCCGGGGCCCGGCGCTCCCGGGGGACTGGCCCCGCGGAGCATGTCGGCCAGGGCGATGCCGCCGAGGCCCATGCCCATGGAGTTGAGGAAGTGGCGGCGGTTGAGAAGACACTTTAAAGACATGGGAGACAAAAGGCAGAGGAGGGGAAGAGGAGAAGAAGTGAAGAGGTGACTTGGCTAATAATGACGAATAACGAATGACAAATGACGAAGGAGAAGTAGAGTGATAAGTGATGAGTGACCAGTGGGTTAGAGCACGGAGCTTTTCGTCATTTGTCATTCGTTATTCGTCATTCAGCGCGCAGCGCTCAGCGCTTCACGATGCTCCCGTCGTGATTCAAGAGCGCCTGCGCCAGCGCGGTTGCTGCTGCGGCCTCGGCGGCGGGGATGTCTTTGGCGGGCTGGGCGTTGCCGGTTTTGAGGAGCTCGACGGCCTCGTCCGGGTGAGCCTGGAAGTAGGCGAGCTGCTCGCGGTGGAGCTGGGTGAGAATCTCGGTTTCGCGGGCGTCGGGGGCGCGGCTGAGGCAGGTTTTGAAGCCGGCGGCGATCATGGCTGTGACGCTGCCTTTGGCCTCATGGTGGAGTTTCTCGCCGAGGACACGGGCGGCCTCGACGTATTGCGGGCCGTTGAGGAGGACGAGGGCCTGGAGGGGGGAGTCGGTGCGCTCGCGTTTGGCGGCGCAGACGGCGCGGCGCGGCGCGTTGAAGGCGATCATGGCGGGCGGTGGGCCGGTGCGGCGCCAGTTGGTGTAGAGGCTGCGGCGGTAAACGCCGTCGCCCCCGCTGGGCTTCTCGGGTTTGAACGACTCGCTCATCTCGTAGGGGTTGACGGGGGCGCCGCCCATCTTTTCGGCCAGGAGGCCGGCCACGGCGAGGGCGTTGTCGCGGATCATCTCGGCGCTGAGGCGGAAGCGCGGGCCCCGGGCGAGCAGCTCGTTGGCGGGGTCGTCGGTCATGAGTTTGGCATCGGCCAGGCTGCGCTGGCGGTAGGTGCGGCTCATCACGATGGTTTTGATCAGCTCCTTGGTGTTCCAGCCGTTGTGTGAAAATCGGTAGGCCAGCCAATCCAGCACCTCGGGGTAAACCGGCCGTGACCCCTGGCTGCCGAAATCCTCGGAGGTGCGGACCAGGCCCGTGCCGAAGATGCTCTGCCAGAAGCGGTTGACAACCACGCGCGAGGTCAGCGGATGTGACGGATCGGTGATCCATTGGGCCAGACCGAGGCGGTTGCGCGGGGCGGTGGCGCTCCAGGGCGGAAGGGCGGAAAGGGTGCCGGGGCCGACCTCCTCCTTGCGCTGGTCGTATTGGCCGCGGTTGAGGACGTAGGCTTTTTTGGGCTGGGGCAGCTCGCGCATGACCATGATCTCGCGCAGGCCGTCGCCCAGCCGGGTGACTTCGGCGCGGGCCTTTTGGACGGCATCGAGCTGCCTGGCCCATTCGGGGTCGGTGGTGGCGAGGTAGGTGTCGAGGACGGCGTCACGTTCGGCGGCAGTCCACTGGGAATCCGGTTTGCCCAGGAGGGTGTCGGCGGCGGCCTGGTCCGTGGCGGCAAAAGCTTCCAGGCCAGTGAGTTCGCGTTGAAAGACGCGGAAGTCGTCCATCATGCCGCCCTTGAAACCCCGGTCGCGGAAACGTTCGCCGAGGGCGATGTTGTCGCCGCCTCCCCCGGTGATGTCCTTGGTGAGGTTGTCGCGGACGACGTCAACTTGGGCCAGCCGACCGTTGACATAGAGGCGGAGGCCGGAGGCGCGGGAGGAGCCGTCGTTGGTGACGGTGACGTGGGTCCATTCGCCGGGTTTGACCACGTCCTTGGTGCGGATGGAGATGGCGTTGCCGGGCCAGAAGTGGATGAGGGACCATTTGAGTTTTCCCTCCTCGATGAGGAGCTCGTAACCCCGGCTGGCCGCATCGGTCCAGGCCCGGGAGCGGTGGAAGACGACGGCGCGGTCCTTGGTGTCGGGGGTCTTGAGCCAGAGTGAGACGGAAAACGGCTGGTGGCGGTGGTAGTTGCCGACGGGGAGGTCCACGGGGTCGTCGCCGGTGAACTCCACGGCCTGGCCGGAGTGGCCGGGGACAAGTTTGTTTTCCCCTTTGAGGGTGGCGGGCTGGTCGGCACTGATGGCGTTGGCGAGTTTGCCCTTCTCGAGTTTCTCGAAGTCGAAGGAGGCGGCCTCACCTTTGATGGCCAGCGATTTAGGCCTGGTCTTCAGCCATTCGGCGGCGGCCGGTTGGCGGGAGTCGCGGAGGGCGGCGAGGAGTTTTTCCTGCTCCGCCACGGCAGCCTTGGCCTTCGCCAGTTTGTCTTTGGCGGCGGCGTCGGCCAGGGACAGGGTGGGGGTGGGAGGGGACTGGGTGAAGTAGGAGTAAAGCCCCGCCTCATCAATGTTTTGGAAGATCGAGAACAGCTGGTAGTAGTCCTTGTGGGTGATGGGGTCGTATTTGTGGTCGTGGCAGCGGCAGCACTCCATGGTCAGCCCGAGGAAGGCGGTGGAGAAGGTCTGGACGCGGTCGGCCACGTATTCGACGCGGTATTCCTCCTCGACGGAGCCGCCTTCCGCCTCCTGCTGGTGGAGGCGGTTGAAAGCCGTGGCGAGGACCTGGTCGTCGGTGGGGTTGGGGAGGAGGTCGCCGGCCAGCTGCCAGGTGATGAACTCGTGGAAGGGCTGGTTGTTGTTGAACGAGGTGACGACCCAGTCGCGCCAGGCCCAGACATCGCGTTCGCGGTCCACCTGGAAGCCGTAGCTGTCGGCGTAGCGGGCGATGTCGAGCCAGTCCACGGCCATGCGTTCACCGTAGCGCGGGGAGGCGAGGAGGCGGTCCACGAGTTTGGCGTAGGCGTCGGCAGACTTGTCCTGAAGAAAGGCCTCCACTTCGGCGGGAGTGGGCGGGAGGCCGGTGAGATCGAAGCTGACGCGGCGGACGAGGGTGGCGCGGTCGGCCTCGGGCTGGGGTTTCAGCCCCCGGGCGGCCAGGCCTTTTTCGATGAGCGAATCGAAGTCGGGGGAGGAGGGGGGCTTGGGCGGGATGAAGGACCAATGTTCCTGGTATTCGGCCCCTTCCGCGATCCAGCGCTTGAGGGTGGCGACCTCCCGCGGGGTGAGATCGCCCAATTTGGATTTGGCCGGCGGCATGTGTTCCTTCGGCTTGGCGCTGAGGATGCGCGTGATCATTTCGCTCTGGTCGGGCTTGCCGGGGACAAACGCCTCGCCCTCCAGGGCCGCCGCCCGGACATCAAGGCGCAGGTCGGCCTCGCGCTTGTTGGAGTCGGGGCCGTGGCAGAAGAAACATTTGTCTGACAGGATGGGGCGGATGTCTTGGTTGAAGGTCAGTTTCTCAGAGGCGGTGGCGGCGGGCGAGGCCCATGCGCAAAGCGTGAGGACAGGCAGGAATCGAAAGGTGGTGACCATGAAAGGATGGCGGGGGAAAGGGGTGAGTAGGGAGTTGGTGAGGTTCCGGGCAAGCAGGGGCAAAGGTGGCGAAAGGGCAGACTTGGGAAATACCAAATAGTTCGCCGTGGGATACGTTGGGAAGTGGATTTTTGAAAAGGGGAAGAGTCATGAGTCCCGGGTTGATGCCGGCCTGTCGTTCGAAAGAAAGAACCGGGAGAAACGGAACCGCCCACCTGCCGCCGGTTATCAACCTTGGGTCAGCCAACTCCCCATGCGTCTTCATCGTTTTCTTGCCCTTCTCTGCCTGTCCCCGGCTTTGCCGGCCGAAACATTGCCGCTGACCGTGGCGCGGACGGAACACGGCGCCGAGGTCAAAATCGGGGCCGATATCTTTGCCGCCTATGTCACCGACGGCGCGGGGGCGACCAAACCTTACCTCTGGCCGATCTATGGTCCGGGCCAGAAACTGATGACACGGGCCTACCCGATGGAGAACCTCCAGGCCGAGCAGCACGACCACCCGCACCATCGCGGCATCTTTTTCGGCCACGACGACACCGGCGGTTTCGACACCTGGGCCGAGCCGGACTGTTTTCCCAAAGCCTTGGCGGGCAAGGGTTCCGAGGAGGAGATGACCCGGCTTGCACGCATGGGCCGGAACCGTCACCGCTCCTTTGAAAAGATGGAGGCGAGGGAGGGGGTGGTGACTCTGGTGGCCCTTTCCGACCACCTGGATGCGTCCGGAAAAAAACACATGGAGGAGAGGCGCACGATGGTCTTTTCGGTGGTGGGAGAACAGCGCCTGATTGACGTGGACATCGAGCTCACGGCCACGGACGGCCCGCTGACCATCGCCGACAAAAAGGACGGCGGTTTGGGGCTGCGCCTTCCGACCGTGCTGGCGGCGGATAGCAAGCCGGGCGGTGTGCTGGTCAACAGCGAGGGGCTGTCCGGCAAGGATGTCTGGGGCAAACGCGCCAAGTGGTGCGACGCTTACGGCCCCCTGGACGGGGCGGTGGCGGGGGTGGCCCTGCTCAACCATCCGGCCAGTTTCCGTTACCCCACTCCCTGGCATGCCCGCACCTACGGCCTGCTGGCCGCCAATCCGTTTGGTCCGCAGAGCCTGAACCCGGCCGAGCCCAAGGGTGATTTTGTGCTGGAGCCGGGCAAGCCGCTCAAACTCTTCCACCGCTTCCTGTTTCACTCCGGCGATGTGAAGGCGGCGAAAATTGCGGAGGCCTGGGAGGCCTACGCCCGCCTTCCGAAAAACTGATGCCGCTTGCGAACCGGCCGGGAATGGATTTTTCCGTCAGGGCATGAAAAAATTCCTTCTCTGGTTTTTTGGTCTGGGTCTGCTCGCCGTCATCGGTGTGCTGGCCTTTCTCTGGTTCAACCTCAATGGTTTGGTGAAATCCGGCGTGGAAACGGTCGGCCCCAAGTTTACGGGCGCGCCGGTGACGTTGGGCTCCGCCTCACTTTCCCCTTTCTCGGGGGGAGGTTCCCTTTCCGGCCTGGTGGTGGCCAACCCGCCCGGCTTCAACCAGCCCAACGCCCTTAACCTCGGGAAGATTGATGTCTCGGTGGACCTGAAGTCCCTTTCGGGCGACACCATCATCGTCAACCACATCAGGATCGAACAGCCGGAGATCACCTATGAGCGCCGCCTGACGACGGACAACCTGGCCGCCCTCCTGGCCAACATCCAAAAAGCCGCCGGTGAGCCCGCTCCCTCCGATCCCAACCAGCCGGCCAAGAAGGTCATCATTCGCGAACTCACCGTCACGGGGGGCAAAATCCGGGTCGCGATTGGCAGCCTGCCTGCGATTCCCGTCCCCCTGGCCGACATCACTCTGAAAAACATCGGGGAGGACAAAAAAGGCGCCTCTCCCGCCGAGGCGGTCAGCCAGATTTTCGGCTCCATCACCAAAGGGGTGACTTCCGCCGTGAGCTCGGCCGGCCCGGAGGTTCAGAAAGCCCTTTCCGGCGCGACGGAGGCCCTGAAAAACGTCGGCGGAGCGGCCGTGGACGGTGTGAAAAACGTCGGTGACAAGGTGAAGGGTTTGTTCGGCAAATAACCGACAGAATCTTTCCGCCGCATGCCAGCGGTGGGAGTTTCCTTCCCGGCCATGACTGGCCCATGAGCGGGGACAGGGCCGGATTGAATACGCCCTGATTATCAGAAACTTATCTTCGTCCCGTCGGGGCTCAACTCAGCGCCGAAAGCGGCTGGTTGCGCCACTGGCTGGGCGTCAGGCCGGCCACTTTTTTGAAGGAGCGGTTGAACTGGCTGAGGGACTCGAAACCTACCTCGAAGGCGGCGTCGCTGATCTTGGAGTTGCTGCGGGCCAGCAGGTCCTTGGCCTTCTCGATGCGGAGGCGGGTCAGATAGTCCACAAAGTTGAGACCGGTGGAACGTTTGAACGCCTTACAGAAGTAGTGGGCGCTGAGGTTGACCATCTTGGCGGCGTCGCCGAGGGTCACGTGCTCGGTGTAGTTTTCCGCCAGGTAAACCTTGGTCTGGTGGACGGCGCGCGGCGTGGCGCGGTCGTCATCCAGGATGACCTCGTTGCTGATGCGGCCGAGATGGTCCGCAAAAATCGTGAGGAGGCGGATGGTGGAATCAAAGACTTCGGGGGGGACGACTTTGGTGTGCAGGCGGAGGTCCTCGACCCGCTTCACGTTGATCTTGGAGCCGTATCTGATGAGCTGTTTGGCCGCGCGGGACATGTCCGAGGCGTCCGGTTTTTGCAGAAACACCTGGCCGGCCCGGAGATAGGCCACCACGTTGTCGCCGACGCGGACGGGAATCTGGGCGTGGCACATGCCCAGAAAACATTGGAGGCGGTGGGGTTTCTCATCGGTGGCCTCCCGTTTGAAGCGGGAGGTGAGTTTGGAGCAATTCTGGCAGGACCCGCCGGGGGTGTCTATGAGCGGGCATCCGGAAACGGCCGAGGCATACGCTTCCGGTCCGCCGCATTCCTGAAGGGAAAGTTTGAGACCGGTGGCGGTGTTGAAGGCCTGCTGGTAATCGCGGAAAATGCGGGATTGCGAAAGTGCCGTTACGGTGGAGGAGGCCTTGGCGGATTCTTTATTCATGAGTGGGGACTGATTGTTACCGGCAGGGCAGGTCTGTCAAACCCCGGGAGTAGGCTGCGCGCAGGGAGTTTTTCGGTGCAAAACCCCATCTCAGGGGACGGCCACAAAGTAAAGGATGACGACGGCGGCGGTGCCGATGCCAGCGAGGGACAGACGAACGGAGCGCCCCTTGTGAACCGTCAGGGTCAGGCCGAGCCCGGTCAGGGCCGAGGCCAGGCAGACGAGGGCGGTGGCATCAATGACGAGGCTCCAGGCCGGGCCGGCGTCGCCACCCTTGTGGAGTTCGGCCATGCGGGCCAGGAGGCCGCGGGTTTCGTGGGTCACCTCCAGATGTCCGGTCGCGAGCTGGCAGACCGCTTCGGAGCGGCGGGCGGGAGCCTTGAAGACGGCGCGGACTTCGGAATCTCCCACGTCAATGGATTCGAGCCCGCCTCGGCATCCGTGCCTGGCCCTCAGTTCCTCGACGAAAAGGAGTTTGTCCTTCGTGATTCCAGCCGGGACCGCGCCCTCCGTTTTGCTCAGGGTGATCTCGTCGAGGCCAAACCATCCGGAGTGATTC
Organism: Opitutia bacterium; assembly: GCA_031411855.1. Classification (GTDB taxonomy): domain Bacteria; phylum Verrucomicrobiota; class Verrucomicrobiia; order Opitutales; family JANOBW01; genus JANOBW01. The sequence goes on from JANOBW010000285.1 coordinate 22,813, forward strand.
AGGAAGAGGCCGGTGGCGGCGAAAAAGGCCAGGAGGGACAGGGCCAGCAGGGAGAGCAGTCCGTGGGCGGCCCGGATGAGTTTCTTGTTGTCCGGTGACATGTCCTCAGCGGGCGGGGGCTGGCTTGGGGGCCGGTGTGGGCGTGGGAGCGGGTGCGGCGGTGCGGGGGCCAAACTCAACCGGCACGGCCTCAAACTCCTCGCCTCCCGCCGGGATGGTGGCGGAGGTCTTGGCTCCGCCGCAGGCCAGTTTCACACGCTGAAACTGGTGGGTGCCATGTTCGCGGGCCACTTCGACCACGAACTGATACTCGCCGGGTTTGACGGCGGCTCCGGCGTCATCGCGGCCGTCCCATTCAATGGTGTGTTTGCCGGCTTGGCGGGTGGCCCGGGCGATGGCTTGGATGAGCTTGTCGTGGTCCGGGGCGACGCCCCACCAGTGGGTCATGTCGCGGAGGTATTTGGGTTTGTTTCCCCAGACCGAAAGGGTGCGGATGGGTTTTCCTTCCGGGTCCTCGACCCAGACGCAGACGTAGGGGCGTTTGTAGCGGCCGCCATTGGGGGATTTGAGGGTGAGGTTCAGGGTCACGACCTGATCCTTCTCCCAGGCCGACTTGGGCATGGGTGCGGCCGCCTTGTCCTCCATGAACTTGAAACCGGAGGTCCGCCATTCGCGTCCGTCCGCCCCGATGATGAGGGCTTCCGCGCCTGCGGTGGAGGAGGCGAGCCGAAGGCCTTCCTCGGGGGGAAGGATGCAGAGGGTGGTGGCCAGGGCGTTGGCGGAACCATGGTCGGGACAGGTGACGACGGCGGTGGCGACCCCTTCGGCGGGGCGGCCGGTGCGGGCGTCCACAATGTGCGAGTAATGGCGCCCGGCTACGTCATAGCCGCGTTCGTAGGCGGCGCTGGCGGCGAGCGCGCCGCCCTTGAGGTGGAGGATGCCGAGGGGAGTGGAATTGTCCGCATGGGCCCGGGGATCGCAGATGCCCACGGTCCAGGTATGGTCGGGGGTTCCGGCGTCGCCTGCGGCGGCGATGTCACCCCCGATGTTAAGAAGGATGCCGGCGGCGTCCGGCGTGGCCGTTTGGGCGGCGTGGAGCGCTTGTCCGAGGATGAAACCTTTGCCCAGGGAGCTCAGGTCGAGAGGGAGGTCGGTCAGCCGGGTGACGGTGCGGGTGGCGGGATCCAGTTTCCAGGCGGGTTGGGCGACGGCGCCGGCCTGGGCGGCGAGTGTTTCGGCGGACGGTTCCTTTCCGGTCCGGCTGGCTTCGCGCCAGAGACTTCCGAAGGCCGAGCTTTGCGGGGAGTAGGCCCCTTGGGAGCGTTCGCCCCAACCCTGGTAAGCCTGAAGCACTTCAAAGAGTTCCCGGGAGCATGCCATGGGCGAGCGGGAGCGGTTGAGGCGCGCCAGTTCGCTTTCGGGATCGTAGTGGCTGAGGATCTTGGCCAGGCGGTCTATTTCGGAGAGGGCCGTCCTTTCGACCGCATCGGCAGCCGCCTCGTTCTTGGCGTTTACCACCAGGTCAAAGGAGGTGCCCAGGACCTGCTCGTGGTGGCGTTCAAAGATCTCTGCCCTGAGACCGGGGGTTGAGGCCATGAGGCCGGCAAGCGCGAGGCTGAGGGTGGCGGGAAGTTGCTGGTGATGCGGGGTCATGCGTCTGAGTTTGTGAACCGGCGGGCAAGGTCAACCTTTTGAGCGGAAGGTGAACGTCTCTTCCTCTTTCGTTGAGGAGTCTCAGGGCGGGTTTTTGCGGTTGGGTCAAAAAGTGCATGGTTTGGCCCCCCGGTGCGGAGCCGGCCTGAGGAATACCTGCGACAGTGTCCGCCCGACCCTGGATCAGGGTCGTATCCTCCCACACCCAACCACACACACATGATCAAAGAAGTATCCGGCGACATCCTCCTCAGCAAAGCCCACGCCCTGGCCCACGGAGTTGCCCCCAATGACGATTTCCATCACGGCCTGGCCCTTTCCCTCCGCACCGACTGGCCCTCCCTCTACAAGGATTTCCGCCACTACTGCCAGAGCACCCATCCCAAATCGGGCGGACTTTGGACCTGGGGCGGCACCGACCATCGGCGCATCGTCTGCCTCTTCACCCAGGAGGCGGCCTATGGGCACAACGGGGCCACTCCCGGCCGGGCCTCCCTCAGCAACGTGAACCACGCCCTCAAGGAGCTCCACAAACTTGCCGAAGCCGAAACATTCACCAGTCTCGCCATCACCAAACTCGCCACCGGCGTGGGTGGCCTGGACTGGAAGGATGTCCGTCCGCTGATTGATAAACACCTGAGCCCGTTGAAGATACCGGTGCTGATCTACGCCACCTACCACAAGGGTGTGGCCGCCGCCGAAGGGCTGTGAAGGTCCCGCCCGCCCTGATTCGATCCGACTCCCCTCTACCCCGGACTGAAACTCCGGGGTGTTTTTTGGCCGAATCTGCCGCTTCGGGTCTGGGTGAGTGACATTTCAGACACTTCTCACCTCCCCCGGGCTTTTTCTCTTTTTCATCTTACACACCCTGGTGTAGATTGCCTATTCCCCAAACCCTTTCACCGTGAAAATTTCCTCCCCGCTGATCCTTTTGATTTCCCTGTTGCTTGGGCAGGTCTCCCAGGCGGCCGTGTCCATCAGCCCCAGCACGGTTCGCACCCGCTACACGACGAGCGCGCCTTTCACCATCACGGGGGCCACTTCCGGAACCCTGGATGGGACCCCGCTCAACATCACGGCCGGTGTGACTTTTAACCTGACGGTCACCTCGATTGGTTACCATGAACTTACCGCGACGGATGGCGTCACCCCCCAGACGGTGGCCTTCATCGTGAAAAACTCCGAGCGGGGAAGCACGGAGGACGGCATCCCCACCATGGTGCCTTACCATTTTGTCAACGACGCCCCCAGCGCCTTCGCCGCCGGCGAACTCAAGATCCTCGCTCCTTCCACCTTCCCTCTCAACCTTCCGCTCCCTGTGGTGGGAAGGTTGATCAAAGGATCCTCCTTCGGGGCTACCGCCGGCGACCCCCTCTTTCTCAACGGTCTCGTTTCCCTGGCTGGCTCAGCGGCGACTCCCGTGCAGTTGCGCCGGGGCTGGGGGTCAACCATTCTTCCCCCAGCGACTGTGGCGGGAACCCTTTCCCTGGGGGCCTCGGTCAACAGTCTCACCAACCCCAAGTCGGTAACCCTGGAGGCAGCCACCACTTACACGACCAAGGGGGGCACCGTCACCACCGCCGACAACTGGGGCTCCAATGCCCGCATCTATCTCAATACCAAGCTGATCATTGCGGCCGGAGGCTCCGTGACCGTGGGCGCCGGCACCATCGTCAAGTGCGCTTCGGGGGTTGAGATCGAGATCGCGCCGGGGGCCTCCATGGCCGTCAGCGGCACCACCGCCGACCCGGTCGTCTTCGTCCCGGAAAATGCCACCCAGCTCTGGGGCGGGGTCTGGCTCCAGCCCAAGACCGGCACTCCCGTCGCCCAGTTCACCGCCACCGGCACCATCTTCTGCCGCTGGGGAAACAACCAGACCTACCTCAACACCGCGCCGCACAACCTGGCCGCTCACCGTCCCATGGAGCCGTGTTTCACCTTGAGCAGCGGAGGTGTCCTTAACCTGACCGACTGCGCCTTGGTCGGTCCGACCGGACTGACCGAAACCCGTGGTTCCGCCTTCGCCTCGGCCGGCGGTTTTCTCAACCTCACCCGCGTGCTGGCCCAGCGCTGCATCACGGGAGGCGAGCAGGTCGGCGGCGGCGTGGAGATCAACCAGTCCGCCATCATGGAAATGACCGATCCGGGGGTCTCGGTTGACTCCTCCACCTTTGTGGACGCCGACAACGACGGGATCTATCTCGTCCCCGGTTCGGGAGTCACCTACCACGTCACCAAGACCGTGATTGGCTGGACCAAAGATGACGGGATTGACACCGGCGGCGATGGCTCGGGGACCACCGTGGTGACCAACTGCTGGTTTGAAAACTGTGTCCACGAGGCCATTTCAAACTCGGGCGTGGGCCGTGTGCCCGAGAGCCATCACAGTGTTCACTTCAACTCCGGCCAAGGCATGGAATGCGGCTACGGCGGTCCGCTTTCCCTCGTGGATAACAGCCTGCTCATCGGCAACATGGTGGGGGCCCGTTTTGGCGACAACTATGGCTCCAACGCCGGCACCAACGGCACGGGGACCAGTCAGTATGACGGCACCATCACGGTGCAAAACTCACTTTCCCTCAACAATTACTTCCATGATTCCTGGGCTATTGATTTCTCCCGCTGGACCTACTCGAACAACAGGCTGATCATGACCGGATCGAAGGTTTCCAAGGCCGCCGATCTGGCCGTCCAAAACGGCGCGGAGGATTCCGGAAACTCCCTGTTCGTCCCGGCCACCGACGGGGCCCTTCTCGCCGGTTACATGCCGGTGCCCGATTCCTCAGTCGGCGTGGACCTGCTCCTCGACAAACATCAGGACGCCCTCGCGGCCTTCCCCGCCTCGGTCAATGTGCGTCTCAGCACCTTCAGTTCCAAGCAGGTGTCCGTGACCTGGCAGGCCGTGGGCAAGACCACGGCCGTGGCCACGGCCGAAAACATCCTCGCCTCCGGCACACTGACCTTTGCCCAAGGTGAAACACTCAAGACCATTGCGCCCTCCCTTCCCGCCAACCATGGCTACGCCTCGGTCGTCCTGCGCCTCGCGAGCCCCGTCAACGCCGAGATCACCGGCCTGCCCGCCTATTACTTTAACTCCTCTCCGCCCGCCGCCGACCAGGTTCTGATCACCAAAAGCGCTTCGGGATGGAACTACTTTGCCGTCGCCCCCGCCACCCCTTCGGATCACAGCATCACCTGGCCCCCCAATGACGCGGGCGGACGCGGCTGGACCACCGCCGATTTCATTGAGCCCACCACCGCGCCCAACGCCTGGAAACTCTCCAAGACCTCCCCGATCGGCTGGGGCAATCTCGGTGCCGCCGCCCCCTACCTGACCCTCAACACCACGCTGGTCACCACCGCTCCGACGGAACGGAACATCACCACCTACTACCGCAAAACCTTCACCATCAGCAATCCCGCCACGGTCACCAGCCTCGTGCTCCAGTGCCTGGCCGATGACGGTGCCGCCGTTTATCTCAACGGAGTCCGGGTCAGTCCCGTCACCTGGGGCCTTGATCCCGGAACCAGCGTGGGCGGAGCCCTTTATTTTGACCAGCTCTCGAGCCGTTACAAAAGTGATGGCGCGGCCGAGTCCGACTACGATTCGCTCACCCTTTCCGGGGCCGCTGTTCCCACTCTTAATGCCGCCCCCGCCGTCAACGTCCTGGCCATCGAGCTGCACCAGCAGTCAACTGGCTCAGGCGATGGCGCTGTGGACGCCCAGCTCACCGCCTCCTTCGGCGTCCCCACCAACTCCCCTTCCGCCTTTGCCGAGTCCTACACCGCCAATGGAAACTCCCCGCTGACCATCGCCGCCCCCGGGCTCCTCGCCAACGACACCGACCCCGATGCCGGGACCACCCTCACCGCCTATGTGGACTCCGCCCCCTTGCCCGCCCAAGGCACGGTCACGGTCACCCCGAACGGCTCCTTCACCTTCACCCCCGCTCCCGGTTTCACCGGCCTGGCCAGCTTCACCTACCGCGCTTTCGACGGCCTGCTGGTTTCCGATCCGGCCCAGGTTTCAATCACCGTGGTCCAGCCGCCCAACCAGGCTCCGGCGGGTGTCGCCGACTCCCGCAGTTATACCCTCGGCACCACCCTCACCGTGCCGGCTCCGGGTGTGCTTTCCAACGACACCGATCCTGACGCGGGCACGACACTCACCGCCGTGCTGGTGGCCGGTCCGTCCGCCTCGGAAGGCGTTCTGGTTCTCAACCCCGACGGATCCTTCAGCTTCACGCCTGCAACCAACTTCTCTGGGGCCACCTCATTTTTCTACCGCGCTTCTGATGGCTCGCTCACTTCGTCACTCACGACGGTGACACTCACGGCCAGCCTTGACGGTGACAACGACGGCCTGCCCGACCTCTACGAGATCGCCAATTTTGGTGATCTTAACCAAAACGGCACCAGCGACTTCGACCACGATGGTTTGGACAACGCCACCGAACTTCTGGCCGGCACCGCACCCAACAACGGGGCCAGCAGTTTCACCGTCGGCACGATCGCGGCCACCGACGGATCCTTCTCCTTAAACTTCCCTTCCGTCCCCGGCAAAACCTACACCATTGAGTATAAGAACAGTCTGGGCGATCCCTCCTGGCAGGTCCTGTCCAGCGGTGTTTCGGCGACCGGCTCTTCCACCCCCTACACCGACAGCACCTTCGGCTCGGTCGGCACCCGCTTTTACCGGGTGAGAATTGAGTGAGGTGTGCTGGCGCTGGGGTCTCTGTTGTCTTGGCAAGTTGTCCCGCCTTTGAGCGGAACAAAATGTCACGAATTTCACAATTCGTTGGATGGTATATGTTTACTTATGACTGAAGGCGGGCGGACTCACATGGTTTCAACAATTGTTTCAGGCAGTCAAGGGGAGGGCGTCAGCTTTCTCGCCTGCAAGAACTGCGGGTGCTCGTAACAGTTTACACTTTCTCGCTTCAACTCTTTCGGCGAGGCTCTCCCTAACTTTGTTTTCCCCTTTCATGCACAAACGAGCCTTTTCCCCCGCCCTGCCTTCCCTGCTGGGGCTTGGTCTTCTTGCCTTCTCTCCTTTGCCTGCGGAAAACCTGCCACCGCGCACCATTCAAATCCTTCCCGAACTCTCCACGCTTTCCGGCCCCAACGGGGGTGGTTATTTCAACCCGGGGATAATCTTCATCAACGACGATTCCTTCACCTACCGTGATTTGTCCACGGCGTTCCCGAGTTCCGTCACGGTTTCCGCAACCGGACTGGGCGGCACCCAGCCACGCAATCTGGGCAGCGCGACTGCCCTCGGTGGCAAAGCTTTTGCCGCCGCTTCGACTCCCGGTCCCGCCATGGCGGCCGCCACCGTTCCTACTTCCGCCCCTGCTGGCGCTCAGGTTCTGAACGGTCCCGGCTCGGCCGAAATCCGCGCCTCCATGGAGGCGGTGTTTCCCGCCCTCGTCCGCATCCATGTCCTTTCCGAGGAGGGCTCCGACGGCCGCATGCGCAAGCAGCGCAGCTCCGGCAGCGGCGCCATCATCACGCCCGAAGGCCACATCCTCACCAACCACCATGTGGCCGGGCGCGGCACCCGCTTCGTCGTCACCCTCGCCACCCGCGAGGAGGTGGATGCCACCCTCGTGGGCACCGATCCGTTGGCCGATCTGGCCATCATCAAGCTCGACCTCTCCACCCGCCGCCTCGAAGGTCCCCTGCCCGTGGCCAAGTTCGGCGACTCCGATAGTCTCAAGGTCGGCGACATCGTGCTCGCCATGGGCAGCCCGGCCGGCCTTTCCCAGTCCGTCACCCGGGGTATTGTTTCCAATCTGGAAATGATCGCCCCGCGCTCCATGGGCGGCGGCCTCACCCTCGATGGGGAAAACGTCGGCGAGCTCGTCCGCTGGATCGGCCACGATGCTGTCATCTTCGGGGGAAACTCCGGCGGCCCGCTCGTCAACCTTCGCGGCGAAATCATTGGTGTGAATGAGGTTGGCATTGGCAGTCTGGGTGGCGCCATCCCGGCCAAACTGGCCAGGGAGGTCGCCCGGCAGCTCATGGAGAAGGGCCGGGTCGTCCGCAGCTGGATCGGTCTCGAAGTCCAGCCCCTCCTCCGCGCCATGGCCCGGGAAAAGGGCGTTCTTGTTTCCAGTGTTTTTCCCGGCAGTCCCGCCGAGCAGGCTGGCATCAGATCCGGCGATTTCATTCTCCGTTACAACGGCGAGGCCACTCCCGACGCCCATGCCGACGAGGACATCCCCGTCTTTAACGCCATGGTGCTCAACACTTCCGTGGGAGCGAAGGTCAGGGTGGACGGCCTCCGCGACGGCAAGCCGCTCTCCTGGGAGCTCGCCACCGTGGAGCGCGAGGCGGTCGAGTCCCGCGAAGGGGAACTCGACTCCTGGGGCATCACCGCCCGGGATTTCACCCGGGTCGCCGCCCTGGAAAGGAAACTCAAGGAACGCGTCGGCGTGCTGGTGGACAGCATCCGGGGCAACGGCCCCTCCGACGAATCCAAACCCGCGCTGCGTCCCGAGGACATCATCCTCAAGGTCGGGGACAAGGCCGTCAACAGCCTGGCCGAACTCACCGCCGTCACCGCCGCCCTCACCAAGGATCTGACCGCTCCCAGGCCTGTTCTCGTCACCTTCAAGCGCGGCACCCAGGAGATGGTCACGGTGGTGAAGATCGGACCGGTGCCCGACAAAAACCGCCCCCAGACGGCCGACAAGGCCTGGCTCGGCGCCTCCACCCAGGTCATCACTTCGGAACTCGCCGAGGCCCTCGGGGTTCTGGGCAAGAAGGGCGTCCGTGTCACCGGTTTCCTGCCCAAGTCCCCGGCCGATGCCGCCGGGCTCAAGACCGGCGACCTCCTCTTCAAACTCGACGGCACCGTCATCAGCGCCTCGCGTCCGGAGGACCAGGAGCTCCTCAGCAACCTGATCCGGGGCTACGATGTGGGCTCCGTCGTCGAATTCGAAGGCCTGCGGGAAGGCCAGCCGCTCAAGGTTCCCGTCACCCTGGGCAAGCGTCCCAAAGGCGATGTGGAACTGCCTGACTACAAGGATGATACCTTTGAGTTTTCCGTCCGCGACCTTTCGATGGACCAGCGCCACCAGGCCGAGCTTTCCGCCGAGGCCAAGGGTGTCTATGTCGAGACGGTCGCCCCCGGCGGCTGGACCTCCCTGGCCGGTCTCCGCCCCGGCGATATCCTCCTCGCCATGGACGGGAAAGAGGTCGCCGATGTGGCCGATCTCAAGGCCCGCCTCAAGGCTTTCCTTGAAACGAAACCCCGCCGCACCGTCCTCCACATCAAACGCGGCATCCGCCAGCAGTTCCTTGAGGTCGAGCCGCGTTGGTAAATCTGCCGAAACAATCTTTATCCACGAATCTCACGAATGCCCACGAATCCAAGGCGGGTTGTTTTCCGGCATTGTTAACAACTCCTTGAGCCCAAGTGCTTTACCTTCTTTGAATTCATTCGTGAACATTCGTGCGATTCGTGGACGATCCCTGCCTTTTAAACCTCACTTTCTCATGAAACTCCGCTCCCTCCTCGTCTCCGCCCTGGCACTTGGCCTCCCGGCCGCCGCCACCCTTTCCGCCGCGACCGGCCCGGTGAAGGACAAGGCCCTGGAACTCTCGAAAGACCACGCCGAATCCATCGTCTGGGTCACGCTCATCTCCAAGGTCACCATCGCCCCCGATGGCGATTCCCCTCCCGGTGTCCGCCTGAACATGGGAGGCGACCGCGACCGCAAGTCCGAGGTCACCGGCACCATCATTGACGCCTCCGGGCTCATCGTCACCTCGTTGGGAGCGCTCGACAACAGCTCCCTCATGGACGGCCGCGAGGTGGACACCAAGGCCGGCAAGATCCGCATCAAGGTCACCTCGGAGGTCAAGGAGTGCAAAGTCATCCTGGCCGATGGCACCGAGGTTCCCGCCGATCTGGTTCTCAAGGACGCCGACCTCGACCTCGCCTTTGTCCGTCTCCGCGCCGATAGTCCGGAGGCCAAGGGACTTGTGTTCAAGCCCGTCAATTTTGAGGACTCCGCCGTCGCCGCTCTTCTCGACGACGCCATCTGCCTCGGCCGCCTCGACGCCAACCTCAACCGCGAACCCACCGCGCTGGTTTCCGAGGTTTCCGCCGTCATGCGCAAACCCCGGAAGTTCTACCGCATCTACTCGGACGCGGTCGGTTGCCCTGTCTTCAACACCGCTGGCAAAGTCCTGGGGCTCACCACCTTGCGCACGCCGCAGAGTTCCGATGAGGGAAACATGAAGTCCACCCCGGTCGTCCTGCCTGCCACGGATGTCGTCAAAATCGCGGCCCAGGCCAAGACCGCCCAGGTCCCGGTCAAGGCCCCGGCCAAAGAGGAAAAGCCCGCCGCCAAGGAAGAGGCCAAGCCCGCCGAAGCCGGCAAGTGAGCGAGAGAAAACGGGAGGAACTTCAGTTCCTCGGCCAAGAAATGCGGGAAGGCTAAAGTTGCTTCTACTTTTCTTGCCCTGCCCTTGCCGCACGCGCACTTTTCCGCCTTTTTCCCACCCGTGCTCGCCGCTTCCTCCCATTGGGTCCACAACCTCAACCCCGACATCATCCGGTTCAGCGACACCATCGCCATCCGCTGGTATGGTGTCGCCTACATCGCGGGGTTCCTGGTCGCGGCCTGGCTGCTGAAGTTTTACCACACCAAGGGCCGTTCCCCGATCAACCCGGACCAGCAGGCCAGCCTTTCCATCTGGCTGTTTGGCGGGGTTTTCCTCGGAGGCCGCCTCGGCTCCATGTTCCTCTATTCGTGGGATGATTTCATCTCCGATCCCATGCGGGTGTTCCGTGTCTGGGAGGGGGGGATGGCCAGCCACGGCGGCTTCATCGGAGTGGCCCTGGGTCTTTTCTTTTTCTGCCGCTCGCAGAAGATGCCTTTCCGCCAGCTGGGTGACATCGTCGTCACCCTCGCCCCGGCCGGACTTTTCTTTGGGCGCATCGCCAACTTCATCAACGGCGAGCTCTGGGGCAAGGTCACGGATGTCTCCTGGGCGGTCGTTTTCCCCCGCAGCGCGCAGTTTGCCGAGCTGGCCGAGTCCCGCCATCCCTCGCAGCTTTACGAGGCCGCGCTGGAGGGTCTTTTCCTGCTCATCTGGAGCCAGTGGCGTTTCTGGAAAACGGACGTCGTCAAGACCCACCCCGGCCGCCTCGCCGGCGAGTTCCTCATCCTCTACGCCGTCGTCCGTGCCATCGGCGAGGTCTTTCGCGAGCCCGACTCCGCCCTCGTCCTCGGCCTGAGCAAAGGCACGTTTTACTCCATCTTCCTCGTCGTGGCCGGGCTCATCTTCGTTCTCACTGGAAAGTTAAAAACATCCGCAACTTCCTGACTCGGAAGCATTTTTAATTCCTAATCTTTAATTTTTAATTCAAAAAAAGCCATGTCCTCGATCAACCTCGACTACGTCGCCAAACTCGCCCGCGTGGACCTTACGCCCGACGAGAAGGTCCGCTTCTCCCGCCAGCTCGGCGACATCCTCGGCTATGTGGAGCAGCTTCAGAAACTCGACGTGACCGGCCTGGAGGCCTCCTCCCATCCCTTTGAAAACGACACCAATCCCTGGGCCGAGGATGTCCCCGGCACCGTCCTGGCCAACGAGGCCCTCGAGCTCAACGCCCCCGGCTTCCGCGACGGCCAAATCGTTGTCCCCAAGGTCATTGAATGACAAAACATTTATGATTTATGATTCTTGATTTATGACTTTGCGGCAAAGCCGCGAGTCCGCGCTTCGCGCCCTTTTTCGAATCTCATTTCTCGCCTCTCCTTTTCCCATGTCTTCCGTTTCCCCTGTGACCGCCGCCCTGGCCCGCTACGACGCCACCCAGCCCTCGGTCCGTGCCTTTCTTTCTCTCAACCGTGACGACGCCCTCGCCCAGGCCGCCGCCAGCGCCGCCCGTGTCGCGGCCGGCCAATCCCTCGGGCCCCTCGAAGGCGAACCGGTCGCCCTCAAGGACAACATCGCCGTCCTCGGCCAGCCCCTGACCTGCGCCAGCCGCATCCTGGAGAACTTTGTTTCCCCTTACGACGCAACGGTTTCCACCAAACTCAAGGCCGCCGGCGCCGTCCTCTTCGGACGCTGCAACCTCGACGAGTTCGCCATGGGCTCAACGACCGAGAGCAGCGCGTTTCACAAGACCTGCAACCCGTGGGATCTGACTCGTTCCCCTGGTGGTTCCTCCGGGGGGTCCGCCGCCGCCGTGGCTTCCGGCGTGGTCCGCTTCGCCCTCGGCTCCGATACCGGAGGCTCCATCCGCCAGCCCGCTCACTACTGCGGCGTGGTCGGCCTCAAGCCCACCTACGGCCTCGTCTCCCGCTTCGGCCTCGCCGCCTACGCCAGCTCCCTCGACCAGATCGGCCCCATCGCCCGCACCGTGGACGATGTCGCCCTGCTCCTCTCCGTCATCGCCGGTGCCGACACCGCCCACGACAGCACCTCGCGCGCCCCGGCCGTATTACCCGACTATCGGGCCGCTGCCGCCCAATCTGTGGCCGGTCTGAGGGTTGGAGTTCCCAAGGAATACTTCGCCGAAGGCCTCTCGCCCGATGTCCGCGCCGCCACCACCGCCGCCCTGGAAAAACTCAGGGCCGCCGGTGCCACCCTTGTGGACGTTTCCCTCCCGCATTCCCCCTACGCCATCGCGACCTACTACATCATCGCCACAGCCGAGGCCTCCTCCAACCTCTCACGCTACGATGGCATCCGTTACACCAAGCGGGCCAAGGACTTCGGCGGCGAGGATTCCGACAACGCCTCCCTGGTGGATCTCTATTTCAAGTCCCGCGGCCAGGGCTTCGGCGAGGAGGTCAAACGCCGCATCATCCTCGGCACCTACGTCCTCAGCTCCGGCTACTACGACGCTTATTACCTCCGCGCCCAGAAGGTGCGGAAACTCATCCAACGCGACTACCTCGAAGCGTTGAAGGACGTGGACGTGCTGGCCGGTCCCGTCGCCCCCGACACCGCCCCGCTCCTCGGCGAAAAGTCCGACGACCCGCTCGCCCAATACCTCAGCGACATCCACACCGTCGGCGTCAACCTCGCCGGCCTCCCCGCCCTCAGCGTCCCTTGCGGTCGCTCCCGCACCGGCCTCCCCATCGGCCTCCAGCTCATCGGCAAACCCTTCGGCGAACCGGAAATTCTCCGCGCCGCCGCCGGCGTCGAGCGCGACTCGGGTCTCAAGGGTCTGATTGCGCCATCCGCCTCCCGCTGAATCCCATCCTCCCAACCCTTTCCCCACCATGGAATACGAACCCGTCATCGGCCTTGAGGTCCACGTCCAGCTCAAGACCCGCACCAAGGTTTTCACCCGCGCCACCTTCGGCTTCGGGGACTCGCCCAACACCCACATTGACCCCGTGGTGCTCGGCCTGCCGGGCGCGCTGCCCGTCATCAACAAGGAGGCCGTCCGCCTTTCCGCCCGCGTCGGCATCCAGATGGGCTCCGCCATCCCCGAGGTCGTCCACTGGGACCGCAAAAATTACTTCTACCCCGACAGCCCGAAAAACTACCAGATCTCCCAGTTGGACCGCCCCGTCTGTGTCGGTGGTTTGGTCGAGATCGAACTCTCCAACCCAACCCGCGACAAGGAGCCGAAATTCCGCACCGTGAAGATGGAGCGCGCCCACCTCGAAGAAGATGTCGGCAAGCTGACCCACGGTGGAGCCGATTCGCTCGTGGACTACAACCGGGCCGGCATCCCGCTTTTGGAAATCGTCACCAAGCCCGACATCTTCAGCTCGGAGGAGGCTCTGGCGTTTCTTAAAGCCCTGGGCACCATCCTCCAGCAGGCCGGAGTTTCCGACTGCGACATGGAAAAGGGCCAGCTCCGCTGCGACGCCAACGTCTCGCTCCGCCCCAAGGGCAGCGACAAACTCGGCACCCGCACGGAGATGAAAAACCTCAACTCCATGACCGGCGTGCGCAACGCCATTGACTACGAGATCCGCCGCCAGACCCGTGAGCTCAACGCCGGCAACGCCATCAGCCAGGAGACGCGCCGCTGGGACGCCGAGGCCGGCACCAACTCGCGCCTGCGCGGCAAGGAGGAGAGCCACGACTACCGCTACTTCCCCGATCCCGACCTGCTCCCCCTCCGCCTCCCTTCCGCCATGGTGGACGAATGGCGCAAAGGGCTTCCCGAACTTCCCTCCGACCGCCAGCGCCGCCTGCTTGGACTCGGCCTGCCCTACACCATCACCTCGCTCCTCGCCGCCGACCTGCCGCTCAGCAACTACTTCGAGGAGGCCCTGGCCGGACTGCCTTCCAAGCCGCAGGAAATCGCCAACCTCGTGGTCAACGACCTCCAGCGCGAACTCACCGCCGCAGGTCTGACTGTTTCGGAATCGAAGCTTTCCCCGAGACACCTGGCCGAACTCGTCAAAGCCACCGAGGAGGGCGTGATCTCCAAGCAGATGGCCCGCGAACTCCTGCCCGAACTCTTTCAGACCGGGGAATCCCCCGCCGCCCTCATCGAACGCAAGGGCCTGCGCCAGAACAACGACGACTCCGCCATCGAGGAGGCCTGCCGCGCCGCCATCGAGGCCGACCCGAAGTCCGTCGCCCAGATCAAGGGCGGCAACGACAAGGCGATCAACTCCCTCAAGGGCCCCGTCATGAAGGCCATGAAGGGCAAGGCCAACCCGGCCCTGGTGGACCAGATCCTACGGAAGCTGCTGGGGTGAGGAATGGTTTTTATGAAACGCAAAAATCTTAAAAAAACTTCTGGCGGTTTTCCCGAAAAAGCTCAGGATATGAACATGCGTTCAGTAGAGCTTTTTTCCGGTGCAGGTGGTCTAGCCCTTGGTCTTGAGCAGGCTGGATTTAAATCTGTCGGTCTTTTTGAAAGAGATTCCGATGCTTGCGCTACGCTTCGCACCAATCGTCCGTTATGGAATGTTGTCGAAGGAGATGTCCGCAACGTCAACTTTACCGAGTTTGGCCCAGTTGATCTCGTCGCAGGTGGTCCTCCTTGCCAGCCGTTTTCCATGGGTGGCAAAGCCAATGGCTACAACGACAACCGGGACATGTTTCCCCAGGCAGTGCGGGCAGTTCGGGAACTCAAGCCTCGCGCTTTCATCTTTGAAAATGTGCGTGGGCTGCTGCGTCAGTCTTTTCGCAACTACGTGGAATTCATTCGTTTGCAACTGACTTACCCCGATTTCCCGGTTTCAACCAATGTGGATTGGTCGGTGAATCTTCAGCGTTTGGAAAAGCATCACAACAGCCAGCACAAGGAGACCGACCTGACCTATCGTGTTACCATCAATCTGGCTGATGCCGCCGACTATGGAGTTCCTCAGCATCGGCACAGAGTCTTCTTTGTCGGGTTTCGTTCGGACTGTGATTCCAATTGGTTTTTCCCTTCCCGCACGCACGACGGTGAGACCCTCCTTCTTTCCAAAAGCCAGGGAAAGTATTGGAAGGAGCATAGAGTTAAAAGTCCGTCCAAGCTGAATGAAAGTGATGAGGCGAAAGTTAGACTGCTCCAAAGTCGGCTCATTCCAACTGGCATGGAACGCTGGAAGACAGTTCGAGATGCCATCAAAGGCTTGGGCGAACCTTGTTCTCACGCGGACCGTCTTGGCCACCGTTTCCAACCAGGAGCCAAGACTTATCCCGGACACACGGGGAGCCCTTTGGATGAGCCTTCCAAGGCTTTGAAAGCAGGTGATCATGGCGTCCCTGGCGGGGAAAACATGCTCCGCCATCTCAACGGTTCGGTGCGCTATTTCACGGTGCGCGAGTCAGCCCGTATTCAGACCTTTCCCGATGACTATCTGTTTTCCGGCTCTTGGACCGAAAGCATGAGGCAGTTGGGAAACGCTGTGCCAGTGGAACTTGCGCGTTGCGTGGCGGCTTCAGTCGCCGAGAAACTTCTGATTCATGGAAGACAAAAGAATCTTCAACCCGTTGGATAAGGAGAATATTGGCAAGAGTATCGTCGAGGCGCTGCTGAGCTCACCCTCACGTCCTCTTTCCGCATTTGATTCCATTGTGGGTGCCGGTGTTTATGCCATTTATTACCGTGGAAAATTTCCAGCCTACGCTCCCCTTGCCAGCTTGAATCATTTGGAAGATCGCCATCCGATTTATGTCGGAAAAGCCATTCCTGAAGGAGGGCGTAAGGGATTCATCAAAGATGCTTCCCTGGAGGGTAAAGGGCTGCAGAAAAGGCTCCGGGACCATGCCAAGTCTGTTGAGGAAGCCTCCAATCTATCCATCGAAGATTTTTATTTCCGTTGTCTTATTCTCGATGACGTATGGATAACCTTGGGGGAGGCGCTTTTGATCCAACGTTTCGAGCCACTTTGGAATCAAGTTGTTGATGGATTTGGAAATCATGCTCCCGGCGGAGGACGTGAAAAAGGTAAACGCCCGATTTGGGACGAACTTCATCCTGGGCGTTCTTGGGCTGCAAGACTGCCACCCCCCAGATTGACTCACCCTCAAGTATTGGCCGCCATTTCCGAACATCTTTCTCGAGTCAGAACGCAATAGTAGAAGGGACTGGTTTGTCGCAAAGTCGCTTGCCCCGGGTTGGCTTGGTGGGAACTCTGCGGGTTTGCCCCAATCCCGCCCCACGATGTCCCCCAGAAGAAGCCTGTTTGCCCCCGCCTGTTTTATCTCGTTAACATTTAACGTTTTCGGTGCCGATCTTCCTTCCGCGCCGCCCCCGCCCCCGACTGCCGCCGCTCCCGTCGTCGCACGTCCCAACGCCCCCGAGGTTCTGCCCGGAAAGGGGCTGGCCCAGCATCCGTTTCTCTATGCCGGGGAGTGGGATTTCCGGCGTCCGTTGCAGACCCTTTTTATTATCCGCGATGGCAAGGTGGCCTGGACCTACGATATCAAGCTGAAGACGGATTCGGGCGAGATTCAGGAATACAGCGACGCCACCATGCTCTCCAACGGCGACATCGTTTTCGCCCGAAAAACCGGTGCGGACAAGGTCACGCCGGAGAAGAAAATCATGTGGAGTTACGACGCTCCCAAGGGGTTTGAAGTCCATGTCTGCCAGCCACTTGGTCTTGACCGGGTCATGATCGTGCAGAACGGAAACCCGGCCAGCATGATGATCTTCAACACTGTGACCAACACCAAGCTGAAGGAGTTCAACCTCCCCACCGGCAATCCCAAAGGCACGCACGGCCAGTTCCGCCGCGCCCGCCTGACCGCCGCCGGCACGCTTCTGGCCGCCCACATGGACATGGGCAAGGTTTGCGAGTATGACGGAGACGGGAAGGAAATCTGGTCGGTGGCCCTTCCCTCGCCCTGGGCCGCCGTGCGACTTGCCAACGGTAACACTTTGGTCACCAGTAACAAAGGCTTTGCGCGGGAGGTGAACCCCAAGGGTGAGACCGTCTGGGAGTTCACCCGCGAGGACTCGCCCGACATCCGGCTCTTTGGTGTTCAAGAGGCCAACCGCCTCGCCAACGGCAACACCGTCATCAACAGCTGGTGCCCCAACAGCGTCAAGGACCCGAAGGACTGGCCCACCTCGGTCCAAGTCATCGAAGTCACCCCTGGCAAAAAAATCGTCTGGGCGCTGCGCTCCTGGGACGAGCCCGCCAATCTCGGCCCTTCCACTTGCGTCCAACTGCTCGACGAGCCCGGCGTGGCGGAAAACTTCGGGCAGCAGCGCTGAGGCGGGGTTTTGGTTTCCCCGTGAGGGCGGCAGTCTTCACTTGTCCGCCGCCGAACCCTCCCTTCAGCTCGCTTCCTCCCCTGCCATGTCCTTCCAAGTCAAAGACGGCGCCACCTACGCGCCCACCTCCAACGCCGAGCCGGTCTGCCGGCCCGGTGAGTTTCACTTCGCATCCTGCTTTCTCAACCACGGTCATATCTACGGTCAGACCAACGGCTTGCGTGATGCCGGTGGCACGCTCAAGTGGGTCTATGACCCGGACCAGTCCCGGGTGGACGCCTTTGTCGCCAAGTATCCCGGCGTGAAGGTGGCCCGCTCCTTCGACGAGGTTTTGGCCGATCCCGAAATCAAACTGATCAACGGGGCCGCCATCCCCTGCGACCGCGCCGCCATTGGGCAGCAGACCCTGGCGGCGGGTAAACACTACTTCACCGACAAGGCACCCTTCACCACTATGGAGCAGCTGGCCGAGGCCCGGGCCGCCGTGCGGCGCACCGGCCTGCGCTGGTTTGTCTATTACTCCGAGCGCCTGCACAACGACGCCGCCTGGCAGGCCGGCGAGATCATCCGTTCCGGGGCACTGGGCCGTGTGCTCCAGGTCCTGAACCTCGCCCCGCACCGCCTCAACGCCCCGTCGCGTCCGGCCTGGTTTTTCGACAAAAAGTGCTACGGCGGCATCCTGACCGACATCGGTTCGCACCAGGTCGAGCAGTTCCTGACCTACGCCGGCTGCGCCGACGCCACCGTCAACTTCGCCCGTTCCGAAAACTTCAACAACCCGGCCCATCCCGGACTGGAGGACTTTGGCGAACTCAGCCTGAGTGGTGACAACGGCGCCTCCTTCTACGGCCGGGTGGACTGGTTTACGCCCGGCGGGCAAAGCGTCTGGGGCGACGGCCGCACCTTCGTGGTCGGCACCCAGGGTTCCCTTGAGCTCCGCAAATACACCGACATCGCCCGCTCCTCCCCGGCCAGCCGCCTATTCCTGACCGACGGGAATCGTGAGCAGGAAATAGACTGCCTGGGCAAAACCGGCTTTCCGTTTTTCGGACGCCTCATCCGCGATCTCCTCGACGGGACTGACACGGCCATGAGCCAGGCCCATGTCTTCAAGGCCGCCGAACTCACCCTGCGCGCCCAGGCCCTGGCCGACGCCGCGCGGGAGCGGTCCTGAGGAGCAGGGCGGGGCGGTTCACCAATCCCCGCCGGCGGCGTGGTATTCCTCCGGCGTGCCCAGATCCTGCCAGTCCCCGTCGTCGCAGAGCAGGCCCCGGATGGATCCGGGCCGTTCCCGGGCCAGGCGGGCCAGCACGGGCACGAGGGAAAACACCTCTTCCTTCTCACGATGAAGTTCCGTCCAGAGCGCCCGGCTGAGGAGGGCGACGCCGGAGTATTGGGTCAGTTGAGGGACGGGGGCCCGGTTCAGTCCGCGCAGGTCGAGGACCTCGTTTGTTTCGGGATCGAAGGATACATTGCGTCCCGGCCCTTCCGAGCGGAGCGCCAGGGTGGCCAGCGCCTCCGGCCGGGAGGCATGGGCCCGGGCGAGGGGGACCAGGTCAAAGGTGGTCAGGATGTCGCCGTTGTGGAGCCAGAGGGCGTCGTCCGCAGGGACCAGGAGGTTTTCGATGCCACGCAGGCCGCCGCCGGTATCGAGCAGCACGGGTTCGTGGGAATAGGCCAGGGCGTGTCCGTTCCAGAGGTTTCCCGGAAAACTTTCCACCCAGCGGTGCGGCGCGTGGTGGGTGTTGATAAGAAAGCGGCTGGCTCCGGCCGCCGCCAGCCGCGCCATCGTATGCGCCACCATGGGCGTTCCCCGCACGGGCAGGAGGGGTTTGGGCCAGGTGTCCGTCAGGGGGCGGAGGCGGGTGCCGAGGCCGGCTCCCAGGATGAAGGCGGTGGCGGGGTGGGGGAGGCGGGGAAGCGGGGCTGGCACGTGGGTGGGTGGCGGATGGCACGAAAGGTCCGGGCGGCTTTCAAGCACCAAGAAGGGAACCTGTCGTTGTTGGGATTCCACCTTGCCAGCGTTCGGGCCTTTTTTGATAACGCCCCCATGCTTCCCCGCCGAACCTCCCCGTCCTCACTTGGTTTGCTTGCGTTTCTCACCCTTGGAGCCTGTCTCCCGCTGGCGGCCTCGTCGGTCCTGCCGCTGACGGAGCAGGAGGAAACGGACCGTGTCGCCGTGGTCTGCGTCGGGGAAAAAATCGGGGCGGAATATTTTCAAAACGTTGAAGGCCAGTTTTTTACGCGGACGGTTTTCCGGGTTTCCGAATCGCTGAAGGGAAGCCTTCCGGCCTGCCTTCAGGTGGTGACCCCCGGGGGCGAACTCCGCGGCCGGGGCCAGAGCGATGGACAGTCGCCCCGGTTTGAGACCGGGCAGAGTTATCTGCTCCACCTCGCCCGCCGCCCCGATGGCTCGCTTACGCCCCTGAACGGCCGGGCCAGCGCCCGGCGTCTCGACAACTCGCCGCCCACCTCGCACCGGTTCGGACCCCAGGGTGGCGACATGGTCAGGGCGCTGCGTCTCCGAGGCAAAGGCCGCCCGCTGGCCGGCCTGGATGTGACCGACCAGGCGGCTTCCGACGCCTTGGTGGCGCGTGTCACCTCGAGCACCTCCACCGGCAGCATCACCCAGGAGTCGGTGGCCGCCGGCGGAGGTTCGGGACTGCTCGAAAGCAATGGCCGGCCCCGCCGGTTCATCAACGCCGAGCAGGGCCAGCCCATCCGCGTCCTGGTTGACATGCAGACCCTGCCCACGGGCATCAGCGTGGCCCAGGCCAACACCGCCGTCCAAAACGCCCTCAACGCCTGGGCGGCCGTGGCCCGGGTGACGTTCCTGGTGGAGGGCACCCAAAACTTCGGGCAGGCCGCCAGTCTCATCAACTCCGATGACTTCCGGCTCCGCATCCAGTTGCACGACTCCTTCAACGCGATTGACAACGCCACCACGATCCTGGGCTTTGGAGGCGGCTTCTTCATCAACACCGTCTCCGGACTGGGGGGTGGGATCAAGGGCAAGGATTTTGACCGACTGACCTGCGGCTACGTCATCCTGGACCACTCCAAGGCCAGTTTTGCCAACAACCC
>JANOBW010000286.1:0-2141 GCA_031411855.1 Opitutia bacterium
CCGCTGGCGACGGTGGTGCCGGCGGCGGTGGTGCCGAAGGGGTTGGCGCTGGTGGAACCGGTGGTCAGGGTGCCCTGGTTGACAAAAATCTGGCCGGTGAAGGTGCCGTAGTTGCTGGTGCCGTTGCCGAGGGAGAGGATCCCGTCGCCGATTTTGGTGAGGTTGCCGGTGCCCTGGAGCTGGGCGGCGGTGGCCGAGTTGCCGGCGGCGGAGCCGTCGTCAATGGTCATCGTGGTGGCGGCGGGGGTGTCAAACGTGCCGCCGCCATTTCCGATGTTGAAGACGAGCTGCATGTTGCTGGCCGAGCCGCCGTTGTCGTTGAAGGTGGTGGTGTTGCGGAAGGTGGCGTTGTTGGTGACGAACACCGTCTTGGAGAGGGCGGCGGGGTTGGAGACGGAGCCCAGATGCCCGGTGAGGGTGTTGCCCATGCCGACGGTGAGGACTCCGCCGCTGAGGGTGACATCACCGTTGAAGGTGTTGGTGCCGCCCATGGTGGTGGTGCCGGCGGTGGAGAGGCTGGCGTTGATGCCCGCGATGACTCCGGCACTTTGGGTGAAGGTGGCCCCGGAGGCGACGACAAGGTTGGAGCCGAGGGCGGGGGCATTGGCGGCGGCGGCGGCGCCGAGGGTCCCGGCGGAGAGCGTGGTGGTGCCGGCCAGAATGGTGGTGGCCCCGGTGTAGGTGTGGGTGCCCGACAGGGTGGTGGAACCGCTGGAGGTCAGCGAGTTGCCAGTGCCGGTGATGGCCCCGGTGGCGGCGAAGACGGCCCCGGGGGCGACGGTGATGTCGGTGCCGTTGAGGGAACCGCCGGTCAGGTTGAGGGTGCCGGAGGCGATGGTGGTGGGGCCGGTGTAACGGTTGACCGTGGACATGTTGACCGTGCCGCCGCCGGAGACGGTGAGGCTGGCGTTGCCGATGATGCCGGCCGCGCCGGAGAGCGTGTAGGCGGTGGCGGTGTTGCCGAAGGTGACGCCGGCGGGCGCGACGTTGGCCGCGATGGTGACGGTGGAGTTGGTCGGGGCGTTCGGGAAAACGACCGAGTCGGAAGTCACGAAATCGGTGGTGGTGAGTCCGGTGGCGAGTTTCCAATTACCGGTGGCACCGGTGGCCCAGGCGGAGCTGGAGGCACCGTCCCAGAGGAGGGAGTCGTTGCCGGTGACCTGGAGGGCGATGGCGCTGCCGGTGTCAATCAGGACGGCGGCGGCGTGGCCGGTGGGGGCGAGGGTAAACCCGCCGAGTCCGGGGCTGGTGCCGGTGTAGGTGATGAGCGGGTAGGTGCCGTTGGCGAGAAGGCCGCCGGCCTGGCTGACGGTGACGGTGGCTCCGGCGGAGGTAACGGTGCCGCCGTTGACGAGGTCGCCGGAGGCTCCCACCTTGATGCGCAGGCCGGTGCCGGCGGCGAAGGAGAGGGAAGGGGTGGTGAGGGTGCCGACTTCCGCACCCTTGCCGGTGGCGATGGTGCCGGCGGTGACGGTGAGGGGGACGGAGAAGGTGACGTTTTTGAGGGCGAGGGTGCCGGTCCCGGTCTTGCTGACGGCCCCGGCCCCGGTGACGGCGGCGGTGGAGATGACCAAGTCGTCGGCGGCGGCGGCGTCGTTGACATTGATGGTGCGGGTGGTGGCACCGGAGAAGTTGATGGTGCCGCCGGTGGAACCGCTGATCAGGTGGGAGACAGCCTGGGTGGCCTCGGACTGGCTGAAGATGCTGTTGGTGATGCCGAGGGTTTTGGCCCCGAGGCTGACGGTGCCGACATAGTTGTTTCCGGCGGTGATGTTGCCGAGGCTCAGGCCGCTGAGGGTCTGGTCGAAGCCGTTCAGATCGAGAAAGGCGTTGCTGGAGCCGCCGAGGACGGTGGTCACTCCGGTGGGAATGCCGTTGGTGGCCCCGACGAGGACGGTGTTGGTGACGGTGAGGTTGTTCCAGGAACCGCCGGTGCCGCCGCCGGCGAAGACGACGCGGCCCTCGCGGACGGTCAGGCCGGTGACGGTGGAGTTGATGGCCCCGCCGAGGACGAGTTCGTTGCCGGGGTTGACGCCGCCGACGAAATGCCCGCCAGCGGAGGGGCTGCCGGTGATGTTGATGGCTCCGTTGAGGCGGCCCTGGCCGGTGCCGGTTTGCTGCAGAGGGCCGTTTCCAGCGGT
>JANOBW010000287.1:0-4382 GCA_031411855.1 Opitutia bacterium
CCTGCCCCATCTCACCTAGTCGCCATCCTCACCAAAGACCCAAATTCAATTAGTCGCGCGAAGGCCGCGAAGAGCGCCAAAAAACCAAACTAGCCTCCATCCCTTTCTGCCTTTCCTTCGCCACCTTCGCCTCCTTCGCGAGACAACTTTCTACCGTTTACCCATTCCCTTCGATGTCCATCTCCGCTTCCCCTGAAACTCTCCAAGCCCGCTGCGACGCCTACGCCCGGCGCGATCCCGCCGTCTGGATTCACCGCCTTCCCCTCGCGGAGCTTCAGGCCCACGCCGAACGCGTTTCCGCCTTGCCCGAACCCGCCCCGCTGCGCGGCCTCTCCTTCGCCATCAAGGACAACATTGACCTCGCCGGAGTCCCCACCACGGCCGCCTGTCCGGGCTTTTCTTGCACACCGTCCACCTCCGCCCCGGTGGTGGAAAAACTCCTCGCCGCCGGGGCGGTCCCCGTCGGGAAAACCAACCTCGACCAGTTCGCCACCGGCCTGGTCGGCACCCGCTCGCCGCACGGCGCGCCGCGCAACGTCTTCCACCCGGACTACATCTCCGGCGGCTCCAGCAGCGGCTCGGCCGTCGCGGTCGCGGCCGGCCTGGTGGACTTCGCCCTGGGGACCGACACCGCCGGTTCGGGCCGCGTGCCAGCGGCGTTCAATGGGTTGGTTGGTCTCAAACCGACCCGCGGCCGTCTCTCCACGCGCGGCGTGCTCCCCGCCTGCCGCTCCCTTGATTGTGTCACGGTCCTGACCCGCACCGTCGCGGAGGCCGCCCGGGTGCTGGCCGTGGCGGAAGGTTTTGATGCCGCCGATCCCTTTTCTCGGTCCGTCCCCGCCGAGTCTGCCGCGCCGATGCCGGAGAGGCCGCGCCTGGGCGTCCCCCGCTCCGACCAGCTTGAATGGTTCGGTAACAAAGAATCTCCGATTCTTTTCGCCGCCGCTCTCGACCAGCTGCGCGGCGCGGGTGCCGATGTGGTGGAAGTGGACTTCGCCCCGTTCCTGGAAGCGGCGCGGCTCCTTTACGAAGGCCCCTGGACGGCCGAGCGCTTCGCCGCCGTCGGAGGTTTCATCGAGAAACATTCCGCCACTCCTGAAGCCGCGCAGGCCGCCGGGCTCGATCCCACCGTCGCGAAAATCATCCTCGGGGGAAAAACCGCCAGCGCGGCGGACGCCTTCCGCGCCGGTTACCGCCTGGCCGAGCTGCGTCGGGCGGCCGACACCATCCTGGCCACGGTGGACGCCCTCGTTGCTCCGACAACCGGCACCATTTACACCGTCGCCGAACTGGAGGCCGAGCCGGTCCGCCTCAATTCCAACCTCGGCCGCTACAACAACTTCATGAACCTGCTCGACCTCTGCGGCCTTACCGTCCCCGCCGGTCGCTACCGTTTCGGCCCCGGTTTTGGCATCACCCTCATCGCCCCGGCCTGGCAGGACCACCGCCTCCTCGCCCTCGGAGCGCGCTACCTGGGCGAGCCCGCTCCCGCCTCACCCGCCGCGGACACCGTCACCCTCGCGGTCTGCGGGGCCCATCTGCGCGGCCAGCCGCTGCACGGCCAGCTGACCGCCCTCGGGGCGCGTTTTCTCGCCGCCACCACGACCTCGCCCGACTACCAGCTTTACGCCCTGGCCAACACCACGCCGCCCAAGCCCGGCCTGGTCCGTGCCACGGCCGAAACCGGTGCGGCCATCGCGGTCGAGACCTATGCGCTCACCCCCGCCGCCTTCGGCCGTTTCGCCGCCGCCGTCCCCCCTCCGCTGGTCATCGGCACCGCCACGCTGGCGGATGGCGGTTCCGTGAAAAGTTTTCTTTGCGAGCCCCGCGCCCTCGAAGGTTCGCTCAACATCACCGGTTTCGGCGGCTGGATCGCCTACCGCAGCCAGGTGACATCCTGACTGCGGTGTTTTTCCATGGTCAGCGGCGGGAGTCCGTCGCACGGGAGGGGTTGTTCAGGTGATCGCCCCAATGGCTGAGGAAAAACTTTTTCTCGGTCGGAAGAAGGGTGGGGGCGGTGCCGACAAACGGACGCAGCGCGGTCGTCATCTGCAGCATGACCAGCACATAGATGACGGTCCAGACACGGAGACCGCCGTTGGCGTCCGACCCGAGGCTTTGAAAGCCGTGCTTGAGAAAGCGCAGGCCGAATCCCGTCGCGATGGCGAAAAACGCGAGGTGGAGCGCGCCCATCGCGGCGACGTTTTCCGTGGACTGGGAGAAGACCCAGGCGACCGGGGCGAATCCGAGCAGGAGAAGGGTCAGGAGCGCGACAAGTCCGGCCAGCAACCCTCCGACCTGCCCCAGGCGGGCGCGCGAGCCGCTCAGGCTGGAAAAAATGTAAAGGCTGGGCAGGCAGATGAGGGCCGAAACGAGCAGCCCCGCGGCGACCTTGGCCGGGGCCGCCCAGAGCTGGTCGTGGCCGGAAAAGGTGCCCACCACGAGACCATAGACCAGCGCTCCGCCGAGGGCGATGAGGGTGAGTGTCGCGGGCAGGGAGGTCGGGCCGCCTCCGCATTGGCGGACGATCCGGTCGGGCTGGCGCAGAAGGGCCTCGGCGGTCGCGAAGAAACCGGTCACCGGAGGGTGGTCCGCCGGTTCGGGATCGGGGGCGGAGTTGTGGGCTGGCGGGATGGGAGGGGGAAGCCCCTGGGAGGCTTGGAGCAGGCGCTCTTCGGGCGTGCGGGCGTGGGAGGGATCGGATGGGTTCATGGTGTGTGTGGTGGGAAAAATTCATTCGAACAGGCGCATCAGGGAGTAATAAAAGGCCTCGAAAAAACTGCCCCTGAAGGCCTGGTCCCGGAGGAACTCCACCGGCATTCCGGGGGAGCCGATGAAGGGGCGGAGAATCCAGGACAACTGGCTGCCCAGCAGGAGGTTGGACGCCAGCCAGGCCAGCAGCACCCGCAGCGCCTGGCGGTTGCCGCCGCCCAGTTTCCGGAGGAGGCGGAAAAGTCTCAGATTCGAGGCGATTCCGGCGAACGCGATGGCGGCGACAATCGTGACCAGGACCAAGGCGTGCGAGTGGTGGACCGACCCGGCGTCGGCCTGGGGCGGTGTGTTCCAGACCGTGAAAGCAAGGAGGGGAGCGACTCCGCCAAGGATGGCCCCGGCGATGGTGAAGCTCATCAGCACGGCCAGCAGCGACTGCCGCAGCCCGATGTTCACTCCCAGCAGGGGCGCGAGCATGGCGTTGAGCAGGGCCGTGCCGACGGAGGTCAGGAGGATGACAAGGGGAAACTTGATGGCGTTGCAGAGCGCCTGCTCCGGGGCCCGCCACCAGCCCATGGCCGCTCCAAAGGCGGCCGCCCCGGCCACGGTGACCCCGAGCCAGAGGGCGACACGGCGCGGGTCGGGTGTTTCCGTCCACGGGGCGATCCTTTCCACCTCGCCGCGCAGCAGCACGGCGATTTCGGAACGCAAAACCGGCGGGGTGGGGGAGGAAGGCGGGGGGCTTGAGATCATGGAGGCGGCGGGAAGGAAGTTCCAAACCCCAAGTTCCAAACCCCAAGGAACCTCACCTCGCCTTGGGGAGAAGAAATGAGTTCAAAAAACATGGACTCTGTGGTGCCGTTAACTTTGCAATACAAAGTTAAGCAGCCCAGGCGTTTGCATCGTTCCAGCTTCATGGGTTTTAGGCCTTGGATTTGGGGTCCGGCTGGCGTGTCATGCGGACGATTTCCTCCAGCAGTTTGACGTAACCCCGGAAGGCCTTCTCACCGGCATCGGTGAGAGAGAGGGTGGTGAGGGGACGGTTGTTGAGGAAACTTTTGGAGACGACGACGTAGCCGACTTCCTGCAGGGTGCGGACGTGGGAGGTGAGGTTGCCGTCGGTCATCTGGAGCAGGTCGCGCAGCTCCGTGAACGCCATCTCGGGACGCGCGGCCAACGCCGAGACAATGGCCATGCGGCCCTTCTCGTGGATGACCTTGTCGAGCTGGAGAAAGGGTTCGGGATTCACGTGGAGGAACCGCGTTTTTCGGTGATGTAAAGATAGGCTGCGGCCAGGAGGTGATAACCTCCAAAGGTCATGGCCATGACCATATTTGGATTAACCCACGGACTGGAATACCGAATATCCCAAACGTTGTCATAACCAATAAGATGGGGGAAGAATCCTCCCCAGCCTAAGCGACCAAGGCATCCAGTGAGCACGAAGGCCCATCCAAGCTGCCTCATGCCTCGCGTGCAGTATTGCCCGGAGGCAATCAGTGCCATGCCATAGAAGAGCAGCCAGGTGAAGACAGCAAAATAGGTGCCCATACAGCCTTCTATGGTCGTGAAGTCATTGCTGCCTCCATTATACCAACCAAACGCCCAGAGGAAATCCAAGTTGTAGAGACCTCCGCAAAGGAGGGGTATAAAACCAACTCCAACAACCT
>JANOBW010000288.1:0-5927 GCA_031411855.1 Opitutia bacterium
ACCGGTCTGCTCGATCCCGTCATCGAAATCCGCCCCTGCCCCGGCCAGGTGGAAAACTCCATCACCGAATGCCTCAAGGCCGCCGAGGCCGGGGAACGCACTCTCGTCACCACCCTGACGAAACGCATGAGCGAGGACCTCGCCACCCACATGCGCGAACGCAAGGTCCGCGTCGAATACCTCCACAGCGACATTGACGCCCTCGAACGCGTCGAGATCCTCCGCCGCCTCCGCAAGGGCTCGTTTGACGTGCTCATCGGCGTGAACCTCCTCCGCGAAGGCCTTGATCTTCCGGAAGTTGCGCTCGTCTGCATCCTCGACGCCGACAAGGAGGGCTTCCTCCGCAGCGAGACCAGCCTGATCCAGACCGCCGGCCGCGCCGCCCGCCACGAGAAGGGCCGCGTGATCCTCTACGCCGATGTCATGACCGGCTCCCTGACACGGGCGCTCGCCGTCATGAACGCCCGCCGCGAGCGCCAGCAGAGCCACAACGAGGCCCACGGCATCACCCCGCAGGGCGTGCGCCGCGGGGAGCAGTCCAGCCTTTCCTACCACGACGCCGAGGTCCCGGCGGAAACCATGGTCGCCGAGACGGACGACGTCGCCGCCGTCATCCTGGAACTGCAAAAGGAGATGATCGAGGCCGCCGAGAAACTCCAGTTCGAGCGAGCGGCGATCCTTCGGGACCAAATCAAAACCCTCCAGGCCCGGGCCAAGGGCGCCCCCGTCGAAAACGCCCCCAAGGCCCCCGTCCGCTACGGCCAGAAACGCAAACGGTAAACGTTGCCTCGTTGTCTCGCCCTGGGCCTGGTCCCTGGAACCTGTCCGTGATTTCCTTGGGACGAGGATGGATCCACACGGTCCTCTCCATCGGAGAGGCTTACGACAGTGGCAACGCCTCAAAACGCTTCGCCAACGAAACATCTTTCGCGGTCACCACGCCGCCCGAATCATGCGTCGAAAGCCGGACGCTGACCGTGCGGTAAACATTCGTCCAATCCGGATGGTGGTTCAGCTCCTCGGCCTCGTAGGAGGCCCGGACCATGAAGGCCATGGCCTGGCGGAAGTTTTTGAAGGCGAACGTCCTGCACAGACAGTTTCCCTCATGGGTCCAGCCCGGCAAAGCGGCCAGCGCGGTTTGAAGATCAGCGTCGCTTAGGGGTGGGGTTTTCATGGTGTCTCAATGGCGTTGCGGGCGCGGCAGTTTCCAGCCGAGGGCGATGGGAAGCAGGATGACCAGCCCGCCGATCAGATAGGCCAGACGCGAACCGACCGCGTAGAAAAGCACGGCGGCGATGATGGGGCCGAAGGCCCGGCCCAGAGCACCGGCGCCACGGAAGACACCCAGAGCGCGGCCTTGCACGTGCTCTGGCGTGTAGAGCGAGACCAGGGCCGAAAGCGAGGGCATGGCGCAGGCACCGCCAGCCGCCATGAAGAAGAGGCCGAAGTAAAAGGCGAAGGTCGAGCCGGCCGGCGCAAACGCGAGAATCGAAAAGCTGGCCATGACGGAGAACATGCCGACCAAGGCGAGTTTGTTTTCACCTATCTTGGGACCCAGCCGCCGCACCACCCCACCCTGAACCAGAATCAGCACAAAACCGATAAAAACGAAGATGGGGACCATCTGCCGCGGGTCATGATAGGCAAGGCGTTCCGTCGCCAGGAAAACCAGGGTGAACTCCATCCCCGCAAAGGCCAGGGTGTAAAACAGATTGATCAGGATCGTGCGGCGCGTGATGGCCTCGGGAATGCCCCGCAGACCGGAGAAAAAGGCCGGGCGCTCGGCCGACTGGGCCTGGGCGCGGTTGGCGTCCGTCAGGGTTTCCCGCAGGCCGAAACTGGCCCAGACGATGTTGATGATCGAGAGCCCCAGGGCCAGCAGGGCCGGACCGGAAAAGGGATTCAAGGCAAAGGCCGAACCGGTGGAGGCCGTTTCCGTCAGTTGCCAGTGGGCCAGGACACCGCCAATGGCCGGCCCGACCAGGAAACCCAGGCCGAAGGCCACCCCGATCAGGGCCATGCCCTTGGAGCGGTTTTCCCGGGTCGTGCAGTCTGCAATGGCGGCCGTGGCGACACCGAGGTTGCCCGCCATGGCGCCGCCGAGCAGACGGGCCCCGATCAGAACCAAAAACGAGCCGCTGAAGACCCACAGCAGATAACTCAGGGCCGTCCCGCAAATCGTGCCGAGGAGCACGGGGCGGCGCCCCACGCGGTCGGAAAGGCGACCCCAGACCGGCGCAAAGACGAACTGAAGAAGAGAGTAAAGGGAGCCGAGGATGCCACCGAAAAGCGTCTGCGTCAGGAAGGTGCGCTCCTCATCGGAAGCCCCCGCCGGGCACAGGTGTTGCAGGCCGGAAATGAGCTGCCCGATGAGTGAATCAGCCCCCTCCAGCGTCCAATAATGCTCCAGGATGCCGGGAAACAGCGGGAAAATGATGCTGAACCCGACCAGGTCCAGAAACACCGTTAGAAAGATGGCCCCGAGAGCACCTCGATTACTCTTGGTGGCGGGGGAAGGGGATGAGGAGGCGGACACGATGGAAAAGGCTTAGGCTTGGGTGGGACGGAATTTGGCGGCAAGGGCGGTGGCCACGTTGGCTGGCACGAAGTGTCCCACGCGGTCCGCATAATGGGCAACTCCTTTGATCAGACGCGAACTGGTGTAGAAGTATTCCTCCCGGGGCATGAGGAAGACCGTCTCCAGTTCCTCGTCGAGGTGCCGGTTCATCATGGCCATTTGAAACTCGTATTCAAAGTCGGAGACGGCCCGCAGGCCCCGCACCAGCGCGATGGCCTTGTGTTTGCGGGCGAAGTCCACCAGCAGGCCGTCGAAACACTCGGCCCGCACCTTCCACTCCGGCTTGAGGTTGGGCAGCAGCAGGGCCAAACGCTCCTCGGGGGAAAAAAGCGGCCCCTTCCCGGCGTTGCTCGCCACCGCGATGATGACCCGGTCAAACATGCGGCAGGCCCGCGCCAGAATGTCGAGGTGGCCGTTGGTGACAGGATCGAAGGTTCCGGGATAGATGGCGGTGCGCATGGGGCGGAGGGGTGGTTTAGGAACGGTCCAGCTCCTCGCGGAGAGCGTCGGTAAGCTGTTTGGAGGTCGGCAGCTTGCCTTTGAATTCCGAAGGCAGCTTCGGACGCAAACTGTATTCGGCCACACCAATCGGATTCACCTTGGACTTGAGGGCAAACTCAACCTCCAGACCATCCTTTTCCGCGCAAAGGATGATGCCGATGGAGGGCGCGTCACCCGGGCCACGCTCGGTTTCGTTGAGGACGTTGAGATAAAAATCCATTTTGCCCGAATGCTCGGGCTCAAACGCGCCCAGCTTCAACTCTATCGCCACCAAGGCTTTGAGAAAGCGATGGTAAAACAGCAGATCAACCGCGTATTCCTTTTTGCCGAGTTTGATGCGGTGCTGGCGGCCCACAAAGCAAAAGCCATAGCCCAGTTCGAGGATGAAGTCCCGCAGGTGGTCAAGCAGGCGGTCCTCCAAGTCACGTTCCTTCAATGCCTTACGGATACCGAGAAACTCCAGGTTGTAACCGCTCTTCAGCGCCTCCTCGGCCTGTTCGGCCAGGTGCTCCGGCAAGGCGGCGGGGAAGTTGTGAGACTTGGTTTCACGGCGCGAGCGTTCATAGGCTCCAGCCTTGATCTGGTTGAGAAGGACGTTGCGGCTCCATCCGAAGCGGGCGGTCGCAGCCAGATAGTAAAGACGGGTGGCGGAATCATCTATCTTTGCCAAATGATTGGTGTGGTGCCCCCAGGGAACCGTTGTCGCCAATTCTCTCACAGCTTGTGAGAGAATTTCATTTCTTGAGGTGACCGATCTCCCTTTTCCCAATTCTCTCACAAGCTGTGAGAGAATTGGGGATCTCTTGCTTATCCATTCATTTTCAATGGTTTGAGAGAAGTGACCCAGGAATTCCCCTGAAGTGTGGACATCATAGAATTGCTTCATGCGCCAGAGATTGACCGCGGAAAAACCCGACATTCCGGGAAACAATTTCCTCAGGTCGCGCGAAAGCTTTTCCACCACGGACTCACCCCAGCCATGGGTGCGCTGCTTCTCCACTATCCCCTGCCCGATATCCCAATAAAGCAGGATGAGATCGCGGTTGACGGCCCGTGCGGCGGACAGCCGCGCTCCCTGGATACGGGCCTTGATCCCGGACACGAAGGCCGCGTAGGCGGTATCGGTGGACGGGCGTTTTTTCATGCGGCGCGAAAAGTCTTTCAGGCTTTGGCGGATTCCTTGGCCCAGGAGTCTTTCAGTGTCACGATCCGGTTGAAGACCAAAGGTTTGCCGGGGACGTTGTCCTTGGGGTCGAGCATGAAGTAGCCGACACGTTCAAACTGGCAGCGGACCTCGGGGGCGAAGCCGTCGCCCCCCCCTTGGGCAAACACTTTCGCAAGATGCTGAGCCGCAGCGGGTTCGAGCAGCACAGGCACGGTCTTGAGGGAGTCCGGGTTGAGGAACTCCTTGAAGTCGCGCTCCTTGTCGGAATCGGGCTCGGGCACGGTGAAGAGGCGGTCGTAAAGGCGGACCTCCGTTTTCACGGCCTGGACGGCGGGCACCCAGTGGATCACGCCCTTGACCTTCTTGGCGTCGGCCCCGGGGGTGCCGCTCTTGGTCTCGAGGTCGCAGGTGCAGCGGAGTTCGGTGATATTTCCTTCCGCATCCTTCACCACCTCATCACAGCGAATGACATAGCCGTGACGGAGGCGAACCTCGCCGCCGGGCGAAAGGCGGAAGAACTTCTTCGGCGGGTTTTCCAGAAAGTCGTCGCGCTCGATGAAGAGTTCGCGGGCAAAGAGGGTCTGGCGCGAACCGGCCGAGGGGTCCTCGGGGTTGATGTCCGACTCGATCATGTCCACGCGGTCGGCGGGCCAGTTGGTCAGGACGACCTTGAGGGGATGGAACACCGCCATGAAGCGCGGGGCCGTCTTGTTGAGCGACTCGCGGACGGCGTTTTCCAACACAGCGTAGTCGGTCACGCCGTTGAACTTCGTCACGCCGATGACCTCGCAGAAACGGCGGAGGGCGGCGGCGGGCAGGCCCCGGCGGCGCAGGCCGGAGATGGTCGGCAGGCGGGGGTCGTCCCAGCCGGCGACGTGGTTGTCCTTCACCAGTTCGAGGAGTTTGCGTTTCGACATCACCGTGTAGGTGAGATGCAGGCGGGAGAACTCGTATTGGTGTGACGGGAAGGTGTTGAGCTTCTGCAGGATCCAGTCGTAGAGCGGGCGATGGACCTCGAATTCCAGGGTGCAGATGGAGTGGGTGATCCCCTCGATGGCGTCGCTCAGGCAGTGCGCGTAGTCATACATCGGGTAAACGCACCAAGCGTCGCCGGTCTGGTGGTGGTGGGCGTGCCGGATGCGGTAGATGACCGGATCGCGCATGTGCATGTTGGGCGAGGCCAGGTCAATCTTGGCGCGGACGGTTTTGACGCCGTCGGCAAACTCACCCGCCTTCATGCGGGCAAACAGGTCGAGGTTTTCCGCCACGGAACGCTCGCGGAAGGGGCTCGGCCGGGCGGGCTCGGTCGGGGTGCCGCGCATGGCGCCGATCTCATCCTGGGTCAGATCGCAGACGTAGGCGTCCCCCTGCGTGATGAGCTGGACGGCATAGGCGTAAATTTGATCAAAATAGCCGGACGCATAACGAGTCGGGCCATGCCATTGGAAACCGAGCCAGCGGACATCCTGCTGGATCGAATCAACATACTCGACCTCCTCCTTGGTCGGGTTGGTGTCGTCCATGCGGAGATGGCAGTTTCCTCCGAAAGTCCTGGCCAGACCGAAGTTAAGGCAGATGGACTTGGCGTGGCCAATGTGCAGGTAGCCGTTCGGTTCGGGCGGGAAACGGGTGACGATGGTCGCGCCGGGATGTTTCGCGAGGTAACCCTCGACGATCTCGGCG
>JANOBW010000289.1:0-4276 GCA_031411855.1 Opitutia bacterium
GATCAGGAGTGGTAGCGGGAGTGGGAGCGGGAGCGGAAGAGCTCGGATCGGACTTGGCGTGTGTCGTGGTCATGCCCATCCCCTACGCGGCGGGGCGGCGGCAGGCACGGGTTTCAAGACGGTGCTGGCGGTGACGCTTACCCCGGAACGGCCACTCCGGTCCCCCCTGACGGCCACTCCGGACCTCCGTGACGGCCACTCCGGCCCCCCCTGACGGCCACTCCGGACCCCCGTGACGGCCACTCCGGACCCCCATGACGGCCACTCTGGACCCCCATGACGGGCTGTCGGGACTCCCTGACGGCCGGTCCGGACCCCCATAACGGCCGCTCCGGACCCCCATGACGGCCACTCCGGACCCCCATGACGGCCACTCCGGACCTCCATGACGGGCGGTCGGGACTCCCTGACGGCCGGTCCGGACCCCCATGACGGGCTGTCGGGACTCCCTGACGGCCGGTCCGGACCCCCATGACGGCCGCTCCGGACCCCCCTGACGGCCACTCCGGCCCCCCATGGCGGCCACTCCGGACCCCCATGACGGGCGGTCGGGACTCCCTGGCGGGCGACCCGGACCCCCGTGTCGGGCTACCCGGACCTCCCTGCCGGGCGTCTGGGACCTCCCTGTCGGCTCAAAGATCTCGGTATATTGCTGTATGAAGCATCGTCAGATGCTGGGGCTATCCAGAGGTTCATGATTCATTTCCCTCTCATTGTTGATCTAATTCCTTCGCTGCTGCGAACTCCCGAGACAAATCAATTCCTGCATCGGCGCTTGGATCGATGAGTTGCATCCCCGTATACATCAACGACACCAATTGAAGTCCCGAGAAACTGCCGGGAAGGCTGCGCAGTGTATACCTCTTGGCAGGATCATTGATGTCCAGGCCGCTGCGACCAAGCATCGCGATCTCGAACACGATGGCCCCAGTCTTCGTTTTCCCCACGTCACGGAACTTCTGCAATCCGTCCAGGCAATACATGACAACGTCAGGTCGAGCGCCCCCGCCGACAGAGGACCGCATCGATTCGTGCGCGAGTGACGTTCGCGCGGTGCGTGCCAAGTCGGCAATGTCACTGAGGGGGCTGAGTTCAATGGCCTTCACGAAGACGGGATCGGCCTCGTCAGTCCGGCCAAGGAGCAACAAGCATTGCGCGTGTCCGTATTGGGCCGTTTGGTCTTGTGGCATCAGACGGGCTGCTTGGGCAAGGATCGGGAGAGCTTCCGCTGGCGATTCCTTCACCAACAGAGCACCGAGATTGCGCAACGCATGCGCGTTCTGGGAATCGATCTCCAATGCCTGGATCAACGAGGCCTTCGCACCCTGAACGTTTCCGTCGCGTGACTCTGCCACGCCCAACGCCGTCCATCCATTTGAACTGTCGGGCACCAAACTGACAAATCTGTTAAGCAGATCTGCAGCCTCGGTCAACTTGCCCTGATCACTCAACATCATGCCAAGATTGAAAAGAGCGTCGGCATGGTTTGCATCACGGGCAAGGAGGGCTCGCAGGAGTGGCTCAGCCCCCTTGTAGTCGCCTTGGCGCAGAAGCGTTAATGTGTGCTCCAGGACTTGCCCAGCCGCATCGCCTGCCTTGGGAAGCCAGGAGACGGCAACCACTCCATCCTTGACCGCGATATTGGCGACACCGCCCAGCCTGCGGAAGATCTCCTGATAGAATGTTTGCACTGCGGACACCAGCATCGCTGGGTTTTCCCGGAGTAGTGCAGGGGCGACAGGCAACTTCGTCAGGTCGAAATCGGCAATAGGATACTGGAAAGAAAAGGCTTCGGGATTCATTGGCAACGGTTTGAAAGTTCCCATCGATAGAGAGTGCGCAGAGAAAGCTCGTCGGCCCATGCGTCGACGGTTAGCATGTGGTTTTCTGAGGTGTGGGCAGGCGCAGCATCAATAACATCCAGCAATTTCTGGCCAGCGTTGACATGTCCCGTGCTTTCGTAAGGCAGGAGGCACATCCGACTACCAGAAAGACGAGCCCAGTTCAGTGCCAAGGCAGCGTTCATCGCCACGTTCTTCTGAAAAACATCTGGCGGGGCGGTTTCCTTGACCTTCGGGGAGAAGGCTTCCGAAATCCCGCGTAGATGAGCATTGAACGACTCTGCCTGCATTTCACGCAAACTGGGGCAAGACTCATAGCAGAGATTGGCCACTCGAATCTCAAGCGGTGTGGAGTTCACCTGCCTCAGCAGGCTCTCGACATAGAAGTTTGCGGTTCTCGCGGCAGCCTCGGCAGGCATCGCCGCGAGTTGCTGGGTTTTCGACCACTTGCCAGCCAGAAAATCGCATTTCGCCTTTTCAAACGCCATCCCAGGAACTTTTGTCGGGTCCGACCAAAGCACTAGAAGCATCCCGCACTGCACGGCAACGATGTAATCCGCGCGCTGGCGGTGGTCGGCGTTGACCCGGATGATGTGAGCGGGAGCCTCGGGCCGGGCTGAGATCATCTGGGCGTGTTCGTAGATGCCTGAGATGACATCGAGCGTTACGCGATACCCCGTATGCTGCTCAACGAGGTCGATCATGTGTTGTGTGTCAGCGTTGCTCATCAGTTCAGTTGGAAGATTGAAGGTGCCTTCGCCATTGCGGTGTGGTCGGTCTTCCAGTCCACGATGTGCTTCACGGCATCGACCAGATACGGCCACAACCTGAGGAGATTTTGCTCGCTGGCGGTGCTGACCATGTGGCGGCTGTTGGTCTGCCCGGGGGTGCACTTGACTAGGAAGGTTCCGGCGAAGTTATCCAGGTGGGCGGTCTTTTTGTATGCCTGGTCGGCCAGCTGGCAGAGCGGCAGGAAACTCCTGGCCCTGTCGCCTGGCCACACCGCAGCTGTCCCGGCAGCGGCACGGGAGGACGGGTGGTTCATGGTCGATTCAAGGTTCACGTCAGGGTTTCCCAATGAGGGTGGTGGCAGGCAGGCGGGCAAGTGGCCCGCACCGTAACGATGCGTGCGGGCTGCGCCAGGGAAGAAATGCCGGGGGAAGGTGAAAATGCCGGAACAGGGGGAGAGCGGGTGTTTTTGCCCGCTGGGGCGGACGGGAGGGGGGCGGGCTTGTGAATTCAGGGGGACGAAAGGGGCGGGCGCTTCGGGTTCCCACTGGCACCAGCCGGGGTGCCGGGTGGGTGCCGGGGGCAGTCTGCGCAGGATTTGCCAGAGAATGGCCGGGGCGTCGGCGGGGCGCTATTCGAGTTCGGCGGCGAGGGAGGAGAGGAGGTTCGCGGTGTGGCGCAGAAGGCGGCGAGCTGCGTTTCCAACGCGTCCACCCAGGCCCGCAGTTGCTCCACTTTGGTCACGATCTGCCGTTGTTCGGCTAGGGGTGGGAGTGAAATGAGGGGCAACGCCCCAGCCCGATACCAGCCAGGGGCAGCGTGGCGCTTCGAGGGCCAAGGGCCCGGCGCCATCCCAGCCTGGGGCAACGCCCCAGGTAACATGGGCAAGCAACGTCCTGAGCGCTGAAGGCGCGATCCATCCGTGTGGTTCGGTCGGAGGGGGAGGAGAATGTCCAGCGACAATTAAAAATTCCCTTGGCGACAATTAGAATTGCCCCCCGGCGGCGAGTTGGGGCCGAGATGTTTTTGAGGGAGGAGGGATCCGCGCGCGCCATGGCGGAGGAGGGGACGCGGAGCCTGGGGGATGCGCTTCGGCAGGAGCCTTGCCTCACCGGAGTAGCCGGGGGCTGGGGAGCGGGTGGGTTAAATTTCCATACGTTTTGGCTATGGTGGGTCCATTTTTGGCGAAAAGTGGGCCATTTTGACGCAGGGAGGGGTCCCTGCCGGCCGACCCGGACCCCCGTGTCGGGCAACCGGGAGGTCCCGGTGGGGTGGACAGGACTGCCTGTCGGCCGACAGGGAGGTCCCTGCCGGGTGGAAGGGAGGTGCCTGCCGGGCGAGGGGGAGGTCCCTTCCGGGCGACCGGGAGGTCCGGGGCGGGTGGTCGGGACTCCTTGCCGGGTGGCACGGACCCCCTTACCGGCCGACCCGGACCCCATGCCGGGCGACAGGGATGTCCCTGCCGGGTGGCTGGGAGGTGCCGGTCGGGCGAAAGGGAGGGCCCGGTCGGGCGGCAAGGACCCATGGGCGGGATGGCTGGGGTGACCCGGTGGGGCGGCGGGTGGGGTGGAGCAACTGTGAGGGGGGTGCTGGGCTTGGTGCGTTGTGGCTCGGCAGGAGCCACGCCCCACCATTCGGGGTGGGGGCGTCATCTGGTGGGGCGTAGCTCCAGCTGAGCCGCCACGCACCCCGTCGGGGGAACAGGG
>JANOBW010000290.1:0-3119 GCA_031411855.1 Opitutia bacterium
TGGTGCGCTCCGCGCCGCCGAACCCGCCACCCTGTTCTTCGCCAGCGAAGCCAAGGATGAATCAACCCGCATCTCCCTCACCATCGACGGGGATCGCGTTACAGGCACGGAAGTGTGGCAGCCCACGGGGCAGCATGGTTCCCGCGGCACACTGGAGGGCATCATCAATGGCGGAGGCACCATCATCCAGGCGCTCTACTCTTACACCATCGAGGGTTCCGAGCAGGCGGAGGAGCAGGTGTTCAAACTTGACGGCGACAAGCTCTACAAAGGCGAGGGCGAACTTGTCGATGCCGGCAAGGGGCGGATGAATCTGAAGGAACCCGGCAAAGTGGGTTTCAAGACCGCGCTGAAGAAGGTCCCCGTCACCGAACCCAAGCCCGGCACGCCCGAACGCAAGGCCATCATGGATGCGATGCGTGTGCCAGTCGTTGCACGCACGGGCAAGCCAGTGCTTTTCACCGGCGGCGTGCG
The DNA here is from genome assembly GCA_031411855.1 of Opitutia bacterium. GTDB lineage: Bacteria > Verrucomicrobiota > Verrucomicrobiia > Opitutales > JANOBW01 > JANOBW01. The sequence goes on from JANOBW010000290.1 coordinate 475, forward strand.
CACAAGTGGCGAGTGGGCGCGTTTCCAGGGCAGCGTCGCAACCACCGACGGAAAGCCACCTGCAAACGCAGAAGCCGCTGCGGATCTTAATCTCGACTTCTTCGCCCTGCTCAAGAAGGACGCGAAAGGTGAGTGGAAAGTGATGCACTCCGGATTTTCCGGCGACATCAGTGTACGGGACAAAGCCAGGGAGGATCACCCGAAAGCGCCGTGGGTCCTTTTTGAATAAACACTTCCGTGATTGATCTCATTATGAAAATTCTCCCCAAACTTGCCCTCGGCTGCGGCATCGGCGTTGTCGTGCTGGTCGTGGCCGGCTTCCTTTTCTTGAAGGGCGTTGCCAGGTTTTTCTCAGGAACGACGTTCACCACCGGCCCGGCACAGGGGGCGCAGAGCATTCCGGATGGTTATCAAATTGAGGGTGATCAGGTGTTCTGGACGCGAAACTCGAACTTCTTCGGCAACTGGGTGCCCGGCCGCACCGCCCTGGAAGGGGTGGATGCGAAGACCTTCACGCCGGTGGAGCGAAACAAGGAGAAAGATCCGGACGCCTCCAGCCCGAACTACGGCAGGGATGCAAAACACGTTTACTACGAAGCGAAGGTCATGCCCGGCGCGGACCCTGCGACGTTCAAAGACCTCGGCTGGCCCATGGCTGCGGATGCGGTGCAGGTTTACTACGAAGGCCGCGCCATCGTGGGGGCGGACCCGGTCACCTTCATGGCGGTCGAAGGAGGCGTCTCCCGGTATCGCGACAAGAACCACGTCTACGCCAGGGACAAGGTCATCGAAGGCGCCGATCCCGCGACCTATGTGCCGGTGGGCGACGGCCGCTTGGGGCGCGACAAGAACGACTATTATGTGCGAAACAACGACGACTACGACAACGGCGAATTCGCCCTGCACATCCGCGACATGGCCTCGTTCAAGCTGCTGATTCCTGCAGTGCCCCCGCAGCGCAACAGCCCCTGGGAGGATCTTTGGGCCTTCATCTGGGCCCGGGACAACCAGTGCTTCTATGTGGGGGACAAGGTCATCACCATCGCCGATCCCGCCACCTTTCAGAACCTCGGTCAGGGCTACGCCATGGATGCGAAGCAGGTTTACTACCTGCACCGCGTCGTCGCCGGTGCCGATCCGCAGACCTTCCAGTTCGTTTCACCCAACCATGATGCGGGCTGGGAGAAAACTTTTGCCCGCTACGGAAAGGACGCGCAGCGTGTCTACCATCACGAGAAGGTGCTCGACGGCGCAGACGCGGCGACCTTCACCGTGGTGGATGAGCGCGAGTTCAAGGACAAGTCCTACCGCTACAATCAAGGGTTTCGGGATCGAAAAGAATAGCCCCGTTCCACCCGCACCTTCCGAGCTATGCAAAGGGCACGCCTCATCGTTGTGATCGGATGGCTGGCGGGCCTTTGGTTCCACCGGTGACGCCTTCGAGTGTCCACCCGGCTGCCTGTCGCCACGCCCACGAAGTCCTTGGGGACTTCATTCTCCCAGTCCGCCCGCTCCTTCGTGCCCGGAACTCTGAGGGTCGAGTTGGCGGGCTCGGGGGCCCGAGCATTTTGCCGGGCGTTTCGGTTTCGATGCTCGGAATGCCGAGCCCGGAACTCGGAGGGTCGAGTTGGCAGGCTCGGAGGTCCGAGCGTTTTGCCCGGCGTTCCGGGATCGAAGGTCGGAGTGTCGAGCCCGGAACTCGGAGGGTCGAGTTGGCGGGCTCGGGGGCCCGAGCATTTTGCCCGGCGTTTCGGGATCGAAGGTCGGAGGGTCGAGGTTCAGGCCCGGGGCTCGGAGTTCCAGACTCGAGGGCCCCAGCTCGGAACTCGGCGGATGGAGGTTTTTCCCTGAGAAGAGGATTTCAGTCTCAAGACGGAGGGGTCCAGTCTCAATAAGGGGCGGCAAAAGTCCCGATTTCCCATCGGGAAAGCGGAGTTTGAGGACGGGGGGAGTCACCGAAAGGCCGGCTGATGGGAGGGTCTGGAAAACCGGCCGGCTTTCGCCAGGGGTGCCCCGTTGCCCGGCTCGACATGGGAAATGGGCGAAAATCTATCCCGCGCGACTTGCGGCGTCTGCCCTGCAAAAACCCGTTTCTTCCCGCCGATTTGACGCGGATTGGCCGGAATTAGACGCGGCTGGCGGCGATCACTCGGCAGCTCTGTCGAAATATTCCAAGGTTGCCACCCCATTCCGCAGCTCGACGCCGCCATTACACGGAATGAGATCGTTCTAACCGCATTCTTCAAGTGGCACCCAGCGTGCTTCTTCAGCAATCGAAATGGCGATTTCTTTGCGTTTCGCTTTCTGAAGCTCCGGGTCGTTGTCGCAAGGCCACCCGATGAGATTGGCGTGCCTGGGGGGAGGTTCACTGGTTTCGATTTCGAGCGTGGCCCTCCTGCATGCCAAGGCAGACACCAAGGCCATCCCCAGAAGTTTTCGCTCGCGAGCGGCGAGCCGGCCAATTTCTCTCAGGGGGCCTTCTGTCGGATCGTCCACCCGGAAGACCAGGGCTTACGCATGAAAATTATCAAATCTAGCGGCGACCACTTCCGACCTGAACTTCGACGAAAGCGCGGCCCGTTGTCGTTTGCCCTTGATTGAGCCTTTGAGCGGATGCGCCTTGAGCAGCGCCCCGGCCACTTCAC
>JANOBW010000291.1:0-11602 GCA_031411855.1 Opitutia bacterium
ATTTGAATCTAAATAACGGATATGGGTGCTGGAGGTATTGGCATCCCAGGTGAGGTTGGCGGCGGTCAGGGCCAGAGGGCTGGCGGCGAGAAAAAGGAGGAGGGAGGATTGGCCGGGGCGCATGGTGCTGGAAGGGTGGAGGTGTGGTAGAGGATGGTCCGGTGCGGAGAGACCGGCTTCGAAGCACACCTTATCAATCAGCGGACTTCTTGGCCAAGCGGTTTGTCATTGCAAAAAGTCTAAATTTTATCGCAAAAAGTCTCGATTTCGTGGAAAATCGGATCTGCAAACCTACCTCAAACACACCGTCAATTTAATTTATAAACAGTTGTAATTTAGATGTTTATAAATGCGTATTTACTTTGGAGATATTGCCTGTCACCTGTTTGAGACCTATTCTGACTGAGCACGGATTCGACCGTGTCTTGAGGGAACAAATCGCGGTGTCAGCACTTCCGTCGAACTTTCCATAAATCCTTGGGCTTGACTCCCCGGGCCCCTCCCCTGACAAGTCTGGCAGAGATAAGCGTGGTTTGGTTTCCCCGGGATTGTTCAGTGACGACTCTCTCGTTTCGTTCCCGGAGGTTGGTTTTATACCTCGGACCAGTTTGCGCCTTCTCCCCCGCACGTCTCCGCATGTCTGATTCCGCCGCTTCCCCCGCCGCCTCGCCGGCCTCCCAATCCCAACCCGCCAGCTCGCCCCAGGCTGCGCCCCAGCCCGCTCCCCAGCCGGTCCGGCCGCCCCAGCCCAATGTCCAGCCGTCCTCCGAGATCATCACCGTCGAAGGTGTGCTGGAAATCCTGCCAAAGGGCGACGGGCAGATCCTCGACATGAAACGCAACGGCAAGACGCGTCCGACCGACCCCTTTGTTTCCCGGGATCTCATCTCCCGTTTCAAACTCCGCCCCGGCTCGCATGTCGTGGCCGAGGCCCAGTCCAGCAAAAACTTTCCAAATCCCAAGGTCCGCTGGATCAAGATGATAGACGGCATGACTCCCGAGGAGCGCCGCACCCGCTACAGTTTCCAGCAACTCACCACCATCCCGCCCAAGGACTGGCTCCATTTGGAGAAGAAGGACGGCGTCATGACCAACCGGGTCATTGACCTCTTCTGTCCCATCGGCAAGGGCACCCGTGGTCTTATCGTGGCTCCGCCCCGGACCGGCAAGACGACCCTCCTGCGCGACATCGGCCTGGGCATTTTGGAAAACCACCCTCAGGCCCACCTCATGATGGTGCTGGTGGACGAGCGCCCGGAGGAGGTGACCGACCTGAAGCGCTCCCTGCCCTGTGAAATCTGGGCCTCTTCGAACGACGAGGAACTGCCGCACCACCTGCGCGTGGCCGACCTCGCCATCGAACGCGCCAAGCGCCTGGCCGAGTGCGGCAAGGACGTCGTGATCCTGCTTGATTCCATCACCCGCCTGGCCCGGGCCCACAACGCCTACTCCAGCTCCGGCCGGACGATGTCGGGCGGCCTGGACGTCCGGGCTCTGGAAAAACCCCGCCAACTCTTCGCCTCGGCCCGCTGCACCGAGGAGGCCGGCTCCATCACCATCATCGCCTCGGCCCTGATTGAAACGGGTTCGCGCATGGACGACATGATTTTCCAGGAATTCAAGGGCACGGGTAACATGGAAATGGTGTTGGACCGCAAGTGCGCCGAGTTCCGCCTCTGGCCCGCCATCAACATCGCCTCTTCCGGCACCCGTCGGGAGGAGCTCCTCCTGTCTCCCGAAATCCTCGCCAAGTGCACCTTCTTCCGCCGTGCCCTCACCGGGATGAAGATCGAGGATGCGACCGAGATCGCCCTGGGCCGCCTGGCCAAAACGAAGACCAATAAGGAGCTCTTCGACCTCTTCTCCGTCTGAGTTAATTCACCTCTCCTTCCCGATATTATCTAAATACCGCTTGCCAGAGGGGTTTGTGGGCGGCTTTTGTCTTTCTTTTTATCACTATCACTACCGAGTTCCCGCCGATCCTTATGCAGAATCTTGCCGACCAGTGCCTCGACATGGCCCGCTCCATCTTGAGCCATAACCTTGGAGCCATCAAAGAAGATGGGACCATTGTCCCCGTGGAAGGGGAAACCTCCCGCATCGACGAATCAGGCCACGCCGCCCTTGCCATTGGAGAATTTTACCGCGCCACCAACGCCACCACCCTGGCCGGCTTCGACCTGGTGGACCTGGCCTCCCGCTGCATCACCTCGCAAGTCGCGACGGATGAGGAACATGAGAACGGCCTCGCCTACGCCTCGCTCGGACTCCTCTCCTTCGGCCCCTCCAAGGAGCGCAACGTGGTCTGGGAGCGCCTTTCCGCCGAAACCCAGGAGCGCCTCGACAAACGCCTTCTCGTCCGGACCGACTACGACAACCACCACCAGATCTTCAACATCGCAAAGGCGGTCTGCCGTTTCTCCCTCGGCCTTTCCAAGAAGGACGAAACCGCCACGCTGATTGACAAGTTCATCGAGCGCATTGAGAAAAACTCCACCGGCGGCTTCCTCGACGACGGTCCCGCCAAAGGCCAGGGCGGCGTTTACGACCTCTACGGAGTGCTCTCTTTCGTCTTCATCCGCCAGTCCCTCCAGCTGCACGCCAATGTGCATCTCAAGGACCGCAAACTCCCCTCCCTCCGCACCCACGCCGAGAAATACCTCAAGGTCTTCCCCGACATGGTCCGCTCGGACGGCCTGGGCTGGGCCTTCGGCCGCGGCATCGGCGCCTACGGCCAGATGCACTGTGTCTCCCTCATCCTCCAGGCCATGCGCGACGGCTGGATTTCCGAGGAGCAGAAACCCCTCTACTTCGACATCCTCCGCCGCCTCTTCCAGTATTTCTACATGACGTTTCTGGACCAGGAGCACGGCTTCCTCGTCATCCGCGACAGCGAGCGCTCCACCCAGGACGCCCACACCACCCGGATGGCGAATTTCGACGCCGCCCGCTACCTCTGCCAATGGTCCCGCCTGGCCAAGGCCATCGGCACCCAGCCCACCAACGTTCCCCAACCCGGACGCACCTCGGGCCGCCTCATCACCCTCGACCGCTCCAACAAGAAGGAGCAGGGCCTCTTCATCTATCAGGATGCCGCCTCCGGCCTGCACGCCACCGTTCCCCTCATCGGGGCCGGCCTGCGCAAAACCAGCGACTCCCTCACCTTCCCCCACTGTCCCGGCGTCTTCGACTGGCCCGTGGAAAGGTATCTTCCGATCCTTGTCCCGGAGCTCACCTTCGGCGAACACGTCACGGTCCCCTGTTTCTACGGCAAGAAGATCGCGGCCGGCCTGGGTCTGCGCAACTCGTTCTACTTCAAATACGAACAACCCGAGCTGATTACCGCCGACGAGAAGCTCGTCCCCGGTCTCGCCAGCGTCAAGGTCACCCACACTTTCGCCGGCGGCAAGATCACCAGCGAGTTCCTCTACACGGTGACCAAGCAGATCGAGCTGACCAAGATGCGCTACTGCCTGGCCATCGGCTCCCCGCACAGCCACTACCGCCTTGGCACCAGCTTCACGCTCGGCGCGGAAGGCCTGCGCTGCCAGATTGATCGCGACGACTTCCAGGGTGCCTGGCAGGAAACCGAGGTCGTCTCCAACGAGCCCGGTTTCAAAACCTGCTACGGCAAACTCCACTACATCCAGACGCTGACCCGCGACCACCCCTTGATCATGCGTCCCGGCCACCAATACCGCCTGGTGGTTTCGTTCACGCCGGACATCGCCTTCGCCGAGTAAGGCCCGCCCCTTGCAAAGCCCCGGTCACACGGGGCTTTTTTTTGCGTCAGATTGCCGTAAATCATGGAGTGTTGTGGAGCGAAGGTTTGCTTTTTGGCATCGGCTCCGCTTCACTCATGACATGTCCACTTCCTCCCCGGTCTCGGCCCCGATTCCCGCGCCCCGTTTCAAGGCCCAGTTGGAAAAGGTCCATCGGAACATCGCCTCGGTCGTGCGGGGCAAGGACGCGGTGATTGAGGACACCCTGGTCTGCCTACTGGCCGGCGGGCATCTCCTGGTGGAGGACCTGCCGGGGTTGGGAAAAACCACCCTGGCCTACTGTCTGGCGCGTTCCCTGGACGGAGAGTTTTCCCGCATCCAGTTCACCGCCGACCTGCTTCCCGGTGATGTCCTCGGGGTCAGCATCTACCAGCAGGAGAAACATGAGTTTGTGTTCCACCCGGGTCCGGTGTTTGCGAACATTGTCCTGGCCGACGAAATCAACCGGGCCACACCCAAAACCCAGTCGGCCCTGCTGGAGGTGATGGACCGGGCCAAGGTCACCGTGGACGGCCGCACCCATCCTGTCAGCGCGCCGTTCATGGTCTTTGCCACCCAGAACCCGGTGGACTACGAGAGCACCTTTCCCCTGCCCGAAAGCCAGCTTGACCGCTTTCTTCTCCGGCTTCACATGGGTTATCCCGACCAGGCGGCGGAAATGGAGATCCTGCGATCCTCCCGCCGCCATTACGATCAGTTGGAGATCGCCCCGGTCCTGACCCGCGACGAACTCGCCACCATGCAGGCCGCCGTCTCCCATGTTTTCATTGAGGACAGTGTGCTGGAATACCTCCTCCGCATTGTCACGGCGACCCGGACCGAGGCGGAATTCCGGGCCGGTCTCAGCACCCGCGCCTCCCTGGCCCTGAAGTCCGCCGCCCAGGCCCGCGCCTTGTTGTCCGGACGGACCTTTGTGATGCCCGATGACATCCACCGGATGGTCCGCCCCGTCTGCGCCCACCGTCTGGGGCTCCGGCGTCCCACCGCCGACACCTTGGAGGAACGCGCCGCCGTTGAGGGCGTGTTAAGCAAGATTTTGGCCGCACTGCCCCAGCCTGTCTGAGCCGCGTTGACGGCTTTCCGGTTGAATCCCACCCCGCCTGAGCCCGACTGAGTCCCCATGCGGTCACCTGATTTCGACCAAGACCTGACCCCCTGGACCGACCCCGGTTTTTTCCGCCGTGAGGAGCCGGTCCGCTCGGTTTTCCGTCTCATCTGGCAGCAGTTTCGGCCGCCCCGCGGGCACCGCCTGGTTCCGACGTTTTCCGGCTTTGTCCTGCTGACCATGGGCATCGCCCTGGTGGTGGCGGCCTACACCACGGCCAACAACATCATCTTCCTTTGCCTCGCCCTCATGGCCGCGACGTTCACGGTCGGGGCTGCGCTCGCCTTTTGGAATTTCCAGGGGCTGCGGTGGCGGATTTCGGGGCCGCCCGCCCTCAGGGTCGGCGAGGCGGCCTCGCTTTTTCTGGAGGTGGCGAACGACAAAAGGATGATTCCCACCCATGCGGTCCTGGCCCATCTGAAAATGCCCGGAGCGGACCTGCCGACCCTTTCCCTGCCCTCCCGCCTGGGGCCGGGCGAAACCATGTCGCTGCCTTTCGTTTGCACCCCGCTGAAGCGCGGGTTGCTGGAGGTGGAGCTCCGCGAGCTCACGACCGAGTTTCCCTTTGGTTTTCTCCGCAAAACCGTGGCGGGAAACTCCCGGCGCGAATTCATCGTCTGGCCCGGCCGCCTTCCCTATCAGTTCAACCGCGCGCGCCGCGCCCTTTCCCTCTCCGGCGGGCAGCGCACCCGCCGCCGCGGGGCCGGGGCCGAACTGCTCCAACTCCGGGCCTACCGGGCGGGGGATTCACCCCGGATGCTCCATTGGAAAGCCTCGGCCCGGGTCGGCACCCTGCTGGTCCGTGAAAACGCCGAGGACACCCGGGAACGCTACGCCCTCTGGTTTGATCCCGCCGCGGCCACCTGGACCCGTCCGGCCGACTTTGAGCAGGCCTGCCGTTTTGCCGCCACCCTGGCCGAGGACCTTTTCCGGGCCGGCAACCTCACCGGCGCGGCGGTCGGGGGCGGGCCGGTGCGCCCGTTCCGCCGTGTTTCCGATCTGGCTCTCTTCTTTGACGATCTGGCGCGGGTGATGCCCGCGACCCCGCCTCCGCCCGCGCCCTTTTTCGCTGGTTCACCCACGCTGCTGCGTTTCGGCCCCGGGCCGGGCGGCAGCATCACCCTTTACGCCGATGAGCAACCCGCAGGTTCGGCCTGATTCCGGCTTTCTGGCCCAGTTTGCCGGGGTCAACGGCTCGCTCATCGCCTTCATCTGCGTGGCGGCGCTCTTTCATTTGCAGGCCCAGGTGCTTCTCCACGCCCTGGTGGGAAGCCTGCTCGTGCTGGTGGCCCTGGCTTTTCCCCAGCTCCCCTGGCGCACCCCGACGGCCTTGCAAACCTGGGGCGGCGGCCTGGTCCTGGGCCTGGCCTTCTTTGACTTTTTGCTCAACGGCTCCAACCTGCTGCCGCCCATGCTGCGCATGGTGGTCCACCTGCTTCTGCTGCGGGTCTGGCAGCCCCGGCGTCCCCGCGAGGACCTTCAGCTTCTCCTTCTCTGCGTGGTCGTGCTGCTGATTTCCGGGGTGCTTTCCCTTTCCCTTGGGTTCGCCTTTCACCTCATTCTTTTCTGCCCCCTGGTCATGGCGCAACTGGTCGCCATCAACCTCCGCTCCGCCCTCGGCCGCGAGGCCCGGGAGACGCTCCCCAGCCACTTCTCCTGGCCCCATTTCACCGCCCGCCTCCGCTCCTCGCTGGATTGGCGGATGCTGCCGCTGGTCGGCGTGGTGTTTCTCATGACGGCCGGGATGGCCTTCCTGGTGTTCACCCTGCTGCCCCGGGTCAATTTTGACAGCAACTTCTCCTTCCTCCACATGCCCGCCGGTTCCCTTTCCGGCTTCACCGAGGAGGTCCGCTACGGTTCGGTTTCCAAAATCATGGAGTCCGATTCCATCGCCTTTGTGGCGGATTTTTCCGACAAGAAACCGCCCCAGAATCCCTATTGGCGGATGATCGTGCTGGACCGCTATCATTACCCGGACAAGGAGGCGGTGGCGGAAAAACTGGGGGCCTTCAAACTTTCGGAAACCGCCAAGTCCGTTCAGGTTCGGGAAAACGCCCAGTTGGACAGCATCGGACTCGATGTGTTTGGCCCGCTGAAACCGGGAAACATGTGGCACATCTACCTCACCCCCGGCAACTCCCGCTACCTGCCTTTTCCCGGGCGGGGCAAACCCCTGACCTTCAGCAACAGCTTCAAGTATTTCTACCATAACCCGGTCAACGTGATCGCCTTGGACTCACCTTCCAGCTCCGTCATGGGACTCCAGTATTCCAATGCCGCGATTGTGGACCGTTTTTTTTGGAGTCCGGATGACCACCAGCTGGAAGAGGGCGGCAAAGTCAAAAAGGTCGGGCAGAATGTCTTTGAGGGTTTTCCCGTGAATCCTTCCGATCTGGAGAAAAACCTGAAGAAATACCCCTTCAGCACCTTGGAATATCCGGATGATCCGGCTTCCGAAAACATTCTGAAACGTATCCTGGCCGAAATCGCGGCCCGGCCGGAAATGGCCCAGGCCGGCTCCGATCCCCATTCGACCCTCTGGGCCCAGGCGGCGGTGGCTTACCTCCACGAAAAGCACACTTACAGCCTCGGCTCGGTGATTCCGAAGGGCGACGCCGACCTGCTCTGCCGCTGGCTCGATTCGGACCAGCCCGGGCACTGCGAGCTTTTCGCCGGGGCCTTCACGCTTCTGGCCCGCCGCCAGGGCTACCCCTGCCGCATGATCGGCGGCTATCAGGGCGGCGTCCTGTCCGATGCCGACACCAACCCCTACATCAGTGTCCGAAACCGCCATGCCCACGCCTGGTGCGAGATTTTTGGCAAAAACACCGATCCCAAAAGCACGGTGGGTGGTTTTTTCTGGTTCCGGGTGGACCCGACCGGCGGCCGTGTCGCCCCCACCGAACTCGCCTCCGACTCCGCCACCACCTCCTCGCTGGAGACTTCCCAAAACACCTTTTCCGACCGTTTCGACGGCCTGCGGGTCATGTGGTATCGCTACATCGTCAACTTCGACAACGTCTCCCGCGAAAGCATGGCCAAAACCGCCAAGGAGCGTTGGACGAACCTGTCGAACTCCTTCCAGGCCTGGCTGGTGTCCTTCAAGGATTCCCTGCTCGACTGGGTGCGCCGCCCCTGGGACCTCTCCAAAGTCGGCCCCCTGGGCGGGCTGGCGGCGCTGCTGTCGGTGTTCCTGATCCTCATGCGTTTCTGGCGGAGGGGCTGGCGGCCCTCCTTCTGGCCCAAACCGGAAAGCCGCCATGATCCCATCCGCCGCCATGCGTCGCGTCTCCTGGCCGAACTCCGCGAACTTCCCTCCGATCCGACCCGCGACCAGTTGACGGAGGTCATGCAGGAGCTGCGCTTCGGGGACGGCAGCCTCTCCCCCCGGGCGCAAAGTTTCTTCGGCGAGGCCCGGCACTACCTCCGTCAGGCCCGCCGTCGGAAATAGGGAGTTTAAAAGGGCGGGTTCCTTGAAACTGCGGCCCGGGAACTCACGTGTGAGTTTGGAAACGTTGACACTTGGATGGGATCTCTCGCGGGGCGCAAGCTGGCGCTTCCGCATCGTCCCCGGCCGGCCCGCCCCGGCTCAGTATCCCAGATAGGCCATCAGGTCGGCGATCTTTTCGCGGCTCAGCCCGTTGAGCAGCCCTTCGGGCATGCCCGGGCGGGTGGAGGCGGTCCGGGCGGAAACCTTGTCCGGGGCAAAGGTGAGGGTGCCGGGGAGCTCCAGGCTGGGTTGCAGGACGACCTTGTCCGAGGCGTCGAGAAGGATGCGGCCGGAGACTTCGGTTCCGTCCGTCAGGCGCAGGGTGGCGAAGGAATGCCCGGGAACCAGCCGCCGCGAAGGGGCCAGGATGGCCTCCATGGCCCCGGCGGCCCCGAGCCTGGCAGGCAGGCCTTCGAGCGGGGGGGCGGAAGGTTTGGCCCGGTCATGGCAGACCGAGCATCTGGCCGCGTGAAAGATGACGCGGCCGCGTTCCGCCGAGGCCGGGTAACCGGCGGGCGGGGTGGCCAGAAGTTCGCAATCCCCGGCGTTCCACATCTGCCCGGTGCGGGCCACGAGGGAGGAGGCTTCGGCCGCCTGGGCCAGCCGGGCGGCGAGTTCGCCGGCGGCCGCATCCGCCAGGCCCGAGGCGTCCCTGGGGAGGCGCGAGATGACTTTAAGTTTCAGGTGGTGAAGGTATTGCGCCGCGTTTGCCCCCGCCGCGGGAGCCAGTTTCAGTTCCCGGGACTCTTTCACGAGCATCTCGGGGAGGTCGGCTTCCTGCCAGGGGCGGTCAAGATAGCAGAGCAGGGGGAGCGCCTGTTCCTGGGGCAGGCTTCCCTTGGCGGCGGCGAGACTGACGACGAGGGCCAGCCCCTCCTGGCGGGTCAGGCGCCCGGAGGCCAGGAAAGGGACGCAGACGGGGGTGACCGTCTCGTCATCCAGCGCCACCAGGTGGGCGGCTGTGTCCAGAAGCACTCCGGGCTCGTCGAGGGAAAGCCAGGGGCGGAGGGCGAGTCGCAGGGCCTGGGCGTTGTCGGCCTTGGGCTCGCCCAGGCGTTCGCGGGCCGAGGTGAGGATGCGCAGCGCCCTGATGCGCTCGGGGCCGTCCTCGCACCGCGGGAGTTGTCGGATCAGGGACTCGTAAATATCGGAGCGGCCGCGGCTGTCCCGGTCCGCCCGGGTCAGGGCCAGGAGGGCGGGGAGGGCCTTGGCGGCATCATCCTCGGCCAGGGCGCGTTTGCGCCACAGATCCACGGGAAGGGCCTCCAGGGCCCGCCGCACCGCCAGGGCCACATGGTTGCAGTTTTTCTGGGCCTGGTTGATCCAGACGGAATCGAGCCATTTGGGCTGGGGGGTGGCCGAAAGTTTTTCCATTTCCCGGCGCATGCCCCGCAGGGCCTGCTCGGGGGGGACGTAGGAGGAGGAAGGGAGTTTTTCACCCGTCAGGGTCAGGACGAAAAGGGTGGAAACGGCACCCGGGCCGGTGGCGATGAAGTAGAGGCTTCCGCCGGGGCCGAAGGAAAGGCTTCCGATGGCCTTGGCTTCCCCCGGGGAGGGCCGGACCACGTTCTCATTTTTTTCCACGGCGTAGGAGGAGCCTTCCTCGCGCAGGCTGACCGCCTGGATCCGGCCGGAGCGGCCCTCGGCGACAAAAAGCGAGCCCCGGTATTTGACGGAAAAACCGTCGTGGTTGCAGAAGGCGGCCCCGGTTCCCTCCCCGAGGCCGATATCACCCGCCGGGGCGTTCTGGTCGCGCCAGCGGTCGGGCCAGGGGGCGGATCCCGCGCGCCAGCCATACTCCCCGCCGGCCATCACGTGGACCACCCGGGTGGGTCGCCACCAGGGCAGGCCCCGGTCCCGGCTGTTTTCCGGATCAACGGTGAACAGGTCGCCTTTCTCGTTGAAAGTGAGGATGCCGGGGTTGTTCAGGCCCCCGGCGAACACCTCGGTGTCGCGGGTGGCAAAATCGTGGCGGAGGATGTGGCCGGCGGGCGCTTTGACCCGGGCGGAGAGTCCGTTCGGGTCCTCCAGGCGGGGCAGGGGGGTGCCTTCGATCTGGCGGCGGTAGGGCGACGCCGGGGACGGTGTGGCCATGTTCGTGGTCTCATGCCCGTTGGCGAGGTAGAGGTCCCCGTTGGGCCCGAAGGCGAGGCCGTGCGGTCCTCTGGGCCCTCCTGCCTTCAGGCGGATGAGGACGTCCTCCTCCCCGGCCTCGAAGGTCCCGTTGCCGTTTTTGTCCCAGACGCGGTAAACCCCCGGGCCGGAGGGACCTTCCCCGCTGACATAGAGACTGTCCCGGCCCCAGGCCATTCCCCCGGTTTCCGTGATCCTGGACCCCATGGTCTCGACCATGATGTCCGGGGCGTCGGAGGTCAGGATGTCCGTCGGAAGCGTGAGCCGCAAAAGCCCGCCCTTTTCGGTGGACACGAAAAACCGGCCGAGCGAGTCGGGGGCAAGCGACAGCCAGGCCCCTTGGTCGGGGAGGCCGCTGAGGATGGGCCGGACCTGGAAATCCGACGACGTGTCGAAGCCGGGCGACGCGGGCGCCGCCGCGAGAAGCCCGGGCAGCAGCAGGGCCGAGGTGGCGGAGCGGAGGAGGGTGGGGGACATGGGGCCGGGCAGGTCGGTCCTGTCTGCTACCTCGCGGGGCTCAGGAGGTTCCCTGTTTGAGGCGGGTCACGAAGCGTTCGATGCGGCGGCAGGCCTCCTCGATCTTTTCCAGGCTGGTGGAGAAACTGGCGCGGCAGTGGTCCTTGCCGCTGGGGCCGAAGGCGGTGCCGGGGACGATGGCGACCTTTTCCTCGGTGAGGAGGCGCTTGGCGAACTCGACCTCGGTGAGGCCGTAGCCGGAGACGCGGGGGAAGGCGTAGAAGGAGCCCTTGGGGAGATGGCAGGGGAGGCCGATCTCGTTGAAGCGGCGGACGATGAAATCCCGGCGGAGGCGGTAGGCCTCGCGCATCTCGGCCACGCTTTCGTCGCCGTGGCGGAGGGCCTGGATGGCGGCCTCCTGGCTGACGATGGGGGCGCACATGATGGCGTATTGGTGGACCTTGGTCATGGCCGCGATGAGGGGGGCCGGACCGCAGGCGAAGCCGATGCGGAAACCCGTCATGGCGAAGGCCTTGGAAACACCGTGGAGGAAGATGGTGCGCTCCTTCATGCCGGGCAGGCTGGCGATGGAGGTGTGTTTGCCGTCGAAGGTGAGCTCGGCGTAAATCTCGTCGG
>JANOBW010000292.1:0-14253 GCA_031411855.1 Opitutia bacterium
CCGAGGGCAACCGTTCCATCATCGCCTTGCCCCACAACGGGTTCAAGGTCACCTGCACCTCCGCCGACGACCGCGGCATCCACACCCAGCACCTTTCCATCGAGATAGACCACCCCGAGGACTACATCGCCTCCATCGCCCCCGCCCGCACCTTCACCGTTTACGAGGATATCGAGCCCCTCATCAAGATGGGCAAGATCCAGGGCGGCTCGCTCGACTCCGCCATCGTCCTCAAAGGCGACAAAATCCTCTCAAAAGAACCCCTGCGTTTTCCCGACGAACTCGTTCGCCATAAGATACTTGATATCGTCGGCGACCTCACCCTTCTCGGCCTCCCGCTCAAGGCCCACATCATCGCCGTGCGCCCCGGCCACGCCCTCAACGCCGCCCTCTGCCGCGCCATCAAGGCCAAGCTCCTCAAGCAGGACGACGACCGCCGCGAAGCCGCCAAAAAGAACCGCGTCAAAACCGTGGCCCCGACCGAGACCGCCCTCGACATCCGCCGCATCCTGGACATCCTCCCCCACCGCTATCCGTTCATCCTGATTGACCGGGTCATCAGCATCACCGAAGGTCAGGAACTCGTTGCCATCAAGAATGTTACGATCAACGAGCCGTTTTTCATGGGGCACTTTCCCGGCCGCCCGGTCATGCCCGGCGTCCTCCAGCTTGAGGCCATGGCCCAGGCCGCCGGCGTGCTCATGCTCCGCCACATTTCCGGCGAGGGCAAACTGGCCTTTTTCATGAGCGCCGACAAGGTCAAGTTCCGCCGCGCCGTCGTGCCCGGCGATCAGCTCGAAATATCCGTCAAACTGACCAAGAACCGCGGCAACAAGATCGCGCAGGCCGAAGGGGTCTGCAAGGTGGGAGGCAAGGAGGTTTCCTCCGCCGACCTCATGTTCACCATCATTGACGACGTGGAGGAAAACTGAGGCGGTAAATTTCGCTTTTATACCGCGGAAAGCCGCAGAAGCGCGCGGAAAACAAACAGATCTGCGGAAAACTTCGCATCTTTCTAAGTCCATCTGCCTCAACCACCTCTTCACTTCTTCTCCCCCACCCTTTTTCTGGTTCGACCTGCCTCGCACTGCCTCGTCATTTTTAATTCTTAATTCTTAATTCTTAATTCGGCGCTCCGCGCCTTCCCTCATGCCCACCGTCATCCATCCCACCGCCCTCGTCACGCCCGGAGCCCAGCTCGGTGAAAATGTCACCGTCGGCGCGTTTGCCTTCATCGGGCCGGAAGCCGTGATCGGGGATGGCTGCGTCATCCAGCATCACGCCACCGTTGAGAATCTCACGATCCTGGGCCGGGACAACATCCTGCACCCCTACGCCTTCGTCGGCGGCATGACCCAGGACAAAAAATTTGAAGGCGGCATGCCCGGCCTGAAAGTCGGCGACCGCAATGTGTTCCGCGAATATGTTTCGGTCCACATCGCCACCAAACCCGGTGATTTCACCATCGTGGGGGACGAAAATTTCCTCCTCGCCTACTCCCACATCGCGCACGAATGCCAGGTGGGAAACAACAACATCCTCTCCAGCCACAGCGCCCTGGGCGGCCACGTCGTCCTCGGCAACCACGTCAACATCGGCTGGAACGCCGGCATCCACCAGTTCTGCCACATCGGTTCACGCGCCATGATCGGGGCCTGCTCCAAGGTGACGCAGGACGTGCCCCCCTACATGATGTGCGACGGCAACCCCGGCGAGGTGGTCTTCATCAACAAGGTCGGCCTGACCCGCGCCGGCTTCAACGAGGAGGAGGTCATGCTGGCCCGCACCGTTTTCAAACTCCTTTACCGCAGCAAGTTAAACCGTGCCCAGGCCCTGGCCGAGATCGAAAACCTCCCGCTCTCCAACCACGCCATCGTGAAGGACATCCTCGCGTTTGTCTCCGACTCCAAGCGCGGTCTCGCCTGAGGCGGAGGGAAGGAGCGGCCAGCCCCCACGGAACTCACTTCAAGGGAGTGTCACGCCCAAGCGACACGACACCCCCTTAATGAGTCCCAGTTCCCTGATACCCTTCTGCTTTGGCTTTTGAACTGTGGGAACCTTGATACCCGGATCGGATCGCGGCGTATGATACCAGATGGCATACGAGCTGGCTACCAGAAGCTGGGGGCACGCACCCTGCTCCCGGAGAATTGTCATATAAATGGGCAATTGTTTTCAGAAATGCCCTGAGCAACTTTGTGTTAAATTTACCACCATATTTTTTTTATAAGCTCAAAATACACACAGTAATGACGATTATACACTTACATGGTCGCCAAACTCAATCCCTTGCCACGGAAAAAATACTCCAAGGTTGCTTACCAATAGCAAGTTACGACTTCGTCTTAAAACCTGTGACAAATATTTAAATATACTTGTCATGTAAAACATTTGGCATTTAGTTGGCATATTCCACTTCTCTTGCCACATGAAACTTACTTCCAGCACCCGCCTCATCACTTCAGCCCTCGGTCTTCTGGCCGCCCTACCCGCCTCAGCTCAGTTATATTTTGATACCAACGGCGCGACCGCCGGCACCACCCAAACCACCGGGACCTTCACCTGGGACACCGGCACCAACTGGAGCACCGATACCGCCGGAGCCATCGCCACCACCGCCTGGGTCAACGGCTCAAATGTGATCTTTTCGGCCGGAACCGAAGGGGCTGTCGCCTACACCGTCACGGTTGCGGGCACTGTCCAGACCAACTCCATCACCTTCAACCAGAACGTATCCTCCACCTACACCATCAGCGGCGGAACGATCAACGCCGGCGCCTCGCTGCTGACCCTGAACGCCAGTGCCGCCGGAGTCACCACCGGCCGCACCCGCTCCATCACCTCCTCCCTCATCGGCTCCGGCGGGGTGACCATTGCGGCCAATGGTGACACCTCGGACACGGGAGGCGGCTCCACCACCATTTTCGGCCTCGACGGAGCGAACACCTTTACCGGAAACGTTACCATCACCGCCGGCATCGTCCGAGCTTCCTCCAGTTTCGGCTCCGCCGCCAACACCCTCACCCTCAACGGGGGCGGTCTTGTCGCCAACACCTCCACCACGGTGGCCAACAACATCATCGCCGGCTCCTCCGGGGCCACCTTGCGGGCCTACGGTTCCCAAATCCTCAATCTCACCGGCACCCTCACGGGAGCCGGCAATGTCTCCAAAACCGACAGCGGCATCGCCTATCTTTCCGGCGACGGCTCGGCTTTCGCCAACACCATCCGCGTCCGCAACGGTGACCTCTACCTCGTGTCTGCCAACTGGGCCCAGGCCAACCTCGACCTCACCACCACGACCGGACGACTGTTCATCGCACCCATTTCGCCAGGCTCCACCGTCACCATCAACAATGTCACCACCCAGCGAGATGTTTTCATTCAGAACAACGCCCTCCTTGATGTGGACACCGGGGTGGTGAACATGGTCAATGCCGGTCATTATATCCAACGCAGCACCGGCACCGGTTCCCTCACCTCCTCTTCCGGAACGCTGACCGTCGCCGCGGGCGGTTCCACCGGAAATCTCACCACTTTGGATCATCAAATCAGGGTCAACGTGGTGAACTTCAACGGGTCCACCCCGCTCACCCTGGTCAAAAACAACGTCAATAACCTCATTCTCGACCAGCCCAACACCTACACCGGCGGAACCACCATCAACGGGGGACGCCTTCAGGCCTCCCATGCCGCCGCCCTCGGCAGTGGCACCGTCACCGTCAACAGCGGGGCCCAGCTCTATCTTCCTCTCGCCGCCACCTACGCGAACAACATCACGCTCAACGGCAATGGCGTGACGGAAGCGGCCGGCACTCTCGGCGCCCTCCGCCTCGAAGCCGGAGCCAGGGTGACCGGCAATGTCACGATCGCCTCACCCTCGCGCCTCATGGCCTACAGCGGGGTCTCCGCCACCATTTCCGGCAATTTGCTCGGCTCCGCCGCCTTGGAAATCAACGATACCGCCAGCGCGGCCGGCAACGGCACCGTCTCCCTCAACGGGGCCGGCACCTACTCCGGAGCCCTCACCGTCTCCCGCGGCCGCCTCAACCTCAACGGCTCCAACCACGCCCAGATCATCGTCGCGGACGGCGCGGCCATCGGCGGGGAAGGGACGGCCGAAAACCTCACCATGGGGGTCACCACCGGAGCCACCCTTTACGCCGACGCCACCACCCCCGGGTCCTTGACGGTCAACGACTTCATTTCCACCGGCACCGTCACCGTCGCCCTCACCGGCGCCTCCGCCACGCCCGGTCCCGTGACGGTCCTCACCACGGTCAACGACATCTCGGGCACTCCCGTCTTCGCCCTCGCCAACCCCGCCAACTACCGTTCCTCCGTCGTCACCGTCGGCGCCAAATCGGTCACGGTGGATACCGGCAGCCTCTCCACCGTCTGGACGGGTTCTGTGAACGGTAACTGGAACTTCAACACCGACAGCAACTTCAGCAACGGCGGCGCCCAGACCTTCTACGCCGGCGACACCGTCACCTTTAACGACACCTCGGCCGTGGCCGCCGTCAGCCTCGTCGGCACCATCACCCCCGGCGGCCTCACCTTCAACAACAACACCACCGCCTACAACATCGGCGGCGCCGGCCTCCTGGCGGGCACGTTCGCGGTCACCAAGTCCGGCACCGCGACGGCCACTCTCGGCGGCACGGGCAACACTTACACCGGCGGCATCAACGTGACCGGCGGCGTGCTCAAGATGGGCTCCGCCACCGCTTTCGGTGTCACCAACTCGGTGACGGTCGCTTCCGGCGCCCAGGTGGATCTCAACGGCCAGACTCCCGGCACCATCGCCACCGGCGGCCACTCCTACACCATCGCCGGCAACGGTCCCGACGGACTCGGCGCCATCACCAACACCGGAGCAAACAATGCCTCCAACGCCGGCATCAAGAACCTGACCCTCTCCGGCAACGCCTCGGTGGGAAGTTCCGTGGCCGGAGCCCGTTTCGATATGGGTTTTGCCAATGTGGCCGGCACCGGGTCAGTCAACGGCAATGGGTTCACCCTCACCAAGGTCGGCGTCAACCAGGTCGAGCTGCGCGGACCCACGACCAACATGCCCATCGTCGTGAGCAGTGGAATTCTGGTCGCCGAAAACAATGACTACGCCCTGGGCGGCCCCACCGGTTCCGTCACCGTCAACGGCGGCACCCTCGCCACTTTCGGCGCCCTCTCGATCGGCACTCCCGCCACCTTTGCCACCGGCACCTCCCTGAGCTCCCTCTCCGGGACCGCCACCTGGTATGGAGCCCTTACGTTCAACGGTGCCACCAATCTCGACACCACCAGTGGCAGCCTGACCCTCTACGGCCCGCTTTCCGGCTCCGGTGCCCTGACCCGCAACAATGCGGCCAACACCCTCACGATCACGGGAAACAACCCGGCCTTCACCGGTTCGCTGACCAATGTCGGCGGCACCATTGCCCTGGGTGGCGGCGGAGCCACGGGCTCCCTTGGCAGCTCCTCCGGCATCAACCTCAACGTCGGCACGCTCACCCTCTCCTACAACGCCAACGTCAGCAACGTGCTCCCCCCCGTCATCCTCGGCGCCAGCACGACCCTCAACTCCAGCAACACCACCCAGGTGGCCAAGACCACCATCAATCAGAACATCAGCGCGGGGGCTCTCATCACCCCTCAGCTGCGGGTGACCGGCGGTATTCTGGAGCTTGGCGCCGGAGCCAATGTGGATGTGGGCGGCACCGTCGGCCTGCTCGGCCCCGCCTCCAACATCGCCACGCTCAGTGTGTTGCCCGGTGCCTCCCTCGCCACCAACTACCTCGCCATCGGCAACGAGGCCAATGGCAACATCGGCATCTTCAACCAGTCCGGCGGCACCGTCACCGTGAAAGCCGGGGGAACCGGTTTCCGCCTCGGCCACTGGAATACCAACACCGCCGTCGTCCCCAACCAGTTCAACATCTCCGGCGGCACCTTCGACGCCACCGCCCTCTCGGCCAACGTGACCACCGCCCGCATCGTCAACATCGGCTGGGATGGATACGGCGTGGCCACCGTCGGCGGCGGGGCCACCACCGCCACCCTTAAAACCTTTGGCATCCAACTGGATGCGAATGGCGATTCCACCACCTACAACGACACCCTGACCGTCTCCAACAACGGGATCGTCGAGGTCGGGGCCGGCGGTTTTGCCAACTCGGGCACCACCGCCACCGCCCTGAACGACCGCCTCATCCTCAACGGCGGCACCGTCAAGACGACCGTGACCGGAGCTTGGACGACACCTGCCACCGTCAACGCCGCCACCGCCTCCTCCGTGGAGGTGCCCACCGGGCTCACCCTCACCCTTTCCGGCGCGTTTATCGGCACCGGCACTCTCAACAAGACCGGCGAAGGCAACCTGGTCCTCTCCAACATCGCCGGTTTCACCGGCACCCTCGGCGTCAACGGCGGCAACCTCGCCCCCGGCGGCGTCGGGACCACCGGCACGCTCGCCCTCAACAGCGCCCTCAACGTCGGCACCGG
Source organism: Opitutia bacterium (assembly GCA_031411855.1). Lineage (GTDB taxonomy): Bacteria > Verrucomicrobiota > Verrucomicrobiia > Opitutales > JANOBW01 > JANOBW01. The sequence continues at coordinate 6,505 of JANOBW010000292.1, forward strand.
CGGGGCCGTCGCCTTCGAACTCAACGGTGCCTCCACCACCACGGGCAATGACAAGGTCACCGTCGCCGGCAACCTGACCTTCGGGTCCAACTCCTACCTGCGCCCCACCTTCGCCGGAGCGCCCGTCAGCGGCAATGTTTACAACCTCTTCACCTACACGGGCAGCCTGTCCGGCGCACCCGTCGTGGACCCCACCTACACCAGCGGCACCCGCGTCGCCTACGTGGTGGACACCGCCACCCCCGGCCAGGTCAACCTGAGCGTCTCCGGCGCGGTCGCCACCTTGGTTTGGGCCGGAACTCCCTCCCACAATTGGGATGTGAACGACTCGGTGGCCTGGACCAACACCGGCTTTTCCGACCGGTTCTTCAACTCCGACTCCGTCTCCTTTGACGACTCCGGCGACAACACCGCCCCCGTCACCCTCGTGGGCACCGTTTTCCCCGCCGGTTTCAGCGTCAACGCCACCAAGGACTACGTCTTCAGCGGCGCCGGCACCCTCGCCGGTGCGACAGGCCTGACCAAATCAGGCTCCGGCAAGGTCACCTTCCTCAACACCGCCGCCCACACCAGCACCGGTCCGGTCAGCATCTCCGGTGGCACCGTCCAGGTGGGAACCGGTGGCACCGCCGGCACCCTTCCCGGAACCGGGGCCGTCACCTTCAGCACCGGCACCCTGAATTACAACCACTCCGCCAACGAAACCATCTCACGCCAACTCATCGGCACGGGCGGAACCTTCGTCAAGGATGGCGCCAACACCATGACCACCAACATGAGCGGCAACACGGCGGACATCGTGGTGAACGGCGGCACCCTGGTCGCCCGCGGCGGTGCCTTCTCCACCGCTTTTGCGGCCGACAAACTCATCACCATCAACGCCGGAGCCACCCTCGACACCGCCGTCCACTCCATGGGCAGCACGGTCGGCGGAGGTGGCAACGTCCCTCTCGTCACCCTCAACGGCGGCACCTGGATTCTCAACGGTGAGCAATACATGAAGACCCTCACCATGACGGCCGGAACCACGGTCAAGGTGGGGGCTCTGGACGGCATCCGCACCCTGGCCGGGTCCGTTTACACCATCAACGCCGCCGCCACCAGTTCGGTCATCGGCTCGCCCCTCAACCTGGTCAACAACGTCAGCATTGTCGTCAACGATGGCACCGCCGCCGATGACCTCGTGGTCTCCGGCCTCGTGAGCAACGTGGGCATCGTCACCAAGACCGGTGCCGGCACCATGACGCTCACCGGCACGGCCAACACCGCCACCGGAGCCTTCAACGTCAACGCCGGCACCGTCTCCGTTCCCACCCTCAACGAGTCCACCGCGGCGGGTCCCCTCGCCCAGGGAGCGGTCACCCTCAACGGCGGCACCCTCCTCTACACCGGAGCCACCGCCTCCAGCGGCCGCGTGCTGGGCCTCGGCGTCTCGGGTGGCACCGTGAGCGTTTCCGATCCCGCCGCCAACCTCACCCTCACCGGGGTCCTGGCCGCCAACAGCCTGACCAAAACCGGGGCTGGCACCCTTACCCTCAACGCCGTCAACACCCACGCCTCCACCACCGTCCTGGCTGGGAAACTGGTCGTGGGCTCCACCACCGCCCTCGGGGCGGGCGGTGTCACCCTCACCGGCGGCTCCCTGGATCTGAACAGCCTCGTTCTGCCCGCCGCCAACACCATCTCCGTGGGTGCGGCCGGCACCGTCACCGGAGCCGGAATTTTCACCAGCACCGGCACCATTGATGGGACCCTCACGCCCGGAGGCACCGGTGCCACCGGGCGCATCACCACGGCCAATCCCCTCACCCTCGGAGCCACCGCCGTGACCAATCTCGAAATCGGCGGGACCGCCCCCGGGTCCTTCGATTCCGTTGAAGCACAATCGGATGTCACCCTCGCCGGGACCGTCAACGTCTCGTTCATCAACAGCTTCACCCCGGTCGCCGGCAACTCCTTTGACCTCTTCGTCGAGGACGGGGCCTTCACCAGCACCGCGCTCCTCAACCTCCCCGCCCTGCCGTCCGGCCTGGCCTGGAACACCTCCCTGTTCGCCACTTCCGGTGTCGTCAGTGTGGTCACCTCCGATCCCCTCGTGACCTTCACCGGCAACTACGGTCTCACCGGTCCCGACGCCCTGGCCGGGGCCGACCCCGACCATGACGGTATCAACAACGCCCTTGAGTATGCCTTCGGCCTCGTCCCGAATGCCCCCAACTCGCAGGCTGAATACCGTGGTGTCGGCTCCGCCACCGCCGGCCAGCAGCTCACCCTCGCCTACCGCCGTCCCGTCGGCGGAGTCGCTGGCGTCACCTACGGCGTCCAAACCAAGACGGCGGACCTCGACCTGGGTGACACCGGCTGGAATAACGCCATCCTGAACACCGACTACACCCGTAACATCGTCAACAACGGCGACGGCACCGAAACCGTGACCATCACCTTCACCGGGGCCGTCACTTCCGGCAAGAAGTTCGGCCGGATCTCCGTCACGTTCTGATCGTTCTTCAACTGAGCGGTTTTCCCAGGCCCGTCGGACTCCTCCGACGGGCCTTTTTGCGTGCAAATTTGCACAAACATTGACCAATTTTTGACCTGACAACTGTCTAACATTGTGACATTTAAATTTGCTAATTGAAAATTTTACCCACCCCCGGTTATTTCCAACTATCTACACCTCAAGCATTTCTACTTATGAAACCCAACCGCCCCACCCTGTTCCGCGCCGCCACCGCCTCCGCGATGGCTCTCATTGCCTCCTCTGCCTGCTTATCCGCCGCCAACCTCTACTGGGATTCCAACGGCACCACCGCCGGCGCCGGTGTCACCCCCACCGGAATCTGGGGCACCTCCACCTTCTGGAGCACGGACTCCACCGGCGTTACCGCCACCTCCGCCTGGTCCACCAACACCGCCGTTTTTTCCGCCGGCACGGATGCCACTTCCGCCTTCGCGGTGACCCTCAGCGGCACGCAGACCATCAGCGGTCTGACGGTTGAGGAAGGCACCCCCACCATCTCCGGCGGCACCGCCCTCGCCATCAACGCGGCCGCCACCCCCTTCATCATCACGGGTAACGCCACCATCGGTTCGGTCATCTCCGGCACCGCCTTCGGTATCGCCAAGTCCGGCACCGGCACCCTCATCCTCTCCGGGGCCAACACCTACACCGGAGCGACTGCGATCACCGCCGGTGTGCTCCGGATCACCAACAATACCGGCCTCGGAACCGTCGCCGGAGGTGTCACCCAATCCGGCACCAGCGCGCTCGAAATAGACGGCACCGCCGCGGCGGTCACCGTTGGCGCGGAAGCGCTCAGCATCAATGGCGGCGGGATCTCGAACGCAGGTGCCCTCCGCAACATCGCCGGAGCCAACACCTACGGCGGCACCGTCACCATGGCCGCCCAGTCCCGTATCAATTCGGACGCCGGCACCCTCACCCTGAACAACGCGACCGCCTCCGTCACCGGCGCCTTCACTCTCGTCGTGGGCGGCGCCGGCAATGTCACGATCGCCACCCCGATGACAACCGGGGCCGGAGGCGTCAGCAAGGACGGCACAGGTAACCTCACCCTCAGCGGGGCCAACACCTTCACCGGCACCACCACCATCAACGCCGGCACGATCACCCTCGGTGCGGCCGTCGCGGTCAGCGCCGCCGGCCCGCTCGGAAACGCCGCCTCCGCCGTGCTTCTCGGCAATACCACCGGCGTGGAAAACGCCTCCCTGCTGACCTCCGGCGCCTTCACCATCGCCCGTCCCGTCACCGTCCAGGCCGGCAATACCGGCAGCATCAGCATCGGCGGTTCCGGAGCCAATGCCTCCATCTACTCCGGTGCCATCGTCCTGAACAAGGCCGCCAACGTCACCGCCATCTCCGGCGGCACCTCCACCTTCTCCGGTATCATCTCCGGAGCCAATGCCCTGACCAAAACCGGCGACGGCGTTGTTGTCCTGAGCGCGGCCAACACCTTCACCGGCGCGGTCACGGTCAATGGCAGCGCCGCCACCGCCAGCACCCTCCGCGTCACCAACGCCGCCGCCCTCGGCACCAACGCCGCCGTCACCCTCGCCGCCGGCACCCTGGCGGGCGGTCAGGGCACCACCCTCGACCTCAACGGCACCATCACCATCGGCTCGGGCAAAACCCTGACGATGAACTCAAACACCACGGGTGACATCCGCTCCACCCTGCTCAACGGTGCCAATAACAACACCTGGGCCGGCAACATCCTCGCCCAGGGTTCCGGCAACACCCAGATCAACGCCGCCTCCGGCACCACCCTCACCATCACCGGCGGCGTCACCTCCAACACCGGCGGCACCACCGGCAACCTCTTTGTCCGCGGCGTGGGCACCGTCGTCTTCTCCGGTCTCATCAACATGGGCACCGACCGCATCTTCGGCCACACCGACACCGGCACGGTCATCGTCACCTCCACCGGCAACTCCTGGTCCCGCACCCAGGTCTCCGACGGCCAGATCCAGCTCGGCGCCACCAACGCGCTTGCCAATGTCGAGTTCACCTTCGGCCAAAACAGCGCCACCAGCGGCCGTTTTGAACTGAACGGCTTCAGCCAGTCCGTCTCCAAACTGAACAGCTTCGCCGGTTCGACCGGCACCCACACCCTCCGTAACTCCATCACCTCGGCGGCCTCCACCCTGACCTTCGCCACCCCGTCCTCCACCACCGACACGCTGACCAATGTCAACGTTTACGGCACCACCTCCGGTCTCGGCACCCTCAACCTCGTCAGCAACAACGTGGGCCGCACCGAGTTCAACAACGGCCTCCTCCTGGCCGATTCCTGGACCGTCAACTCCGGCACCGTCGCCTTCACCGGCAACAACAACCGCGTCCTCCCCGGCTCCGTCACCGGCCTCGCGACCGCCACCATCGAAAAGGCCGGCACCGGCATCCTCGCCAGCCAGGGCACCTGGAACAACCTCGGTGCCACCAACGTGGTCGCCGGCACCCTCGCCCTCGGAGCCGGCACGGCCGGGGCCATCACCGTTTCCGACGGGGCCGCCCTCGTCGCCGGTCTCGGCGGCGGCATCCTCTCCGCCAGCTCCCTCAACCTCGGCACCGCCGGAGCCACCACCTTCTCCCCCGTCATCGGCGGAGCCCCCTCCGCCAACGCCCCCCTCCAGATCTCCGGCACCGTCACCACCGCCGGCACCGTCACCATCACCCCGCAGGCCGCCGGACTCAGTGCCGGCACCTATGCCCTTCTCGATTACGGCACCCTCGGAGGCAGCGGTTTCTCCGCCTTCGCCCTCGGTGCCATCGGCTCCTACCCCCACCTTTCCGCCTCCCTCGTCAACAATACCACCGACGGACGCGTGGACCTCCTCGTCTCCGCCGTGGACTCCCTCAACTGGACCGGCTCCGCCAGCGGCGTCTGGGATGTCAACACCACCGCCAACTTCGCCCTCGCCTCCAACGCCTCCGCCTCGACCTTTTATCAGGGAGATTCCGTCACATTCGGCGATGGTCCCGCCAACCGCACCCTCACCGGTTCCGCCGTCACCATCGGCAACCTCACCTTCAACAGCAGCAACGGCAACGACTACAGCGTGGCCAACAACCTGAGCGGGGCCGGCACCATCACCAAGACCAACACCGGCACCCTCACCCTCTCCGGAACCAACAGCCTCGGCGGCGCGGTTTCCGTCACCGGCGGCACCCTCAGGATCGGCAGCGCGGACGCCCTTCGCGGCGCCCCCACCGTCACCGTCGCCTCCGGCGGCACGATTGATGGCAACGGCATCGCGGTCACCAACAAGTTTGCCGAACTCATCGTTTCCGGCACCGGCGTGGGCGGCAACGGCGCCATCGTCAACAACGGCGCGGCCGTCACCAACAACAACGCCTTTGGCAAGATCACCCTCGCGGGCGACACCACCTGGGGCGGCACCGCCCGCTACGATGTCAACAACACCTTCGTCAACGGCGGCACCTTCACCCTCACCAAGGTTGGCGCCGGTGAGCTTTGGTATCAGCCCACCCCCGGTTCCACCCTTGGCAATGTGGTGGTCAACGGCGGCATTTTCGGCATCCAGGCCACCAACCCCCTCGCCTCCACCAGCACCGTCACGGTCAACACCGGGGCCAGCCATCAATTCTTCAGCACCTTCTCCGCCCAGCATCAGGTCGTCCTGAATGACAACGGGACGGTCAAAGCCACCGGCAGCAGCCCCACGCTGAACGGCAACATCACCCTCAACGGCACCAACGCCACCCGCTTCATCGGAGCCGCCACCGGCACCACCCTCAACATCGCCGGCCAGATCACCGGCACCGGCGGTTTCACCACCACCGATGTCGGCACCGTCCAGCTCCAGAACGCCAACAACACCTACGCGGGCGACACCGTCGTGGCCGGCGGCACCTTCAACTTCGGCGCCGCCGGAGTGCTCCCCGTCACCACCAACCTCATCCTCAACGGCGGTAACTTCGTCACCGGCAACATCGCCCGCACCGTCGCCAGCCTCTCCGGCACCGTCGGCCAGATCAGCGGGGCCAACGTTCTCACCTCCACCCAGGGCTCCACCACCGTCTGGAACGGCCAGCTCAACGCCACGACCGTGCAGATGAACGGTCTTGGCTCCCTGACCCTCGGCGGCACCGTGGATAACAACAGCGGCACCGCCATCATCAACAGCGGCACCATCATCTTCGCCAAGGGCAACGGGGCCACTGTCCAGCAGGGCATCCACGCCGTCGGCACCGGGGTGACACTTAACGCCGGGGTCCTCCAACTCGGCGGCGTTTATGACAACCTCACCGGCCTCGGCACCGGGGTCAACCTGGCACCGGTCGGCATCAATACCACCACCTACGTTGACCAGATCTACAACGGCGTCGCCACCGTCAATCTTAACGGCGGCACCTTCGACCTCAACGGACGCCAGGAGGCCGTCAACGCCCTCGCCAACCCGGCCGGTGTCGGCAGCCTGGTCACCAACACCGCCTCCGCCACCGCCTCCAAACTCTTCTTCGGCCACCAGAACGGCACTGGCTCCTTCGGCGGTTCCTTCACTGATGGCACGGGAACCCTTGCCCTGGAAAAACTCGGCACCGGCATCCAGACCCTCACGGGCACCAGCAACATCACCGGGGGACTGACCGTCACCGGCGGCACCCTTGTCCAGGATGGCTCCTTCACCGGCACCGGCGGCGTCACCGTGGCCAGCGGAGCCACCTTCGCCGGGGCCGGCACCACCGCCGGCACCGTCACCGGCGCCAGCGGCGCCATTGTCCGCGTCGGCGCGGCCACCAATGGCACCGGCGCGGCCACCATGACCGTCGGGGGCCTGGCCCTCAACGGCGGGACCAGCCTCAACCTCGACTTTGACACCGCCGGCACCACCCTGGACAAGGTCAACGTCACCGGTTCCAACGGGCTCATCCTCAACGGCTCCAACAGCGTCAACCTCGCCCTGCCCGCCGGCGGATTGACCGCCGGCACGTTCCCGGTCCTGACCTACACCGGGGCTGTCCAAGGCGCCGGCGCGGCCGCCCTCACCCTGGCCACCCCGCTCGGCCATAACTCGGCCAGTTTCGTGGACAACGGCTCCGGGGCCATCAACCTGGTCGTCACCACCAATCCGCTCATCTGGACCGGCAGCACCAACGGAGTCTGGGACCTCGCCACCACCAACTTCGCCCTCGCCTCCGCCCCCTCCACCCCCGTCGCCTTCCTCGCCGGGGACGCCGTCTCCTTCGGCGATGTCACCAACCGC
>JANOBW010000293.1:0-5240 GCA_031411855.1 Opitutia bacterium
CGCGCCCGTCGCCATCGCGCCGCGCTACGAACACTTCATCGGGGGAAAACACACCGCGCCCAAGTCCGGGAAATACTTCGACACCATCAACCCCGCCACCGAGGGCAAACTCTCCGAAGTCGCCCTCGGCACCGACGCCGACGTGGACGCCGCCGTCAAGGCCGCCCGCAAGGCCTACGACAAAGTCTGGTCCAAGATGCCCGGACGCGAACGCGGCAAATACCTCTACCGCATCGCCCGCCTCATTCAGGAAAGCGCCCGTGAACTCGCCATCCTCGAAACCATGAACGGCGGCAAACCCATCAAGGAAAGCCGCGATGTGGACATCCCGCTCGTCGCCGCCCACTTCTTCTACCACGCCGGCTGGGCCGACAAACTCCCCTACGCCTTCCCCGGTGGCAACCCGCGCCCCCTCGGCGTCGCCGGGCAGATCATCCCCTGGAACTTCCCGCTCCTCATGGCCGCGTGGAAAATCGCCCCCGCCCTCGCCACCGGCAACACCGTCGTCCTCAAGCCCGCCGAAACCACGCCCCTCACCGCCCTCCACCTCGCCCGCATCTTTGAGGAGGCCGGCCTGCCCGAAGGCGTCGTCAACATCGTCACCGGCGCGGGCGAAACGGGACGCGCCCTCGTCAACCACCCCGACGTCAACAAGATCGCCTTCACCGGCTCCACCGACGTCGGCAAACTCATCGCCAAGTCCGTCGCCGGCACCGGTAAAAAACTCACCCTCGAACTCGGCGGCAAGGCGGCCAACATCCTTTTTGAGGACGCCCCGCTCGACCAAGCCATCGAGGGCATCATCTCCGGCATCTACTTCAACCAGGGCCACGTCTGCTGCGCCGGTTCCCGTCTCCTCGTGCAGGAAAGCATTCTCCCCCAGGTGATTCGGAAACTCAAGGACCGCCTCGCCACCATGCGCCTGGGCGACCCGCTCGACAAAAACACCGACATCGGCGCGATCAACTCCCTCGCCCAGCTCGACAAGATCAAGGAGCTCGTGAAGAGCGGCCTCGACGAAGGCGGCAAACTCCACCAAGCCCCCTGCGCCGTCCCCACCAAGGGTTTCTATTTCCCCCCCAGCTTCTTCACCGACGTGACCGCCTCCCACCGTATCGCCCGCGAGGAAATCTTCGGTCCCGTGTTGAGCATCATGACCTTCCGCACCCCCGAGGAGGCCATCGAACGCGCCAACAACACCTGCTTCGGCCTCAGCGCCGGCGTCTGGACCGACAAAGGCAGCAAGATCTTCAACATCGTCTCCAAACTCCGCGCCGGCGTCGTCTGGGCCAACACCTACAACAAGTTCGACCCCACCTCCCCCTTCGGCGGCTACAAGGAATCCGGCTTCGGCCGCGAAGGCGGCATGCATGGGCTTGCCTCCTATGTGGATGTGTAAGTCGCTGATTTTAAAAAACCGAACGTCGAACTTTGAACCCTGAACATCGAACGTTGAAGTCAGAAAGTCCGCGCTCCGCTCCCCGTTTCTATTCAACCACTTTTTAAACCTCCCACGCTAACCCTAACTTCGAAGTTCAACGTTCAGCGTTCGACGTTCGATGTTCCGCCAAAGACCCCCATGCGCCTACCCATTCAAAGAACACCTAAATTACTCATAGCCGGCAAATTCGTCCGCAGCGAAGGCGGCCACGTCCTGCCCGCCCTTTCGCCCAAGGGAACTGTCCTCGCCAACGTCCCCCGCGCCACCCGCAAGGACCTGCGCGACGCCGTCACCGCCGCCCGCGGCGCGGCTCATTCGTGGGGCTCCGTCACCGCCTACCTCCGTGGCCAGATTCTTTACCGCGCTGCTGAGATGCTGGAGCACCGCGCCTCCGAGATGGTCGAGGAAATCACCGCCTCCACCGGGGCCACGCCCGCCGCCGCCCGCCGCGAGGTCGCCGCCTGCTGCGACCGCCTCGTTTACTTCGCCGGCTGGACCGACAAACTCTCCCAGGTCTTCGGTTCCGTCAACCCCGTGGCCTCGCCCCACTTCAACTTCACCCTGCCCGAGCCCACGGGTGTCGTCGCCATCTTCGCGCCCGATTCCCCTTCGCTCCTGCCCCTCGTCTCCCTCCTCGCCCCCGTCCTGGCCGGCGGCAACACTGCCATCCTCGTCGCCTCCGACAAATCGCCCCTCCCGGCCCTCACCCTCGGCGAAATCCTCGCCACCAGCGACATCCCCGCCGGCGTCGTCAACCTCCTCACCGGCAAACGCTTAGAAGTCTCCGACGCCACCGCCAAACACCTCGACATCAACGCCATCGTGGACGGCACCGGCGACCACGCCCTAGGCGCAGCCCTCCAATCCGGCACCGCGCTCAACCTCAAACGCTATGCCGCCCACACCGCCCCGAAAGGCGACTGGACCAACCCCGCCTGCGACAACCCCCGCTGGATTCTGGACACGGTGGAATTCAAAACCGCCTGGCACCCCATCGGCGTCTGAGGCGTCGGCTCGACAAATTCGATCACGTCGGCACACTCCCCTTCAAACTCAACCGCTGCTCATGCCCGCCGCTCTCCAATACCTCACCGACGAACGTGGCGAAAAAACCGCCGTGCTGCTTCCCATTGCCGATTACGAGAAGCTCTTGGAAGACTTGGAAGACCTCGCCGTCGTGGCGGAACGCCGCGATGAACCCACGCTCTCCCACAAGGACATGATCGCCGAATTGAAGCGCGATGGCCTCCTTTGAAATACGGTGGCGCAGCTCCACCAAAAAGGACCTCCGGCAATTGTCCGCCCAAGAGTTGCCTCGGATCATCGCGGCAGTGGAAGCCCTGTCAGACGAACCCCATCCCCACGGTTCACAAAAACTGGTCGGATCAGACCACACCTACCGGATCAGGGTCGGAGACTACCGGATCATTTACGAGGTTTTGAACGAAGTGAAAGTTGTTGAAGTGCAACGAGTCCGGCATCGTCGTGAGGTTTACCGCTAAGCCGCCCATGAAACCCCGCATCACACCCGGCGAGATTCTCCTTGAGGAATACCTTCTCCCCATGGGCATCTCCCAAAACGCCATGGCGCGCGCCATCGGCGTGGCACCCCGGGCCATCAACGAGATCGTCCTTGGCCGCCGCTCCATCACCCCTCCCATGTCCCTCCGCTTCGGGGCCTTCTTCGGACAGTCCGAAACCTTCTTGCACGGCCTCCAGATCGAATGCGACTTCCGCGCCCTCGCCTCCCAACGCAAACAACTCACCGCTGGAATCACCCCTGCGAAGGAGTTGGCTCAGGTCTGAACAAACGGTTGGTCTCTGAATCTAATTCACTCGGCCAGCAGTTTGGCCTCCTTGCGCCAGTGTTCGGCCTCGGCTGCGAGACCGATTTTCGCCGAAAAATCGGCCAGGCGGGCGGCCCGTTCCGCGGGATTGAGCCCGCAGGCCCACCACAGCTTGGGATCGCATTCGGGGCAGAACCAAAGCGGTGTCCGGTCCGATTCGGCCAGGTGGTTGGAACCATTCATGCCGCATTGGTAGGCGGTGCAGTGGCGGATGCCAAACATGTGGCCGGTCTCATGTGCCGCCACCTGGAGCACCCGCCGCAGATAGATGGCGGCCTCCTTGATGGGATGACCGAGACGGGCGGTTGACCACACTCCCACGCGTTCCTCAAGGCTGGCCTGGCCGAAGACAAAATTCCAGCCTGGTCCCGGCCATAGGTCCGTCGGTGTCAGGGCAAGCGTGGCCACGGCGTCACGGGGACGCAGCCGCTTCATGACTTTGTCCAGCACATGGAGGCTGTTGATCTGGGGCTTGCCGGTCTGGGGGTTCTGCCGCCTGGCTTCGCTTGCAATCCCTTGCAGGCCAATCCGTTCCAACACCTTGACGTCCAGGCCAAAAACGAGCCCGAGATACTCGCGGGTCTTCTGAAAGACCGCCTCCTCCTCGGACGAAAACTCTCCCAGAGGCAGCAGGTAAAGGCGCGTGCGTTCGGCCGTGGGCCGGTTCGGGTTCGACTTCAGGTAGGGGGCAAACTTCTGCCCCGGCTCCGAATGGGACGCCAGCCAGTCGCCATCCTGGGCTGGCAATTTCTCTTCGTGGATGGGGCGGATCTTCTCGGCTTTGGCCCGGAGCCAGGCAACCCTGGCCTGAGCTTCGTCGCGGCCCGCCGTCTGGCCCCTGCCCGTGCCCGCCATGAGGGAGCAACCTGCCAGCGAGCCCAGTTGCAGAAAACGGCGCCGGGTGGGGTTCATGCTGGATACCCTGCCAAAAACCGCCGCGCAAAGAAACCTCGAATTCGGCACACTTGGTCGCCCAGAGATCAAACTACGAGAGAGGCCAATTTTCCAATTCCACCTCAAAACCGCCAACGGGCTTGCTCCGGCTTGTTCAAGTTGTTTCGCTCCTCAACAAGATGATCCAGCTCCGCAAGCCATTGGAGGAAAACAACCAGGCCGTAATGACGGCTGAACATCTGCAAAAAACGCTGCCCTCGGACGCCGCGAAGACTTCGACCGCTTTCTCGCCGCCGTCCCCGACCGCGAACCCAAAGCATACGATGACCTTGCCAAAGTCGCCCTGAACTTCAGATCGCGGACATTTTGACCTCTTCAATGATCTTCATGATCGGGAACCTCAAGCGCGACATCGTTCGCATCATCGCAAAGGGTGATTGGACCAACCTGCCTGCGCCAACGCTTCGCAGGACCCTAGACTCCGTCGGATCCAAAATCGTTTGGCATCCGTTTGGAATCAAAGACATTTAATATTTTTTTACGAACATGAGAATTACATCTATAACCGCTAAAAACTTTCCTCCATTTAAGGATTGTTCTTTATTATTTCCTGAGGCACCAAAAGTAAATAATAGTTCAGTTGAAAAAAACGCTGAAGTTCATATATTGACAGGCATAAATGGAACCGGAAAAACGCGTATGCTTTGTATTCTTGCTGCTATCTTAGGAAATCATAATCCTCTTGCTAAACGTTTAAAAAAAACAAGCGACTGTCGGGTTTCTTTCACCTCAACAAATAGTAGTCAGAGTCAACAAATCTTTCGAGCAACAGAGTTTACTGGTATTTCACTTAATATGCCAGCTCTCGCTTATTCAGGAACTCCATATATATCAGACCAATCTATTACTGTGATGACAAAAGTAGCAGCGCCTTCAAAAGAACTGTTACTTGAATTCAATAAGCCAGCAGGATATGACAAAATGGCTGCTCAGTTGATTTCTAATATAAAAATCAAAGCTGTAATGTCTGCCATGTCGGATTTGGGTAAAAATCCTGC
>JANOBW010000294.1:0-9222 GCA_031411855.1 Opitutia bacterium
GCCGAGGATGCCCATGTCGCGGTCCGGGGCGGATTTCTCCACCACCACCTCGACCGTGCCATTGGTGGCCTTCCCCGAGGCGGCGGTGCGGAAGATGTTGTAGGCGCCGATGATGAAACCGACGAGGTAGAGCCCGCCGCCAACGGCACGGAGCAGCATCTCGGGCCGGATGGCCTCAAGCGTTTCCACGAAGTTGGAGTATTTGAGGACGGTGCCGTTTTCCACCGTGGCGTTGAGCATCAGCCCCTGGGTGATGCCGCTGACCCACATGGACGAGACATAGAGCAGGATGCCGGTAAGGCCGAGCCAGAAGTGTATGTTCGCCAGGGAGTTGGAATAAAGTTTCGTGTTCCAGAGGCGGGGCGCCAGCCAGTAGAACATGCCCGCCGCCATGAAGCCGTTCCAACCGAGGGCGCCACCGTGGACGTGGCCGATGATCCAGTCGGTGTAATGGCCGAGGGCGTTGACCGAACGGATGGAGAGCAGCGGTCCCTCAAAGGTCGCCATGCCGTAGAAGGTGATGGCGGCGACGAAGAACTTGATGACGGGATCGGTGCGGAGTTTGTCCCACGCGCCGCGGAGTGTCAGCAGTCCGTTGAGCATGCCACCCCAGGAAGGAGCCCAGAGCATGAGGGAGAAGATCATCCCGAGGTTCTGCAACCAGCCGGGCAGGGCGGTGTTGAGCAGGTGGTGGGGGCCGGCCCAGATGTAGATGAAAATGAGAGACCAGAAGTGGACGATGGAGAGGCGGTAGCTGTAAACCGGACGCCCGGCGGCCTTGGGCATGAAGTAATACATGATGCCCAAAATCGGCGTGGTCAGGAAGAAGGCCACGGCGTTGTGTCCATACCACCATTGGACGAGGCCGTCCTGCACGCCCCCAAAGATCGGGTAGCTGTGAACGAGGGAGGTCGGCAGCGACAGGTGGTTGACGATGTAGAGGATGGCGACCGTCACGATGGTCGCGATGTAGAACCAGATCGCCACGTAGATGCTGGGCTCGTTGCGGCGGGCCAGGGTCCAGAAGAAGTTGATGGCGAAGACGACCCAGATGAGAGCCACGGCGATGTTGATCGGCCAGATGAGCTCGGCGTATTCCTTGCCCCGGGTCAGGCCGAGGGGCAGCGTGACGGCGGCGGAGACGATGATGGCCTGCCACCCCCAGAAGTGCAGAGCGCTCAGGAAGTTGCTGGCCAGGCGCGCCTTGACCAGCCGCTGCAGCGAGTAGTAAACGCCGGCAAACATCATGTTGCCGACAAAGGCGAAGATGACCGCGTTGGTATGGAGCGGCCGGAGCCTTCCAAAGGTGAGCCACTCCAGATCGAAATTCAGGAAGTGGAAGTTTAACTGGAGTGCGATCAGCAGCCCCACGGTCATGCCCACAATGCCCCAGATAAGGGAGGCGAGCATGAACCGTCGGACGGTGGCGTCATCGTATTCGAGTCTGATTTTTTCAGCGCTCATGGCGTTCGTTGGTTGTTTGGTTGGAAAAAGTGGGGGCTCACTCGGCCCGGGGGCCGGCCTTGCGTTTTTTGCAGTCGCCGCAGCATTTGCCGTTGTTCGGGCAGGGATGCGCGAAGCTACCGTGATCATGCCCGTGGCCATGCCCTGGGTCTTGCCGGGTGATCCCTCGCATCGGGCCGGGGGCCGGCGCGGGGGCTGGGCCCGCCGGGAGGGAGGCGTCGTCCTCCAGCGGGAGAAGCGAGAGGCTTTCCACGCTGCGGATCCGGCGGAGACGGTGGTCCTCAAGAAAGAGGACCACGAAGAGCACGGCGAGAAGGACGCTGATGAAGACGGTGAGGAGGAGCACGTTCATGAGTCGCATCCTAACAGATGCCGGGGAGGTCTGCTCCGCATGGTTTGGCAGGAGTCAGCTTAAATTGCCACGGTGCGCGCAAAATGCGCCCACGGGATGAAAACCTGGCGCATTTCCGTTAAACCTTTCGCGCCAACAGGTTGGGCAGGAAAACGCGCGGGGGCCCGGGGACGGACCTCACACACGCAAACCAATGCCCACGATGGGTTTGCCATCTGAACCACCCCGTCGGCGGCGGTTCAGATGGCAAAATCGTCCGCCACGCGCCGCTCAAGGATTTGCGCCACCAGGCTTCTCAGGGCGGCGGCGTGGGCCATGACGCGCTTTTCAAGCGCCTGGGAGGAAGGGGTTTCCAGCGTGAGACACAGGCGCGTGTGGTTGAGGGCCAGATAAAGCGCCTCGGGCCAGCGCTCGCGTCCGCCCGAGCCGGCCGCATCGGGACGGATCAGCCCGAAACGCGCCGGATGGCCGTCAATTTCGGGCGACAGATCGATTCCGGTGAACGGGGAGCAATCATGCAGGATGCGGGTCGAGGGGGAAGGCAGGCCATCGCCGTTCAACTCATACAGATAGAAACCTGAGGACTCCCAATCCTCGTGGAGGCAGACAGCCGCGTCAAAAGTCCCGCCCGCCTCCCTCAGCCAGGTCAGATGCGCCCGGATTTCCTCGGTCTCCCCATGCCGGTAATCCCGGTTGGCGTCGTGCCCGGAAGGCGTTTCCCTCGTGCCCCGGGATAACCCGCCGGGGTTGAGCGCGGGAAGCAGTTGCCAGGAGATGCGGCGGTCAAACCAGTTTTGCCTGAGCAGGCCCAGCAGGGCGAGGGAACCGGCCGGCTCATCCCCGTGAATTCCGGCCGACACATAGATCCTGGCCAGGGCGTCCCCCTCGGCGGCGCGTTCGGCGGCAAGCAGGGGGTGTCCCTGAACCTGCCCAAACTCCATCACGGAAAAACCCGTCGAGACAGCCGCCTGGGTAAAACTTTGGAGGAAGCCGGCAACCTCAAGCCTCTTGGGTGATGTTTCGGTCTCGGCCATCTTTGCCACCACCGGCAGGCGGCTCAGAAAGAGGGGGCGCCGTTGGCGTTCGGGCTGGAGGGGGGAGTGGCTGCGCCATCCTTGTCCTTGGGTGCGCGGGCCACATCGTCACGGCGGAAGGCCTTTTCCGTCGCGGCCCAGAGGTAGGGGGAAACCGTGGCGGTGCCCTTCTCGTAAAACAAAAGAATCTTTTCATCGCTCATCACCAGATGGGCGTTCTGGGTGGGGCTGAGGGTCAGGCGCCGGCCTCCAAAGGTGATCTCATCCCCCGTCTCGAAGTTTTTCCAGGAATTTTCGGGCATCTTGGCATACTCGATCTGGGCCGTGATGAAATTGAGGGCCGCGTCCCTGACCTTCGACGGTTCGGCGGCCGCGTTGATATCCACACGCTCAAACTCGCTCTTTTTGCCCTCGTCAAATTTCACCTCAAACGTAAACTCCTTGTTCTCACCAAGTTGCCAGACGGCCTTGCCGGTCTTCTCGTTTTCCTCCTTGGGTTTGCCCATGCGGGCGATGAGGGCATCGCGGCTTTCGCCGATGCGGGCGGACAGAGGAAGGGTGGCTCCCAGGGCAATGACAGTGAATGTGAGCAGGTGGCGCATGGACCAAAAGTGTCCCCAAAAAGAAAACCGGGTCAAGCGTCTCCTCTCCCCGCCGGTTTTCTGAAACGCGGAACCAGGGTGAACCGGGGGGCGGAACCATCCGAGGGAAGGGCGGCGGGCAGAAGCCGAGAATCCACCGCTTCCACGCAAAAAGTCTTGAAGCAATTGGATGACAGACCAAGAAGTAATCTTGCCCGCACCCAGTTTCTGAGCAACTTAGCAACCAACTATCCCTTTTTAACCCTATGAAAAAACTCCTCTGCCTTGCCGCGCTCCCCTTCGCCGCCGCCTACGCCGCCTCGCCTGTCATCCACTCCTTCACGGCCCCCGTCTCCTCCCAGATCGGGACCCCCGTCAGCCTGCAATGGAATGTCAGCAACGCCACCTCCCTCAGCCTCAACGGGGTCGTGGTGACCGGAAACTCCTCGCGGCAGGTTCCCTATGTCAACACCACCCTCGTCGCCTTGAGCAGCACCGGATGGACTTACAGCAATTCCAACGCCGTCCCCGTCACTGATGGCAACGGCAAGGGCTGGACTGACTCCGCCTACGTCCCCGGTGCGGAATGGAAGTCCACCAATGTGGGGGGAACCGCCCTGGCGGCGGCTCCGATTGGATACGATGACGCCACCGCCGCCCCCTCCCTCATCGCGGCCGCCTCCCAGATTGATATTGATATCACCCCGGGCAACAACGCCGGAGCCACCAAAGTCCGCATCCCCACCATCTACTTCCGACGCACTTTCACGGTGACTTCCACCAATCTGGCCAGCTACTCGGGAATGCAGCTCCAACTTCAGCGCGACGACGGCGCCGCCGTTTACATCAACGGAACCTTGGTGGCCCGCAGCAACATGAAGGCCTCCACGGCCCCGACCTCCACCTCCCTGTGGGGCCACGCCGAAACCGCCCAGCAGGATGCCGCCGTGCCCGGTGGGTTGGAGACCAACACGTTTTACTACTCCGTCCCCGCCTCCGTGCTCAAAACCGGCGTCAACTCCCTTTGCGTTGAAGTCAAACAAAACAGCGCCACCAGCTCCGACCTGCGGATGAACGCCGGCCTCATCGCCTACTCCCTGACGGAAACTGTGGCCACACTTTCGCCCCAGACCGCCGTGTGGAGCTACCTGGACGACGGCTCCAACCAGGGCACCGCCTGGACCGCCTCGGGTTTCGACGCCTCCACCTGGCCCAGCGGCCCCGCCCTCTTCGGCTACAAGGACACCGCCCCCACCACGCGTCTCAGCTTTGGAGCCGATGCCGCCGCCAAGCCCCTGCGCTACACTTTCCGCAAGAAGTTCAACATCGCCAACAAGGCGGCCATCACCTCCCTCCTGATGAATGTCCGCTATGTGGATGGCGCGGTGCTTTATCTCAACGGCACCCGCATTTCACCCGACAGCCTGGCGGTCTTCCTTGGCTTTAACGCCGGACCCGTGGCGGACGACACCATCCCCCCCCAGCACGCCGCGACCGCCTATGAGGCCGTCACCCTCACCCCCGCCACGTTCTCCAACTTCTTCAACGCCTTGACCGATGGAGAAAACATCCTCGCCGCCGATGTTCGCATTTCCACCGCGGCCGACCTGGAGATGTATTTCGACCTCCGCCTCCGCGACAACACCGTCGCCGCCACCCCCGTCACCCTCATCACCGAAAAAGACACCTGGAAGTATCTGGACAACGGCCAGTTCATCTCTCCGGATTGGAATTCGCCAGCTTATGACGATTCCGGCTGGGCCTCCGGCAAAGGAACCCTGGGATTCGACACCATTGACACCGTCCGCACCCCCGCGACCCCGATCTCCTACGGTCCCGACATCGCCGCCAAATACATCACGACCTATTTCCGCCGCAAGATCACCCTCACCTCTCAGCAACTCGCCGCCGCGGACTTCCTGGTCGGGGAGCTGAAACTCGATGACGGATGCGTCATCTACGTCAACGGCACCCCGGTCCTGACACAGAACCTACCCGCCACCGTCACTTACACCACCACCGCACTCACCGCGGTGAACGACGCCGCCAACGGGGTTTACAGCACCATCTTTCTGGACAAGGCGCCCTTCGTCGCCGGTGAAAACACCATCGCGGTGGAAGTCCACCAGCAGGCCGCCAACAGCTCGGACGTCTATTTTGACTTTGCCCTCAAGTCCGGACGCAAAGCCTCGGCCGTGTCCTACACCCTGGCCGCCACCAACACAGACGGCACCACCAGCGCGACCACCACCGCCACCCTGACCGACTTTGATCTGACCCGCAAATACGCCGTGGTCCCGATCACCGGCACACCCGCCGCCGCCACCCTGCAGTGGAACGCCTCGGGAGCCTTCTCCGACGATCAGGTCGCCAGCGCGGGCAATGACTACCAGGTCGCGGGCATTTTGGGGGCCGCCGCCGACCTTCAGGTCAACACCTACACCAACGCCTTCCTCGGCAAATCCCTCACCCTCGCCACCGGCGGGGAACTCCGCCTGGCCTCCGCCACCTTCTCGGCCCCGAACCTCGTGTTCAAGGGCGGCGCCGTCCGCGTCCCCTCCGTCAGCACCGCCGTCACCCTGGCCGATCCTTTCGCCGTGGAAGGTCTGGGGACTCTGGATGGAACCAGCACCGGCAAATCTCTCGTCCTTTCGGGTGCAGTTTCCGGCACCGGAATCATCGTGGTGGACAGCGGCGGGGCCAGCGCCACCGTGGACTCGGGACTGGTTTCACTCACCGGCGCCTCCTCCACTTTCTCGGGACTCTGGCGCGTGGAAAAGGGCACCTTCAAGGTGGCCCATGCGGCTTCCCTCGGGGCAAATCCCTCGCTGCATCTTTCGGGAGCCAACTTCACCGGCACCCTCCGTCCGGCCACCCTCGACCTGGATGAAAACCTGACTTCCACCGGGACGCTTTATCTCAACGGACCAGCCCAAAAGGTGATCCTGGATCAAACCCTGACCTTCGCCTCGGTCGTCCTTTCCAACTCCACCGTCCTTCCCGTCGGCAGCTACGCTCCGGGCTCGGCCGATCTGCTGGCCCTTCCCCCGGCCGACCAGACCCTCCTCGCGGCGGCGCTGGACAACGGCGGCGGCACCTTTACCGGCAACCTGGTGGTCACGGGGGCCGCCAACCCCGACTCCGATGCGGACGGCATCCCCGACGCCTACGAAATCGCCACCTTTGGCAGCCTCAGCCAGACGGCGGAGGGAGACTTTGACGGCGACGGGTTCTCCAACCTTGCCGAATATCTGGCCGGAACCAACCCCGCCAACGCCACCAGCACCTTCCACGCCACCGGAGCCACCGCCGGAGCCACCGCGTTCTCCTTCAACTTCCCCTCGGTCCCCGGCAAGACCTACACCGTCCAATTCAAGAACAGCCTGAACGACGCCGCCTGGACCGTGCTGAACGCCTCGCTTCCCGCCAACGCCACCGGAAGCACCACCCAGGTGACCGACAACTTCGGGTCCAACACCCGCCGCTTCTACCGTGTCATCCTGAACTGATCGGAAACCAACCCTCACCCTCCCGGCCCCCGGATCACTCCGGGGGCTTTTTTTGGCCCCGCGTCCCGTTTTCAGGGCCGGGGATGGTGCAGGCGGTGCGCCTCCTGGAGACGGACGGCGCTCACGTGTGTGTAAATCTGCGTGGTGGAAAGGCTGGCATGCCCAAGCAGCTCCTGCACCACCCTCAGATCGGCCCCGTCGTTGAGCAGATGGGTGGCGTAGGAGTGGCGCAGTTTGTGCGGAGTGATGTCCTCCGGCAGCCCGGCCAACTGAAGATGCCGTTTCACCATGCGCTGGATGTCGCGGGCGTTCCACCCCGTTCCCGTCCGGTCCTTGACCAGCACGGGATCAGCGGGTGATCCGGCCGGAAAAAAACTTCGGCGGAACTCCCCCATCCGCCGCAACGCCGTTTTCCCCAGCGGACACAGCCTCTGCTTCGCCCCCTTGCCCAGGACCCGCGCCACCCCGGAAGCATCCACGTCGCCATGCTTCAGGGCCACCGCCTCGCTGATCCGCAGCCCGCCCCCGTAAAGGATCTCCAAGGCAAGGCGGTCACGTTCCACCGCGAACGGATCCGAACCGTTGGCCAGCAGCCGGTCCGGCACGGCGAGAAATTCGCGCATCTGGCTTTCCGTGAGAAACTTGGGAAGCGTCTTCCGCAGCCGTGGCAGACTCGCCCCGGCAAAAGGGTTGGCCACGGCCGGGTTGGTCCGGCGCAGCCAGCGGTAGAAGGCGCGCACCCCCGAGACCTGGTTGTGAACCGTCCGGCGTTCCAGGACGCGCTGGCTTTCGATGATGAACCCCGAGGCCTGGCTCCTGGTCACCCGCGCCCAGTCCCCCTGCCAGCGGCCCTCCCGGGCCAGCCAGGCGGAGAAGTGCTCCAACGCGCCCCGGTAGTTGCGCACCGTGTGGGGCGAGGCCCGGCGCTGGTCGGCCAGCCAGCCCAGAAACCGTTCCGGCATCTCCCAGCCCGCTGGCAAGGCTTCACCCATGGCGGCCTCAGATGCCGAGTTTCTCCCGGCCGGCCGGTGAGATCATGTGGGGGGTCCACTGCGGGTCCCAGACGATGTCCACCACGGCCTCCTCGACCGTCGGGAGGGAGGCCACCCGCGCCCGGGCGTCCCCCGCGATCGTCGGCCCCATGCCGCACCCCGGCGCGGTCAGGGTCATTTTCACCACGACCCGGTGCCCGCCCGACGCGGTCTTTTCGACCGCCATGTCATAGACGAGGCCGAGGTCCACGATGTTCAAAGGTATTTCGGGATCGAAACATTCCCGGAGCGCCCCCCAGACGGCGTCCTCGCTGAAGGCGCCCGCCGGGGCGGGGGCCTCGCCCGCCCGCAGCGCCAGGGCCGCCTCGGGGCCGAAAGCGGCGAACTCGGACGCGTCCACCCGGAAAAGGCCCAGCGCCGTGCGGAGGGTCACGCTCCCGCCCAGGGCCTGGGTCACATCGGCCGTGGCGCCGGCCTCCAGCACGACCAGGTCTCCGGCCGGGATGAGGGTGGCGCGGCAGGGCGCGCGCAGGGTGACACTTTTGATCTCTGTGCTGTTCATGTCCGGGGCACTGTTCCCGGACGGTCCGGGTTCGCAAGGTGTCTTTGCGCGGAAAACCTCAGAGCACCCAGCGCTGCTCGTCGGCCGCCAGATGGATTTCCCTCGGAAACACGCGCTCCCCCGCCGCCTCCAGCCTCCGCCCCCAGGTCTGGTCGCGGTGGCGGATCGTGCTGCGGAGCGTGTCGGCCAGAAGTTCGTCCGAACTGGCGGGGTCATGGTGGAAAAGGATCAGTTTCTCCACCCGGGCCCGCGAGGCCAGCTCGACCACGGCGATACTGCTGGAATGGCCCCAGTCCGCCTTGGTGAAACGGGCCTCGGTGTAGGTGTATTGGGCGTCCGCGATCAGGAGGTCGGCCTCCCGGAAAAAATCCACAAACGGGTAGTTCTCCGCCCGGGCTTCCGATTCCTTGTGCTCGGCGTCACTTGAGTAAACCCAGGTTTTGCCCATCGCCGTGCAACGGAATCCCAGGGACATCCCGGGGTGGTTTTGCACAATGGTCCTGACCTCGCGCCCCTCACCCAGATCGAAAACCGCCCCGGGCTCCCTGATGTCAAAGGTGATCCGGTCCGAAACCAACGCGAATGGCACCGGAAAGAAGGGCGGGGACATCTGCCGGTTCAAGGCATCCGGCAAGGTCTGGTGGCAGCCGTGGAGGACAAAGCTGACCTCCTTGTCATAAAGGGGGAGAAAAAAGGGCAGCCCCTGCAAGTGGTCCCAATGCAAATGG
>JANOBW010000295.1:0-5069 GCA_031411855.1 Opitutia bacterium
ATCGAGCTGAGCGACCTCTCCGGGGTGTTTCTCTCCAAGGACGGCCAGACCAGCGAGGTGAAATTCGACCGCTCCGGGCCAGGATTCGCCTCTCCTTTTTAAACAGTCGCAAACTTCACTTGACGGCCCCTCGTCTTCCTGTCGTTTTCATCCGTTTCACCACAACCAACCATCAAGCTTTTCCGTCATGGGTAACCCAAAACGCAAACAGTCCAAAGCCCGCAGCCGCAAGCGCCGTGGCGCCAACCAATACACCGCTCCCCAGCTCTCCAAAGACGCTGACGGCACCGTTCACGCCACCCACCGCGTGAATCCCACCACCGGGAAGTATCGTGGCCGCCAGGTCATCGAAAAATCCTGAGATTCTTCCCCTTTCTCGGTCCGCGCCGTCCCGGTGGCTCTGCCTCCGCGCCGTCCGCGGACCTTTTTGTTGGTCAACTTTCATCGCAGGAAATGTCCCACGCAAAACCCCGGCAATCCATCGCCGTGGACGCCATGGGTGCCGAAAACGGCACCGCCGAGGTCGTCCGGGCCGTCCAGCTGGCCCTCACCGAGATTCCCGATCTGGGACAGATTGTGCTCGTCGGCAAGGCCCGCCTCCTGACCACGCTGCTCCGCAAAGTCGGCTTGGACAAGGACCAGCGCATCACCATCTTCCCGGCCACCGAGGTCATCACGATGGAGGACAAACCCGTCGAGGCGATGAAACGGAAGAAGGATGCCTCCATGCTCCGGGCCATTGAGCTGGTCCGGTCCGGCGAATGCGGCGCCATGGTTTCCTGCGGCAACACCGGCGCCCTCATGGCCGCCGGCACCGTCCGCCTCCGCCAGCTCCCCGGGGTCGAACGCCCCTCCCTCGCGCCCACCATGCCCAGCCCCGAGCAGCACTTCGTCCTGCTCGACGCCGGAGCCAACCACTCGGCCAAGCCCATCCACCTCGTCCACCAGGCCGTCCTCGGGTCCAATTACGCCAGGGTCATCCTCGGGGTCAAAAAACCCCGCGTGGGCCTCCTCAGCATCGGCACCGAGGAAAGCAAGGGCAACGAGCTCATCCTTGAGACCAACCGCCTCCTCAAGCTCTGCGGCGGCCTCATCAATTACCACGGCCCGATCGAGGGCTTCGACGTCTTCTCCAACGAAGTGGATGTCATTGTCACCGATGGCTTTACCGGCAATGTCGTGCTCAAGACCTGCGAGGGTCTTTTCAAGACGCTGAAGGCCTACCTGAAGTCGGAAATCATGAAGAACCCCGTCCGGGTCGCCGGCGGTCTCCTCTCCAAGGGCGCCTTCACCGACATCAAGAAACGCCTCGACCCCGACCGCTACGGCGGAGCCCCCCTCCTCGGCCTCAACGGCATGGTCATCAAGGCCCACGGGTCCAGCAACCACACGGCCATCATGAACGCCATCCGCACCGCCTCCCTCGTCCTGAGCCACGACCTCCGGACCCACTCGGTCAACGACATCGCCGAGGCCAACCGCCGGATCGCCGAGGATGCCGCCAGGGAATGAGCCCGGGTCACGTCCGCTTTCCTCTTCCCTCCCCCCGTCTCCCCAACCTATCTGAACCCCTCTCCCTTTCCCATGATCACCTGGCTGCAACTCAACGTCTTCAAGCATCAGCGTGTGCTTTTCGGCATCCTTCTCACCATCGTCATTATCGCCTTTGTGGCCTTCAGCGGGAGCGGACGCTCCTTTCTCGACTCCACCCAGGCCAGGCCACGCGTCGAATACCTGGGCCTTGACCTGAGCAACCCGCGCGTCAAGGAGCCCCTCGCCCGCCGCACCGAGATCAGCGGCATGATGAACTATGAGCGCGGGGACATGATCCAGCGCGCCACCCAGCTCGTCCTCTGCGACTCCCTCGGCATCGCCGAACCCACCCCCGCCCAGATCGCCAAACATATCGAGGGCGTCAAAGGCCTCCAGGTCGCCGGCAAACCCGACCGCTCCCGCCTCACCGCGATGATTGATTCCGTCAAGTCCCGCCATGGCATTGACCAAAAGGCCGCCGAGATCCTTGTGGAGGAAACCCTCGCCGAAGACTGGCGCATCGCCCGCCTGGAACAGGTCCTGGGCTCACCCGGCGTCCTCCTTCCCGCCGAGGCCCTGGCCCGCGCCCGCGACGAAAAGACCGTCCGTTCCGTGGACGTGGCCGAAATGACCCTGGCCGACCACACCGCCAAACATCCCGTGCCCGAACCCGCCGCCGATGCCCTCGAGAAATTCTTCAAGGCCAATGCCGCCTCCTACGCCGTCCCGGCCAAGCCCCGCTACACCGCCGTCGTCTTCGAAGGCACCACCCTCGTTCCCGCCCTGGCCGCGAAACCCGAGGAGGCCGAACTCAAATCCTACTTCGAGGCCCGCAAGGCCAAATACATGGCGAAACCCCAGGAAAATGCCATCGGCCCGGCCGTCGCCACCCCCGAGCCGACGTTTGAAAGCGTCCGCGACAAAGTCCTGGCCGATGTCACCACGGAACGTCTCAGCGCCGCCCGCGAGGAGGAAAGCCGCACCCGCTCGGAATCCTTCATGGACACCTACGCCGAGAAGAAACTTGACCGCAAATCCCCCCAGTTTGCCACCCTCGTCACCGAAAACAAAGGCCGTGTCATCACCCTGCCCCCCCTGGCGGAAAACGATCCCGCCTTGCCCTACCCCTTCATCGCCAACGAGTTCTATAAGTCCACCGCCCACCTCAGCGCCACCGAGGCCTTCACCCTCACCCCCGTCAAGATCAGCGGCGGTTACGCCTACATCTTCTTCGACGCGCTTGAGCCCGGCCGTGATTCCAAACTTGAGGAAGTCCGCGCCCAGGTCGTGGCGAAGTGGAAGGAAGGCGAGGCCGAAACCGCCTGGGACAAGGCCGTCACCACCGCCCGCGAGGAGCTCGTCAAAACGGTGGCCGCCGGAGGAAACTTCAGGGAAGGCGCCGAAAAGGCCGGATTCAAGGTCACTGCTGTGGAAGACTTTAGCGTCACCAACGTCCCCGTCCCCGCCCTCCGCGACTTTCTCGTCAGCTATCGCATCGGAGGCGTCGCCCGCGTCGCCCCCCTCATCGAAAAACTCCGCCAGGGCGAGGTTTCCGACCACACCGCGGGACGGATCGCCTTCCTTCGCAAAATCACCGTGCCCGCCCTTACCACCACCTCCCCCGAGGTCACGGCCGTGATCGAAAGCGGTGCCAAGGAACTCTCCCAGGCCGGCTTCAACGCCACCGTCGGCGAGGTTTATTCCCGCGAGATGGAGCGCATCAACCCCAAGAAAAAAGGGGAGTGACGCCACCGGGGTTCAGCCCCCCCCGGTTTCCTCCAGCCCGGGTTTCCCCCCGGGCTTTTTTGCGCCCTCACAGGAACGGGAGCGGCTTTGTCACTCCGCGCGTTCCCCCCTTGCCTTCTTTTTCCCCTTTGTCATTCCTCATCGCTCATTAGCCATTCACCACACCATGGACCGTCCCGAACCCATTCCCGGCCCCCCGCCACGCCCCAAAGGCATCACCTCGTATCCTTTCGCGCGTCGCACCGAGTTCACCTTTCTGGCGGACACCTTTGAAGGCAAAGCCCCCCGCGGCCCTTACACCGTGGAAAAGTTCACCTACCGCGACCTTCCCTACGAGGACCACGTCAACGGCTGGGAAATCCCCTACACCGAAAACCTCCGCGAACTGGCCCTGCGCTTCTGGCTCGGCTCCGAATACGACATCGCCCTCATGCGCCGGGAGTGGAACCCGCTCAGCTCCACCGCCATCTCCAAAATCTACCACGTCTTCCACGAGCGCACCGACATGACCGCCCGCATCGTCGCGGGGGCCGAGTGGAAGCCCCTTCAGTGCTACCACATGACGGAGAAGAAGATGAACTACATCCAGACCGTCTCCTTCTTCCTCACCTACTACAACGCCGTCTTCTTCGACGACACCATTGATAACGTCAGCCGCCTCTACTTTATCAACCCGCTTTCGAAACCCCCGGGCGATGTCATCCGCATCGCCACCGAGGACGGCCGCAAGCTCGACTATTACAAACAGGACTACTGGACACCGGCGCTCAACGCCCTCTACGCCAAGCCCAATCCCGCCGGCCCGGCCGCCAACCTCTCCGACTCGTCCCCGGACTGATCGGGAAGTCGGGTTGGCCCCGAAATCCGGTTGTTGAACCCTACGTGTTGCGCACGGAACCCGTGAGGACCACTTTTCAAGGCAAAAACCGCCTCCGACTTCAGCCGGCTTCGGCCGTCCTCAGGGTTCGACGTTGAAGGGAAAGTTGGCCGTGGCGGTGTGTTTCTCACCGTCCCCCACGCGCACATGCAGACGGTAGCGGCCCGGAGCGGCGGGAGCCTTGACCTCCACCTCGGCCCTGCCGTTGTCCTCGACGCAGCCGGGAATCGCCGGCGTCGGCCGCTCATGGCCCCTGTCGTCGCGCCCGGCCGACTCCAGGGTGACCATCCAGTTGTAAACCAGCGAGTTGCCGTCCGGATCCGAGGCCGAGACCCGGGCGGTGAAACCGGAACCGGGTTTGACCACCTTGAGCGCGGCGGCACTCGTCAGCTGCTTCAGCCGGGGTGCCCGGTTGGAAGGTTTCTGACCGGTCCACAGTTCCTGGAGGGCATCCACCGATTCCGTCGTGTCGCCATTGTCCATCAGCAGACCAAACCAGGTCGCCGAGGCCTCCTGTTTGTGGCCCCAGACAAAGGCATAGGACCCCAGGCAGCCTCCTTCGGGTCGGATCGTGGCCTGGTAGGCCATGCGCAGGAAGTCGGCCTTTTCCGAACTGGTCGGTTCAAGCGGGGTGCCCCAGGGGGCCTTGGCAATCTCCCAGAAACCTCGGGGCCCGTATTCGGTCAGCATCCAG
The DNA here is from genome assembly GCA_031411855.1 of Opitutia bacterium. Taxonomy (GTDB): domain Bacteria; phylum Verrucomicrobiota; class Verrucomicrobiia; order Opitutales; family JANOBW01; genus JANOBW01. Next base: position 4,851 of record JANOBW010000295.1, read on the forward strand.
GGGCGCGTCCAGCCGATGTTTTTGAGATGGTTGCGCAGGCCGGGGAGGGCGCCGTAGGTGTTGATCCCGATGAGGTCCAGATCGGGGCAGTGCGCCTTCAGGCCGGCGGCCTTGTCGGGCGAAAGCCCGGCCACGGCGGTAAGGGTGGGATGATCGGGATCAAGTTCGTGGACCATCCGGGCGAGCCGGTTCATCTGCTTCCAGAGGTGCTCGTTTTTG
>JANOBW010000296.1:0-7743 GCA_031411855.1 Opitutia bacterium
AAACCACCCTGCTCAGCGTCATCGCCGGCACCCTGTTCGTGGACTCCGGGGTGGTCGAGGTCATGGGGGAAAACATCGCCGCCATGAAGGGCTCGCGGATGACGGCCTTTCGCGCCCGCAACATCGGCTTCATCTTCCAGCAATACAACCACATCCCCGCGCTCAACACCGTGGAGAACGTCTCCATCCCCCTGCTGCTCAACCAGGTGGGACGCCGCGAGGCCGAGCGCCGCGCCGGCGAGATGCTGACCCGGGTCGGCCTGGGCGATAAGTTCAAATCCCGTCCCAATCAGCTCTCCGGCGGCCAGCAGCAGCGCGTGGCCATCGCCCGCGCCCTCGTCCATAACCCCCGCCTTGTCATCTGCGACGAACCCACCTCGGCCCTCGATTCCGAGACGGGCAAGCAGGTCCTCGACCTCCTGCGCGACATCGCCCGCCAGGACGACCGGGCCGTCCTCATCGTGACCCACGACAGCCGCATTTTCCACCTCGCCGACCGCATCAGCGAGATGGAGGACGGCGTGGTCCTGCCCCCCGGCACCCACCGCTTCCATACCGACTGAGCCTCCACCACTTCCGCCATGTTTCTCATTTTCCGCAAGATCGCCTTCTACCTCGCCGTCGCCGGCTTCACCTTCTGTTTCCTCATGGTGCGGGAGCTTAATTCCGCGCAGCCCATGTCCGATCCGCCCAAACCTCCCGCCGCCAATCCCTTTGGATCGGGCGTCGCCGCCTCCGGCCTGATCGAGGCCTCCTCGGAAAACATCTCGATCGGCGCGCCTATTTCCGGGCTGGTCGTCGAGGTCATGGTCGAGACGGGGGACAAAGTTGCCGCCGGCCAGCCGCTTTTCCGTCTCGACGACCGTGATCTTCAGGCGGCCCTGCCCGTGCTCAAAGCCTCCATTGAGGCCGCCGAGGCGGGAGTCGCCGTGGGAGAGGCCAACCTGCGCAAAACCCAGGACCAGCTGGCCCGTGTGCGCGCCGCCGAGGCCTCCCGCACGGTCAGCGCCGATCTCGTGGAGCAGAGGGCCAACGAGGCCTCCGTGGCCCAGGCCGAGCTGGCCAAGGCCCGCGCCCAGGTTGCCCTGGCCCAGGCCCAGCTGGGCCAGACCCGGGAGCAGATCGCCCGCCTGGTCGTCAAGGCCCCCCGCCCGGGCACGATCCTCCAGCGCCGGATCAGGGCCGGCCAGTATCTCTCCTTCAATGGCAACACCGAGCCCGTGCTGCTCCTCGGATCTCTCGATGTCCTGCATATCCGCGTGGATGTGGACGAGTTCAACGCCTCGCGCATCCGTCCCGAGCACACCGCCAAGGCCTATGTCAAGGGCCGCACCGCCGAGACCGACGCCATCACCCTCAAGTTTGTCCGCTTCGAACCGCTGGTCATTCCGAAACGTTCCCTTACCGGCGCCTCGGACGAGCGGGTGGACACCCGTGTGCTCCAGGTGGTTTATGCGCTGGCGGAAACACCCAAGTTCCCGGTTTATGTGGGCCAGCAGGCCGACCTCTTCATCAACACCGGCCCGGCCGAACCGGCCCCGGCTCCCGTTGCCTCACCTTCCTTCAACCGCTGATTCCGATTTTTTAAGATGAAACCGCTTCCTCCACTCCTGGCCCTTTCGGCCCTTTCCCTCATCACCGGCTGCCGCACGCTCGGCCCGGAACACCAGGCTCCCGCCCCCGCCCTTCCCGGCAGCTATGCGGGAACGGCCGCCGCCAACGCGGCCCAACAACTAGGGCCCGAAGGCCGCTGGTGGGAACTTTACCAGGACGCCGAACTGTCCCGCCTGATGACCCAGGCCCTGGATCGCAATGCCAACCTCGGGGCCTCCCTGGCCCGGGTCGAAGAGGCCCGAGCCCGCCTCGCCGCCGCCGGTGCCGATGACGCCGTCAAACTCTCCACCGACCCCTCCGCCTCCTACTCCCAAACCGCCCTCCGCAAGCAGGGGGCGGGCACCTTCCGCCAGCGCCAGCAGGACTGGAAGGTCCCCTTCACCCTGAGCTACGAGCTTGATCTGTGGGGCCGGGTGAGGCGCTCCGTCGAATCGGCCCGGGCCAGTTATGAGGCCACGGAGTTTGACGGCGACGCCCTCCGCCTCGTGGTGGCCGGCCAGGTGGCCGAAACCTACTTCCGCTGGAAGGGCCTCCTGGCCGAGGCCGATGTCCTGGCGCGCAGCCGTGGCAACCGCGGCGAGTCCCTCAAGCTCAACCAGGCCCGCCTCGACGCCGGCCTGGTGGGGGAGCTGGACGTGGCCCGCGCCCGCCAGGAACTTGCCTCCGTCGAGGTGGACCAGGCCGATCTGCAACGCCGCGCGGCCCTGGCCCGCAACGCCCTGGCCCTGCTCTGCGGGGACCATGTCTCCGGGCTCGATCCGGCCGGCGCGCCCCTCGCCGGCGAACCCCCGGTGGTTCCCGCCGGGCTGCCTTCGGAAATCCTCAAACGCCGGCCTGACATCGCCGCCGCCGAGCGCCGTGTCCACGCCGCCAACGCCAACATCGGCGTGGCCCAGACCGCGTCGTATCCCTCCATTGACCTGACCGCCAACGCCGGCCTGGAGAGCTTCAAGCTCAACAACCTTCTGAAAGAGCCCAGCCAGTTCTGGAATTTCGGCCCGTCGGTGCATCTGCCGATCTTTGACGGAGGCCGCAACAAGGCCGGCCGGGAGGCGGCCGAGGCCGCCCACCGGGCCACGCTGGAAAACCACCGCCAGACGGTGCTGACCGCGCTCAAGGAAGTGGAGGATTCCCTCGTCGAGCTCCGCTCCCGCGCCGAGCAGTCCGCCGCCCAGGAACGCGCCCTCCAGGCCACCACCCGCGTCGCCGAGCTGTCCCGCCAGCGCTATGAGAAGGGCCTGATCAACTACTTCGAAGTCAATGACAGCGAACGTGATCTGCTCCAGGCGGAACGCGCCCGCTCGCAGCTCCGCGCGGCCCGCTTCACCGCCAGCATCCAACTGATCCAGGCCCTGGGGGGCGGTTGGAACGAACCTCTGCCGGAGGCCAAACCCGAGCCCGCGCCGGAGAAAAAGAGCGAGCCCGCCCAGGAAAACAACCCGACACGTCGGACGGACCTGATTGGCTGGTGAGGTGGTTTCAACCGGCGGTCACCGAAGACAGGGTAAATTTATCCACGGTGTCGGTGGATCGGAACCACCGTGGGGGGGGCCGGAACCGGGGCGATGGGTGGTGGGAACCGCGGTCCAGGGTCCTGGGGACCACGGTGGAGAGCGGTGGGAAGCCTCGTTTCGCCCCTTCCCACCGCCCGTCGAGACGGTTCCCACCACCTCGGAGACAAACGCCACCGGCAAAACGCCACCAAACGGACCGCATCGGAGGGTGGTGGTAACCCTCGTTTCGGTGGTTCCCACCACCCTTGCCCCTGGTCCCCACCACCGAAAACCCCGGTGGGAACCGGCCAAGTGGTCACAAATGGACCGGTCCGGCGAGGGTTCACATCGTCACCGGGGCCCTTCCCACCACCCCCGACCGTGGTCCGGACCACGGTCGGGGGTGGTGGGAAGGACGGTGCCGTCCGGTGGTATTCATCGCGAGGGTGGTTCGCCTGGGGCGGGAGAGCGAACCAGAGGACGTTCTCCGGGGTATCGGTAAAGCCTGTCCCGGAGGGCAACGGCACTAACTTAAGGCACTTAACGCGTCTGCCATCCCCTCCTTTGTTGACGCAAAAAAGCCGACCCCGGTTTGGGGTCGGCTCTGGGAAAATATACCGACAGGGCTGAAACCGGTTTACTTGGAAGCGGTGGTCTTGTCGGCCGGCTTGGCGTCAGCCTTCGGGGCGGCAGGAAGGATCTTTTTGAGGCTTTCGACATACTTCTCAGGTCCGCCGGCTTGGTAACCGGTTTGGCCGATCTGTTTGCCTTCCGAATCAAGAATGATGACGGTGGGAAAGCCGCTGACCTTGTAATCCTTCTGCCAGCCTTGGAACTTCTTGGGGGCTCCCGCGGAAGGAAAATCAAGGACGCAGGTGATCATGCTGGCCTGGGCGTAATCCTTAAACTCCTTTTTGGTAAGGACTTCGGCTTCAAGTTTCTGGCACCAGTGGCACCATTCGGTTCCCGTAAACAGCAGGAAGACGGGTTTCTTCTGCTCTTTGGCGGCGGCTTTGGCCTTGTCCACATCCTTGAAAGAGGTGACCGGAGCGGCTGAGAGTTGGGAGGTGGCGACCATCAGGCCGGCCATCGTGAGGAGGAGGTTGAGGAATTTCATGGCAGAATTGTTTTACAGCATGGTAAACAGCGACACAGGGAAATGGTTACGTTTAAAATAAATACATTTAGCGTTTCTCACCCAAGTTTGGGACAGAGCCGGAAGATGACCGCAAACGACACGTCTCACTCCAAACCATCGTTGGAATTTCCTCCTGAGCCGGACCCAGCTTGAGGGTCGTGCGAACCCAGGTCTTGGTGTTGGCCCACCAACCGGGATTCAATCCAGCCTCCTGCCTTGCCCATAACTGGTCTTCACTACCCCCCACCCAGAACCGGACCCCCAAGCGGAAAGACGAGACCTCAGGGTCCAAAGGAACGGTGACAAAAAACTCAAAGGAGTCATGAGGCCCTATGGTATGCAAATCTGCCTCCGTTCCGCACCAATGTATGCGTTCCTCCTTCCATCCCCCTCCCTGGGAAAGCTGCCTGAAATAGTAGGGGCGTTTGTCCGATCCGCCGTAAAACGTGAAAGGCGTATGCAAATGATTCGAAACCCGAAAAACTGGCACATCCCCGGAAGAGTTTTTTTCAAATCGCATAAAACTAACACTGGGAAACGGTTCATCACCCGATCTGACCCAGCAAACCACAGCCACAATCAGAACCAAGACCGCACCAATGAAAGGGAGTAAACGACGTCTCACAGGCACATAAAACCACTCCTGCGTTTCAAAGCTAACACAATATTCAGTCCATCCGGACCTTATCCTGCTCTTATTTGAACAATCCGGCACTCCTCTCGCATTCTTTGGCAGAAACAGTCGCGCGCAGGATTGCCAAAGAGGATTCCGACCTCCACCTTTTCGATTTTTCACCGTGCCTCGCGCATGCCCTCCCCCTTTCTTGTCAACACCGACACCGAACCGGTTGTCATTCTCATCCAGGGCCGCGCTTCAGCCTCAAACTGCGGCCCCCTCAAGCAATCTTTGGATGAGATGGTCGTCACCGGCCGCCGTCAGTTTCTCCTCGATTTCAAGAACTGCACCGGGATGGACAGCACCTTTCTGGGCCTTGTGGCCGGGATGGCCCGGCGCCTCAAACTGGCCCACCCGCCGGGCAAGGTGACACTGAACCGTCTGGAAGGCAGAAACTTGGATAATGTGCGCAGCCTCGGCCTGACCCGTCTGGTCGAGGTCACGCAGCTTGAGCACGACAAGGCCACCGGGATAAACCTTCCCGAAACCCGTCTGAACGAGCTCGACGCCGCCCGTCTCGTCCTGGCCGCCCATGAGAACCTCATCGCGGTCGATCCCGAAAACATCCCCAAGTTCAAGGATGTCATCTCGCTCGTCAAAGAGGAGATAGAGAGGATGGAGCCTGAGTCGGAATCCGAGGCCTGAGCGCCTTAATACTCCTCGTCGGCCGCCTCGGCCAGCACCCCGGCACGGGGGTTGAGACGCACCCGCCGCAACCATGCGCCGAGCATCGCGTCCGTCCGCTCCAACTCGCTGAGCGGGGCCGCCACCAGGTCAATCACCCGGGGGACTCCCTCCGGATCCAAAACCACGTTTTTGCTGTGGGTGTCGGCCACCAGCCAGGGCTCCTCCCCCAGGAAAAACAGGCGGGGATGGTCGCGGTCGGCGGTCAGAAAACGCGAGGGAAAGGGGATCAGGCTGGCGGGAAGCATCCCGCTGGTCGGGGTGTCCTCGGCAAAGACCCGCCCCGGAGCCTGCTTGACCACCACCACGCCTTCCGGGGTGATGCCGCACAGCTCCGTGGCCATGCCGCCCAATGCGTTGATGAGGATAAGCTTGCGAACCACATCCGCGTAGCTGCCCGGAGCCGAGCGCGCGGCCCAGCCCTCGCCGGAGGCGGTCCGCTCCAACCGGAAAGTCGCCCCGATCCCGCCCTCCGGACGGGGCATGAAAAACTTGTAGATCCACCCCCCGGGGGAGGAGACATCCGCGAAGGCCCAGGCCTCCACCCCGCCGCCGATCCGCCTCAGCCACAGGTTGGCCTCCTCCAGCGGGTTGGGCGAACGCCCGTCAAAACCCAGGTCAGCCAGGGAAATGAGCCTCACCTCCCGCTGGAACCGCTCCACCGCCTTTTTCAGCCCTGTCCGGGGATCAGCGGATGCGTCCGCTCCAACTCCTTCGTCCGATTCGATTTGCGCGGCCGGGGAACGTCCTTTGCGGCGGATTTCCGCGAGGCCGGCGAGGAGAGCCGATTCCTCAATGCCTCCAAGACCTCCGGCTTGCGCCGCCCGACGGAGGCCAGTGAACGCCGCCAGTCCTCGCCCGAGATCGTGGCAAAGACGCTCCCGGAGCCTGTCTCCGTCCCGGACAGGCCCGTGGAGCCGGGTCGGATGTCCGGTGAAGGGGTCGGTTGGGAAGGCGGTTGTGTCATGGACGGGCACGCGGGAAAAGAATCCCCACCCTAAAACCACGCCGCCTCCGCTCCAGTTTATTCGGCCGATGTGAGCAACTTCCCTCCCGCCTCTTTTCCCCCGGCGCCACCACAAGAAAAGCTCCTTTGCCACTTGCCCGGGCTCCCGCCGGCGGCAAGGGAAAGGGGGAAAATCAAGACCACCATGAGACCGCCGCCCAGCACCCCTTCTTCCCCGGCCCCGGAAGGTTTTCCGATGTTGGGACCGTCATGAGGATCAGGGTTGAATTCCTGGTGGACCGGGAGGTGATCTCCGGCCTCATGCCGGTCTTCATCGCCTGCGCCGAAGCCCTGCGGGGCACCACCGCGGTCGAGGTCAGGCTGCCCGAGGATGCCGCCGACCTGGCCGGAGGATGGAGCGAATCCCTCGCCGCCGACCTGGCCGACGATGTGGCCGGCCTGCTTTCCTTCCTCCAAACCCCGGCCCTGGCCGAAGGGGTGGTGGAAATTGACGCAGGCGTGGCCGAGGCGGTCATGCGGGCGTGCTCAGCCCTGCGCCTGCGCATCCGGGAAACCCTCCTGCGCCGCATCCCCGACCGTGCTCTCGAAACAGGCCGGGTCTCCGCCGGGAAACTCGCGCTCGACGAACGCCGGGCCTATTTTTCCTACGTGCTGCTCGCCGCCCTCCAAGAGGCCATCATCATCGCGTTGGATCCCGGCCTCGAAGACCAGCCCATGTAAAGCCCACCGGAGGGGATGCCTCTCCTTGCGAGCCCTCATAAACCATAAGATAAATGACTGTCTTGCAGCGTTTTCCCAAGACCCACCTCGCGCTTGTCCTTGTGTCCGCCGGCTGGCTCGCGGTGATTCTCACCTGGTGGATGCTGCGCGCCGTGATCGGCGAGCAGGCCTGGTGGCTGCACAGCGCCCTCTACCTCCCGGCCACCGTCTGGTTCATCCCCCCGGCCCTTCTGCTGCCCGCCCTCCTCTTTTTCCGCAGCCGCCTCGCCTGGATCGCGGTCCTCCCGCTTCCCATCGCCTTTCTGCTTCACCCGCCCGAGTGGCATTCCCCCCTCCCCACCCAACCGGCCCACCCCACCCTTACGCTGGTGACCCTCAACGGTGGCAGCCGCGAAGATCTGCCGCCGACGGCCTTCCTCAGGGAGACCCCACCCGACTTCATCCTCCTGCA
>JANOBW010000297.1:0-9101 GCA_031411855.1 Opitutia bacterium
GCGGGTCGGCGGAGCCCATCTCAAGTCCGGCCACGCCCGAGGCCGGACTGCCTGTCCAGGCACCCGCCCCGCCGGTTGAAGTCCCAGTCATCCGCGACCAGCAGAGCTATGATGTCATTGGTGCCGCCATTGAGGTCCACCGCGCCCTCGGGGCGGGATTTGCCCGCGAGGTTTACATGGAGGCCCTGGCCCTTGAGCTGGTCGTCCGCAAGGTCCCTTTCCGCCGCAACCTCCAGATCCCGCTGACCTACAAGGACGCCAAACTGGGGGTGAACTTCAACGCCGATTTCGTCTGCTTCGGCGAGATGCTGGTCGAGGTCGTCGTCCGCGATGAGATGACCCCTCGCGACTACACCCACGTGGTCAACCACCTCAAGGCCACGGGGCACACCCGGGCCCTCCTGCTGAATTTCGGCGGCCCCCTCCTCCAACACCAGCGCCTCTCCCCGCCCCCGGCCAGCCGCGGCGAGTGAGAGAGGGAAACGCGGCGGAAGGAAAATTCGCCCGTCGGCGGACGGCAAACCGCGTTTGTCCCGCTTAGGCGGAGGCAAACGAAGCGAAAACAGCCTTGCGCCAGGCCATGTCGCGGGCCCGGTCGGTCCGGACCTCGATCACCCTCAGGCCAGGGCCCGTCTCGAGGTTTCCCACCACCTCCCGGGCCGATTCCGCCAGGCGGTGCGGGATGGAGTGGGCATGGCAGAGCTGCGGCAGGTCCACCTGCTGGGGCGTGGCGAAAAATTCCTCGAAAACGGAGCCAAGGTGGGCGACCGGGAGTGACTCGAAAATGCCGCCGCCCCGGTTGTTGACGACCACGACCGTCAGGCTGCCACGCAGGTGGCGGCGGGAAAGCAGCGCGTTGGAGTCGTGCAGGAAGGCCAGGTCGCCACAGAGCAGCACAACATGCTCCCCTGTCTCGGCGGCGCGGCCCAGCGCGGCAGAGACAAGCCCGTCAATCCCGTTTGCCCCCCGGTGGTGGGCGATGCGGGGACCGTTGCCACGAGGGGAGCAAAACCACTCGGCATCGCGCGCCGCCATGGAGTTGGCAAAAAAGAGCATGTGGCGGGAAGTGAGCGCGGCGTGCAGGGCCGGGGCGATGAGCGGCTCGGTTTCCATCGGGGCTTCCGCCAGGGCGGCGGACAGGTGCTGGCGCGCGGAAAGCTCGGCCCTGGTCCAGCGCCCCGCCCAGCCGGCGGCGGCGGCGGGAAGTTTCGTCAACGAAGCAAAAGCGGCGGAAAGCCCGGCGGGGGAGCCGATACGGCAGCCGGGCAGGTGGAGGCAGTCGGCCGACTCGGGGCCGTCCCAGATCGAAACGACCTGGGGGCGCGCCTCACCCAGCCAGGCGCGCAGCGTCTTGCTGGTGGGCCAGGGGCCGAACTGGACCACGACGGAGGGGGTCAGTTCCGCACGGAGGGAGTGATGCCGGGCGATGAGATCGTAGGTGGTGACCAGGCGGGGCAAAAGCTTGGGCCACACCTCCGGGGCGGAACGGGAGCGCAGACCGGAGAGGGTGTCGGCCAGGACGGGCCAGCCCGTGGCCTCGGCCAGGGCGGCGAGCGCGGCGGCCCAACCGGGATGGGCATCCAGCCCCGGTCCCGCGACAATCAGGCCCGCGGCCTGCCTGGTTCCGTTTTCGAGCAGGCCGATATCCGGGACCAAAGGCGGTGCCAGTGGCCGAGGTTCAGGCAGCTCGGGCCAGGAGTGGGGAACGTTCCCATCCGAAACATCCGGGGCCAGGGGATCGCGGAAAGGTTGGTTGAGATGGACGGGCGAGGGAAAACCGGCCGTGGCGGCCGCCCAGGCGGCGGCGGCGGTCCCAGCCAGCCGGGCCAGCTCCCCAGGGTCGGAGGACGGCACGGGCAGTTCGGTGAACGAGGCGGCGTGCACTCCGTAAAGGTTCTGCTGGTCAATGGTCTGGCCGCTGGAGCAGTTCCGCATTTCAGGCGGGCGGTCCGCCGTCACGACGAGGAGTGGAATCCCGGCCAGACGGGCCTCGATCACAGCCGGCAGATAGTGGGCGCCGGCGGAACCTGAGGTGCAGACGAGAAGGACGGGGCGGCGGGTTTGGCGCGCCAGGCCGAGGGCAAAAAAGGCGGCGCTCCGCTCGTCAAGAATCGGAATCGCACGGATGCCGGGGTTGCGGACGAGGGAAACCGTCAGCGGGGTGGAACGGGAGCCGGGGGAAACCACCGCGTGGCGCAGCCCCAGGCGCTGCCACGTCCGCACCAGGACGGCGGACCACAGGGCGTTCACATTGGCAAAGGTTTCGGGCATGAAACGGTTAACCTTGCCCGGGAACGCGGGCTTGTCGAGGCGGGTCGAGCCAAGAACGTCGAACTTTGAACGCTGAACCTTGAAGTTAGGGAGTGCCAACTGGGTATAAGCAGGCCTGGGCGTGGATCGTTGCCTTTGACTTCGAAGTTCAACGTTGGAAGTTCAACGTTGGAAGTTCAGCGTTCGACGTTCGGTTCCCTTGCAAGTTTCTCCGGCAACCGGCGGTTTTCTGTTTTCCGTTCACCGAATCTGCTCTCTGCTGCCCGGACACCCTCATGGACGTCATCCGCATCGAAGGCCGCGCACCGCTGGCCGGCACCGTATCTGTTTCCGGAGCCAAAAACTCCGCCCTCCCGATCTTCGCCGCCACGCTGCTCACGGACGAGCCGTGCGTGATCGAAAACGTGCCGGACCTGAGCGACATACGCTTCATGGCCGAGATCCTGGAGCATCTCGGCGCCAGGGTGGAACGCCTGGATCCCAACACCTGGCGCATCACCGCCGCCAACATCACCGAGTGCGCGCCCTACCACCTGGTGAAGAAGATGCGCGCCTCCGTCTGCCTGCTCGGCCCCCTGACCGGCCGCCTGCGCCGCTGCCAGCTTTCCCTGCCCGGGGGCTGTGTCATCGGGCAGCGGCCGATAGACCTGCACCTCAAGGGTTTGACGAAACTCGGCTGCGCCATTGAGATCAAAAACGGCTATGTCCACGTGGACGCCACCGGCCTGCGCGGCGCGCCGCTGTTCCTCGGCGGACGCCATGGCAGCACCGTGACCGGCACGGCCAACCTGCTGATGGCCGCCGTCCTCACCCCGGGCGAGACCCGCATCGAAAGCGCGGCCGTCGAGCCCGAGGTTTCCGATCTGACCCGCATGCTGGTCGCCATGGGCGCCGACATCTCGGGCGCGGGTTCCCACACCCTCGTCATCCGCGGCGTGCCCCGCCTGCGCGGGGTGCGCCACCGCGTCATCCCCGACCGGGTCGAGGCCGGCACCTTTCTCGTCGCCGGAGCGATCTCCGGCGGAGACCTCACCGTCAAAGGCTTGGAAACCAGCCACTTGGGCGCGTTTCTGGACAAACTTGAGGAGACCGGGGTCAACGTGGAAACGGTCCCCGACGGCCTGCGCATCCGGGGCATGGGCGGCCCCCGCCGGGCGGTCGAACTGACCACCCTGCCGCACCCCGGCTTTCCCACCGACCTCCAGGCCCAGATGTGCGCCCTGCTCGCCCTCACCCCCGGGCTGAGCGTGGTGACCGAGCGGGTTTACCCCAACCGCTTCATGCATGTGCCGGAGCTTCAGCGCATGGGGGCCGACATCAGCATCGAGGGGGCCAGCGCCATCATCAACGGCAAAAGCCGCCTCTCCGGCGCTCCCGTCATGTCCTCCGACCTCCGGGCGAGCGCCGCGCTGATCCTGGCGGCCCTCGCGGCGGACGGCGAGACCTGGGTGCAGCGCGTTTACCACCTCGACCGGGGTTATGAAAAAATGGATCAGAAGCTCCGCTCCGTCGGGGCCCGGATCGAACGGATGCCGGAGGCCGACATGCCTTCCGATCTCAACGGCGAGTGAGTTGTTTATTTATGATTGATGATTAAGGATTTATGATTGAACAAAAACCGGGCCGCAGGCGGACTTCGGACGAAGCCCGCAATTTTTAATTCTTAATTTTTAATTCTGTCCCCACATGAGCAACTTCCGCATCGGACACGGTTACGACATCCACCGCACGGCCCCGGGACGGCGGCTGGTGCTCGGCGGCGTGGAGATTTTCGAGTCACCCTTCGGCCTCGACGGCCACTCCGATGCCGACTGCCTGTGCCACGCCCTGGCCGACGCCATCCTGGGAGCGGCCGCCCTGCCCGACATCGGCCATTACTTCCCCCCCGGGCAGCCGGAAACCGCCGGCATGGATTCCAAACTCATCGTGGCCAAGGCTTTGGCCGAGGCAAACGCCCTGGGTTGGAAAGTGGTCAACGCCGACTGCACGATTGTGGCGGAAAAACCCAAGGTGGCCCCTCACCTCGCGGCCATGAAAGCAGCCCTCTCCCAAGTGCTCGGAGTCACCCCGGGTGATGTGGGCGTCAAGGCCACGACCAACGAAAAACTCGGCGCCATCGGCCGCCAGGAGGGCATCGCCGCCTTTGCCGTGGTGCTGCTGACCAGGGCGGACTGAGGCCACAGCCTCAGACAAACCGGTCGGTGACAAGAAACTCCGCCCCTTCCACGCCGGCCACAAGCTTGCACGGGAAAGCATGGGAAAGCAGGCAGTTCGTGCCAAAGGGCAGCGGGGTTTCATCCCCGGAGACAAGGCCGCCCCGGACCACGCCCACCAAGGCCGGACCCTCGCCGGCATGGTGACTCCACGTTTCCCCGGCGGGAAGCGTGACTTTCCTTAAGCGGAAGACCGGACTGTCCACCAGAAGGGTTTCACCGCCACATCCGGCCGTGTGAAGCAGCCCGGGAGTGGAATCCCGGAAGTTAATGGAGGCCAGGGACTCGCGCACATGCAACTGGCGCGGACGGCCGTCCAGCCCGACCCGGCCCCAGTCATAGACCCGGTAGGTGGTGTCGGAATTTTGCTGGATTTCCAGGATCAGGCAGCCGGCATCAATGGCATGGAGATGGCCGCTGGGGACAAACAGGGAATCCCCGGAAACCACGGGGTGGCGGCTCACCAGCGGCTCCAAGTCATTGTTTTGCAAGGCTTTCGCAAAACCTTCCGGGGTCACCCCGCGAGTGAGGCCGGCCAGCAGGGCGGCACCAGGGGTGGTGTGGGCCAGATACCAGTTTTCCGTTTTCGGTTCACCCCCGAGGGAAAGAGCGATCTCGGCCGGAGGGTGGACCTGCAGGCTGAGACGCTCACGACAGTCCAACCATTTCACCAGGATGGGGAAGGGGCGTGAGGGCTCCCAGGACGGCCCCATGATCCGGGCGGAGTGCTCAAGCAGGACCTCGCGCAAGGTCCTCCCTTCCAACGGGCCGCCAGCCACGACGGAACAGGCCTCCGGGCGGTCCACGATATCCCAAGACTCGCCCACCGGGCCACCGGGCAGGTCTTTGCGGTGGAGGACTTCACCCAGGGCCCGTCCTCCCCACGGACGCAGTTGGTAGATCGGTTGAAATAAAAGGGGGCTCATGCGGGGTGGACGGGGCTGTCGCCGGTTTGTGTCAAAAAAACGGGGGTTACTTGCCGATGCAGAAAGTGGCGAAAAGTTTGTCGAGCATGCGCTCATTGTCCACTTTGCCCAGGATGCGGCCAAGCGCGGCCAGGGCGGCCCGGAGGTCGGCCGCGACAAGCTCCGAAGGTTCCGAAGCGCGGAGCTTGGCCAGGGCGAGGGCGACATTCTCCTTTGTTTCCCGAAGGGCGTCCGCATGACGGGAGGAAACCAAAACCGCCTCTTCGCCCGGCACTTCCAGACCTGTTTCCACCAACCGGACCAGGGCCTGCCGCAGGGTGTCCAGCCCTTCGCCGGAACGTGCCGAAACGCGCAGGCGGGGGAGACCGGGGAGAAACGTGTCCAACGCGGGAAAGCGCGGCAGATCCGCCTTGTTTTCCACCACCAGGGTCCGGGAGGGATCCAGAAGCGGAAGCAGACTGGCGGGAAGCTCGGGCGGGGGAAGCGAGGCATCCATCACAATCAGAATGAGGTCGGCCCGGTCCGCCTGCTCCAAGGACTTGCGGATGCCCAAAAGCTCCACCCCGGAGGCCTCGCCACGAAGGCCGGCAGTGTCGGTCAGCCGAAGCCGGTAGGGTCCGGCCATGACGGGAGTTTCCACAAAATCACGGGTCGTTCCCGGTTCCTCGCTGACCAGGGCTCTCTCCTCCCCAGCCAGAGCGTTGAGCAAACTGGATTTGCCGGCGTTGGGACGCCCCAGGATGACGGTCTTCACCCCCTCATGCAGGATATCCCTGAACTTCTGGGTGGCGATGAGTTGGTCAAACTCACGGGTCAGCTCCGCCAAATCCCGGGCCGGACCGGTGTCGTCCTCCCCGGGAAGATCCTCCTCCGGGAAATCTATGTAAGCTTCCAGATGGGCGATGACCCCCAAAAGCCGGTCGCACAGATGATTGACCCTGGCCCCCAAGTCACCCCGGAGTTGGCGGCGGGCGGCCTCCAGGGCACGGTCACTGCGGGCCCGGATCAGGTCCATGACGGCCTCGGCCTGGCTCAGGTCAAGACGGCCGTTCAAAAAGGCCGTGCGGGTGAATTCACCCGGCTCCGCATCGCGCACCCCCCGGGCCAGAAGATCGTCCAAAATCCTGCGCACGATCAGCGGGTTTCCATGACAGGTGATCTCAAGGACATCCCCCCCGGTCGGCGAGGCGGGGGAGGCGTAAAACAGGAACACACAGTCATCCACCACCCGACCCGACTGGTCAAAGAGGCGGGAATGCACCGCCCTTCGCGCCGGAAGTGGCTGGGAACGGCCGGTGAGCGCGGCGGAAAGGGCAGGAACCGCCGAACCATTGATCCGGATGACGGCAAGGGCTGATTCACCCGCAGGAGTGGCGAGCGCGGCAAAGGTGTCGGCAGACATGCAAAAACGGGTAAAAACGGTAAAACGGGCGGAGTCAGTTGGCCGCTCCGGTGGTGGAAAGAGTGAGCACAAACGAACGTATGCCACCTAACATCATTTCCACTGAAACCGCGATGAGGACAAGACCGATCAGCCGTGTCATGGCCGACAAACCCTTGGCCCCCAAAAGTGAGGCCAAGCGAGCTCCTCCCACCAGGCCGAAGGCGGTGACACCAAAGGCGAGGGTGATGGCCGCGATGATGACCGGCAACTGGCCGGGATGCCGGGCAGCCTGGAGCATGACATTCGCGATCGCGGAAGGTCCGGCCAGCAAGGGGATGGCCAGCGGAACAATGAGGGGTTCCATCGGTTCCTCACCCGGATTGTCGCCAAACACGTTGTCAGCCGTGCCAAAGATCATTTTCAGGGCGATCAGAAACAGGACCAACCCGCCGGCAATTCCCAACGAACTCTGGCTCAGATGGAAAAATTTCAGGATCGGCTGGCCCGCCAGGGCAAAAACCAGAAGCACCCCATAGGCGATGACGCATTCGCGCGCGATGACCCGCATCCGGCGCTCGGGCCGAAGATGACAGAGGACCGAATTGAACGCCGTGATGTTTCCTAACGGATCCAGCATCAGAACCACGATGACAAACGTGTTCCAAAATACCTCTGACATAGGAGCTTATCAACAGAAAGGCCCGGGTGGTGACCCGGGCCTTGTGAAGGAGGTTGAGACCGGAATTACCTGTTGAAACCACTACCCTGAATGCCGGTGACGTTGTCGGTATCGGTCTGGATGGTAATCGTTCCCGTGCTTCCAGCCGACCCCGTGTTGAAGGTGGTGGTGCCAAGGGCGGTTTTGAGGGCGGCCACAATCTGGTTGGCTTGGGCAATTTGCGCAGGGGACAAGTTCTTGATATCGCCGACCGTCACCTTGTCGCCATCAATGGTGACCGTGATGGACTGACCGTTGCCCAAATCAACGGAAACAACCGTGGTGGGTTCCACCAAGCCAGAGCCTTCCACGATCGAATAAGTAATCGTGTAAGATCCATTGGTGGTTTCCGTGACATCAACGTTGATGATAGTTCCCTTAATGGAGAGGGGGCCGGCCGGAGTCTTGACTTTGAAAACAGAACCAGCAGGAAGATTGAGCTGTTTAATTTCTCCAGTCAGGTGGCCTTTGCGAAGGTTCAGGATCGTGCGCGAAGCGGTAGGCTCCTTGGTGAGTTTGCTGGGATCAACCGTTCCAGCTCCGCCGCGTTGGGAGTATTCCTCAATCGAAAGGACCGTGCCAGAGGTGACGCTGAGAAGGGCTCCATTGCTGAAAGCGATGCTGGCAGAACCCGTGGGTCCAGTGGCGAGTGTGGCTCCGCTGCCAAGGGTAGCGCCCTTCGCCAAGGCGGAGGTTTTGCCCCCTTGAGTGACTTGAACGTCACCGGTAATCTCAGTGACGGCAATGGTGGAGGCGTGGGCAATCGTTGCCACGAAGGCAAAGGCGGTCGCCAGGATGGAAGGGAGGCGGTAAGTGCGCATGGGGGGAAAGTTCAAGGTTGCTGGAGATTCGAACGCATATTCAGCGCTGTTTGGTTGGTCGGGTCAAGCTCCAAGACACGATTAACCACCTTGAGCGCGTTGATTCTTTCAAAGTCATCGGCAGCCAAAGCCTGGGCCAGATAACAAAGTGCCTGGGCGTTGTTGGGAGCCAGTTCTACCGCGCGGCGGAAGGGAGGCAAAAACTCATCGAAGGGCCTTCCTAGCGTTTGCAGGGAAATGCCCTTGGCCACATGGAACAACCAAACGGAATCAGACAGTTCCAGAGCCCGGTTGGCTGCCTCCAAAGCCGCCTGCCCCGTCTTCATGAATTTCTTGGGCTCATCCCGCCCCGTTTGCAGGGTCGCCAGGCTGAGGTATCCCCAGGCCAGCGCATTGTCGGGGTCCCAGGCGGTGGCGATTCTGAACTGGGAACGGATGGCCGCCCTCACCGTGTCATTGCGAAGTTCCGGTTTGTCATAGAGGAGGGTCCCTTTGAAAAACTCGCGACCGACATAAACCAGACGTTCCGCTTCAAACACCCTCCATCCCTGCCAGCCCAAAACCACCCCGGCGGCAAGAAAAACACTGGCGTAAGCTCCCCGCGTCAGAGACGAAACGGGCTTGGCGGCGACCGCTTCGGAGGCTGTCCCGAAACGGAGGATCAGTGCGAAATGGATGCCCATGAAAAAGATGAGGGCTGGAATCTTCAGGTGAAAATCAAAGGTCAGGTGCAGGCCTATGGAAACAAGGGCAAGAATACTTCCCCCC
>JANOBW010000298.1:0-2615 GCA_031411855.1 Opitutia bacterium
GCCTGGGAGGAGGGCTCGCCGGCTCCGGCACGGCCAGCATCGCCGGCACCGTCTCCGGCACCCTTTCCCCGGGAGGCAGCGGCGCGGCCGGCACCCTCGCCTTCACCAACACCAACCTGACCCTGGACGCCTCCTCCGTCATCAGCCTGGAGATCGGCGGCACCACCGCCGGCTCCTTCGACATCGTCTCCACCCCCACCGGCAACGTCACCACCTCAGGAGTCATCAACGTCACCCTCATCAACGGGTTCACACCCGCCGCCGGAAACTCCTTCGACCTCTTCAACGAGGACGGCGGTGTCCTTGGCTCCCCCACCCTCAACCTCCCCGGCCTTCCCGCCGGGCTCGCCTGGAACACGTCAGCCTTCGCCACCACCGGCTCCATCAGCGTCGTCTCCACCAACCCGTTCAACACCTTCGCCGCCGGTTACGGACTCAGCGGCCCCGCCGCCCTGCCCGACGCCGACCCCGATGGCGACGGCATCAGCAACGCCCTCGAATACGCCTTCGGCATCAGCCCCACCGCCACCAACGGAGCTCCCTACCGCGGCATCGCCACCACCGACTCCGGAACCCTCGTGCTCACCTACCGCCGCCCCGTCGGCGGGGTCGCAGGCGTCACCTATGGCGTCGAGGTCAGGACCTCCGACCTAACAGCCGGCAACACTGGCTGGACCACCGCCATCCAGGGCCCCGGCAACGACTACCTCAGCTCCGCCACCCCGAACGGCGACGGCACCGAGACCGTCACCATCACCTTCAACGGCACCATCTCCGGCAAGAAGTTCGGCCGCATCTCGGTCACATTCTAAACTTTTAAACACCAATAATTAAAATGAACCCCCACCGACTCGCCACCCGCGCGGCCCTGACCCTCGGGTTTGCCACCCTTACCGCCACCGCTTCCGATCTCGTTTGGAACACGGCCGGTCCGACCAACACGTGGAATGCAGCTGATCTCAATTGGACGCCCAACCAGGCTTTCGTCAGCGGTGACAACGTGTCCTTCACTTCGGCCTCAGGCGAATCCGTCGCCGTCCTGGCCGGAGGGCTGACCGTGGGCACCATGACGGTCAGCAACACCACCAGTTCCTACACCTTCACCGGCGGCACCATCACCGGCACTTCGCTGATCAAAAGCGGGGCAGCTGGCCTGCGCTTCGACAACGCCACCTCTTTCACCTCCATCTCCGCCAGCGCCGGCCCCTACAGCCAGACCGACGGCGCCTTCCGTCTCGGAAATGCCAACGCCCTCGGCACCGCCCCCATCACGTTCACCAACACGGCGAACATGACCGGCCTCTACTTCCTCACCGGCTTTGGCACCGCTTCCACCCTCTCCAACAACATCGCGTTCACCACCTCGGCCGTCACCACCCGGCTTGTCGGCACCTCAGCCCTGAACCTCCCCACCGGGCAGATCGTAACCCTCTCCGGGGTCCTCTCCGGCGGATCATCCACGTCAATTGTTCAAACCGACAGTTCGGTTTCGGCCGGGGTCTCCCGCATCAAGCTCACCAACGCCTCCAACACCGTCCAACTCCTTCGCTGGCAACTCAACCGCGGCGGCCTTGAGTTCACCTCCGACGCCGCCCTCGGCAACGCCGCCAATGGCCTCTACTTGGATGTGACCAGTGCCAACTCCGGCACCGGCCTCATCTTTGGCGCCAGCAACATCAGCCTTGCCTCCACCCGCGCCGTCACCGTGCAAAGTTCCACGGTCATTGATACCCAGGCCTTTACCGGTAGCCAGATCAACGGGGCCGTCACCATGACGGGCCTCATCTACAAGCAGGGCTCCACCACCCTCACCTTCAACGGTGCCGGAACCGGCACAGGCGGCATCCGCATTGACGCCGGCACCGTCCAGGTCGGCTCCGGCGGAACCACCGGAACCATCGGCACCGGCGCCGTCGCCTTCAACGCCTCGGGCACCAACCTCACCTTCAACCGCAGCGACGCCATCGCCTTTTCCGGTGCCGTCACCGGAACCGGAAGCCTCACCAAAAAAGGGGCGGGCACCCTCACCCTCTCCGGCACCAACACCTATTCGGAGGGCACCACGGTGGACGCCGGCGTCATCTCCATCGGGGCCGCCACCAACATCGGCTCCGGCCCGGTCTCATTCTCAGCCGTCGGCACCGGCCTCACCCTCACCGGCACCGCCATCACCCTCGCCAACAACATCTCCCTGCCCACCAGCGGTTCGGGTAATGTCACGCTGCTGACCCCCAACAGCAGCTCGACCATCAGCAGCGGCATCATCGGCGGAGGTGGCGCCAACACCGTGCTTTTCTTCCAGGGAGGCGGCACCAGCCAGAACACCGGAGCCCTCACCCTCAACGGCACCAACACCTTCACAGGGGCGATCAACATCCAGCGCGGCCCGCTGATCCTGGGCAATTCCTCCGCTGCCGGCACGGCCAAGATCATCATTGATTCGAACAACCCCGCCGCCGGCGCCCTGCAGCTGGGTAACTTCACCATTTCCAACAACGTGGTGCTCACCGGTTCCGCCTCCGTCGGGGTCGCCACCGGCAACTCCGCCACCATCACCGGAATCATCTCGCAGACCGCCGCCACCCCGCTGGTCAAAGTGGGCGACGGCTCCCTCA
>JANOBW010000299.1:0-3223 GCA_031411855.1 Opitutia bacterium
CGTCGCCATCGTCGGCTCCGGCCGCGCCAGCGTCGAGGAACAGTTCCTCCTCAGGGAACTCGCCACCCAGCTCAAGGCCGTCCGCGTGGACCTCGTGGCCCGCACCGGCCAGGGTGATGGCCTGCTTCTCTCCGCCGACCGCAACCCCAATGTCCGGGGTGCCCTCGTCACCGGACTTATCTCCGAACTTCCCTCCAGCCAACTGCTTGCGCTCGGCGACACCATTGACGCCGGGAAGGTCAAAGTGATCCTTACCCATGGCGAGGACCTCGCCGATGTCGGCCTGACCGAGGACCAGATCGCCAAGGTTTCCATCGTTTACCTCGGCTCCCACGCCAACCTCACCAGCGCCGTCGCCACCGTGGTGGTGCCCGGTCTGACCGTGTTTGAAAAGTCTGGCAGCTTCATCAACCAGCAGTTCCGCCTGCAACGCTTCGCCCAGGCCGTCCCCGGCCCCGTCGGCGTCCTCCCCGACATCGCCAGCCTCAGCTTCCTCGCCAGCCTGCTGGAAGGAAACTCCGCCCGCGCCACCTCGCCGCAGGAAGTCTGGAGCAAACTCTCCACCATCGTCCCCGCCCTGGCCGGAACCACCTTCCAAAGCATCGGCGACCTCGGCAAACAGCTCGACGCCACCGCCTGGGAAAACCTTCCCTTCATCGAGGGCAAATCGTTGAAATACACCCCGAAGGCCCCGGCGGTGACCGTCTAACTGGGAGTGGCTCCTTTCGAGGAGCCATTTGTTCAACAAACGAACTTAGAAAATGGCCGAAACCTCCTGGGAAAGTGCGATCATCAAAGTTCTGACCGAATCGACGGAACCTATGCATTATCACGTCATTGCTAAAGGCACCCGTCGCGCGACCTGTTTTCGATGCCCTACCGAAAATTCTGTAAAGCCTGATAAATAAACATAAAAATGAAAATTATCCATACGCTTTTTTTATCATTCTTAACTACATCGTCCTTAAGCGCTTCAGAAACTATTCGGTATGAGTTTCGATGCGAAGTTTGGCACATCGATCAAACTGGACTCGATCTTCAATATCAGTGGGACTCATCAGTTTATATGGGAACGCCTGCACTTTTATCCATTGATGTGTTAGATACGATAAGTAGTTTTAACTCCTCATCAGAAAACTATCAACTTTCGTCTGCAAAAATAAGTATCAGCATTGGAAACTATATTTTTAGTTCGGCAGAAGGTTCTCTACTAATCTACGATAATAAGTTCTTGGGAGGTGATTCACGTGTTGATGGTTTTATTTTTTCCTTCAATACATCAGATAAATCTTATTTTCCAAACGACTCTTGTTATCGGCTTTACGGAAATCTAGAAACATTTGACACGAACTATTTAAACGTAACTGCAACTCTTCCGAATTACCTTCCTGATACGTTTGCCTCTAATTTTATTCAGCTTAATGCCCTAAATTTTGACCAATTAATGACAGGCGACGATCCTCGTTTGGCAGTTGAAGGAATGAATTTAAATCTTAAAAGCTTCAATAATATCGCGATTCCCGAACCTTCATCTATTTTTATTCCAATTTCAGTATCGACTTATTTTTTTGTTTTAAAGCGTAAAAATAAATCTTTGCTTGTTCCACTTTAAACTACCTTTCCCAACCCGCCACCCAACATGGCCCACTTATCACTTCTTGCCGAATCCACCGGCCTTCTCGCCAGCATCTGGGCGTTTTATACCGATCTGCCCGACCTGCTCCGCGCCTTCATCCAGGCCGGCGTCATGATCCTCGTCGTCATGAGTATGGCCGGTTACGCCGTCCTGGCCGAGCGCAAGATCTGCTCCTACATCCACGGACGCCACGGCCCCAACCGCACCGTCCTTCCGATCCTCGGGGCCATTCCGGTCATCGGCCCGCTGGTTCAGAAGCTCGGCCTCTGCCAACCCATGGCCGACGGCGGCAAATTCCTCTTCAAGGAAGAACCCGTGCCTGGCCACGTGAAGAAGTTCTACTACGTCCTCGCCCCCTGCCTCTCCGTCATCCCCGCGCTCACCACGATGACGGTTCTCCCCTTCGGCACCTACGCCGACAGCGCGGGAGCCCTCCACCCCCTCGTCCTCGCCAACGTGGACGTCGGCCTGCTCTTCATTTTGGCCATCTCCTCCCTCGGCGTTTATGGCATCATTCTCGCCGGCTGGGCCTCCAACTCGAAATACCCTTTTCTCGGCGGTGTCCGCGCCTCGGCCCAGCTCATCAGCTACGAACTGGCCATGGGCATGAGCCTCCTGCCCGTCTTCATGTGGGCGGCCGTCCCCGGAGCCAAGGACAGCGGGGTGAACCTCTTCCAAATCGTTGAGGCCCAAAAGGGAATCGGCAACTCCTTCGGCCTCTGGATCGGCGTCTGGCAACCCCTCTCCGCCCTCATCTTCCTCGTCGCCCTCTTCGCCGAGGCCAACCGCCTGCCCTTCGACATGGCGGAGTCCGAGACGGACCTCGTGGCCGGCTTCAACACCGAATACGGGGCCTTCAAATTCGGCCTCTTTTTCGTGGCCGAATACACCCACATGATCGTCGGTTCGGCCGTCTTCGTCTGCCTCTTTCTCGGCGGATGGCATCTGCCCTTCCTTGATTACAACGACTTCCACCCGCTCGTCGCCGGCATCATCTCCATCAGCGTCTTCCTCGCCAAGGTTCTGGCCCTGATTTTCCTCTTCATCCAAGTCCGCTGGACCCTTCCCCGTTTCCGTTACGACCAGGTCATGACCCTGGGTTGGAAGAAACTCCTCCCCCTCGCCGTCTTCAATCTCTTCCTCAACGCCATCATCATCGCCCTGATTGAGCACAAGCCGTGATCGCATTTATGATTTGAGATTCTTGATTCTTGATTTTTTAAAGCCAAACATTCCCGCATTGGAAAAGATCACAGACTCCGCCCCGCTTGCCTTTAAATCAAGAATCACGAATCAAAAATCATAAATAAAGCCTCCCATGTCACAAGACCCCAAGAATTTCGTCCTCGTCGGCGTCAAAAAATCGGTTCTGGCCATCGCCAAAAACGACGGACGTATCCTCTGGCAGGTAGAACTGCCAGGCAGCGTGGGCGGTTATGGTTTTGTCAACCTCACCTCGGATGACTCCCTGGTTTACGCCCACGCCGCCGGCAGGCTGCATGCGATTGAACTGAAAACGGGCAAACTTCTCTGGACCAACGAGCTTTCCGGCTTCGGTTACGGCCTCGCCACCATGCACGTCCCGGG
>JANOBW010000300.1:0-5189 GCA_031411855.1 Opitutia bacterium
AATCACGCCCCTGCGTCCCCATGGCCAGCACTGCGGTGATTTTGTCCAGAAAAGTTCGGTAATTCCAACGGGCTTTGATTTGCCTCAAGGGACCTTTCCAGCCCATCAAAATGGCAGGTTCCACAATAAGCCCCAGTCTGGGTTTGGCCTGACGACTCAATAACTTGGCCGCCAAGGTGACCGGGGGATAAGCTCCGATGGCAGACAGGATGTGAATGGCCTGGGGATTCGCTGCGACGATTTCAGAAACTTTACCCTCCCAATTCTGAGCCGGTAAAAAGATGTCCTTGAGATGGGCCCGGGAGTCCTGCCCCCACCCCAGGGCTTTCCGAGCAGGTGAAATGTCCTCACACCACACGCCAGTTACCTCGTCGGGCCAGAGGGAGGCAAAATGATCCAAGGCGCCAGTTTGAATATGGGACGGCATATTTTGCCAAAAGAATACCTTCATGGAAATGTCTGAAAATGGGGGACCGTCAGGCGGAAAATTCCTCAAAGAAAGATGCGATTCCGGAACGAAAATGCGGCCAGTCAAATTTTCGAATCATGGCGGCTCCTTCTCGCCCCATCTCAAAGAGTTCCTCGCGCCGTTTCAAAAACTCTTCAAGAATCTTACTGATGGCGGCCGCATCGCGGATGGGGACAATAAATCCATGACGGCGATCCTGAAAGAGATCGGGCCCCGCCGTGTGGTTGGTGGTGAGCACCGGCAGGCCCGTGGCCATGGCTTCGGCAATGACATGGGCGAAGCCCTCGGCCAGGGAAGGGAGCACCAGCAAGTCGCTTTCCCACATGAGCTTGACGACCTCCGAACGCGGCGGGTTCCTTCTGATTTCGACATTGGGCAACGCATACTCGCGAAGGAGGGCATCGTCCATAAACCCCCTCGTGCAACAGGTCAGGTGCGCCCCCCGGGGCCCCAAGGTTTTTAACGCCTCCAGCAGATAGGACAAACCTTTCCGCTGAATCAGACTTCCCACAAAGACCAACTTAAGCGGACCTTCGGATAAGGGAGCGGAGGTCCGCACCGGATAGTGGGTAAAATCAACCCCGTAGGGAACGACCCGGATGTGTTCGGCTGAAACCCCCTTGGCTTTCAGGGAAGTGGCTGTAAAAGAGCTGGCTCCCACGATTCCCGTCGCCAGGGACGCTTCCTGACAAAGCGATTCCATGTTACGATCCCAAGGTCCCATTTCATGTTCAAACATGAGCGAAGCCCGCGCCGAAGGAACCCTTTCCAACTCTTCTGTGAACAGATCCCGGAGGTATCCGGGGTGCGGATGCACTTGGAACAGCAGACGGGGTTGGTTGAGGCGGGCGAGTTCCACAAAAGCCGGCCCGGCGTAATAGCTGTAGGCGAAGAGGATGGCATTGCGCCGAAGCGTTTCTTTCAGGGCACGCAGCGACAGGGCTTGATCTTTGCGGCGATTGGCTTCGGGAAAATTGCGGGAGATTCTGCCATAGAGACTCCACCAGGAAGCCCTCGCATCGGTCGTCACCAAACGAGACGACAACCCCGAGACAAAACGTTTCGAGGCATCCCATCCCCGTTTCTTCAGCCAGTCCGATTCCAGAGAGGGAAACCGGTCAACTGGTGCGTAAGAATCCGTCACCAAAGTGGAAAGAAGATCCCGTTCCGCCAGAGCCAAAGGAACTTGAAAGTAGTCACGACCTCCGGCCAGGACGGAAACAGCAGGAACAATACTCTGAGTTGCCGACATCATAGACACAAAATATTAAGTATTCTTTTTACTTTTAGTATGTTCAATATTGCCAAATTAATCAACGATGAATTAAGTTCCATCGCATCGAAACCAACGACAATCAATAAGGCGCGCCAAAAGTTCATTTCTTACGAATTGACAACTAAAAAAGTGTTATACACTGAAAATACTAACAAAAATGGTCCTTGATACCCAAAAAAAGCTAATAACACACCATCCCAGCCAACTTCAAATGAGGACTATGGCAGGTAATTGTTCTGACACATCTCCGACATGAGCCCATAAAACGCCAATGATGGCAAATACTATAAGTGAATCTATCGCAGCGTCTTTCCCCTTATTTTCAGAAACTTTCATCATACCAAATTACTCTAAGGTGATCTTGGGAGAACAAATCTTCCAAAGTTCATGATTTCTCACCAGATGAGCACGATAGTTCCGCCAAACAAAAGGCCAAACAAAAATCCAAAGCGGCACTGGTAGCTGCCGAAACGAAGCCCAAAAGCGAGTGCGATCCTTAAGAATCAAAGGAACCACCAAGGCGTTGGCAGCCTGAGATAAGGGTTTGAGTCGAATACCGAGTTTAGCCTTGGCGGAAAGATCAAACTCTCGTCCAGCCTTGTCGGCGAATCCGGGAAAAAAACGCCGATAGTCGTGGTAAGAACGCAGACTACGCCGCGAAATTACCGCGACCTGCTGGCTGTGAACCCTCGTCAGAGTCAGGTAGTCTTCCATCACAAGATAGTCGTAATCAGAATCCAGTAATATCTCCAGCCAGAGAAAGGTGTCAAAGTGAACCCAACTCGAGGAGAAACCACCTTTCTGAAGAAAAACAGAACGGCGGACCGCAGCCGTGGTGACAGCGGGAACGTAAGGAACATGCCCGCAGGCAAGGTGTTTTTTTAGCAGGTCACGCCCCGAATGAAGGTGCTCGTTTCGAGGGCGGGAGCGGGCATCGCCTGACATGACTTCAGAGTGTGTTTCCACCAGGCTCCGACCAGCGACGGAACGGTGCGTGTGCCCATCTGAAAATAGGTGAAAGGGCTGATGGGAAACAAGCGCCAGCCTAGAGGAATCATGATGGGCCAAAACTTCCCGCAGGCGGGCCAACGCACCAGGCAAGAAAAGATCGTCATGGCAAAACATCTGCACCCACTCGTTGCGGCAGAGTTCCACCGACCGGTTGATGTTATCCGCCTGATTCAGAAAGGTTTCCGAACGGCACACCCGGACCCTCGGGTCCCGGGCGGCAAACTCGGCCAGGATGGCGGGCGTCCCGTCCGTCGAGCAGTTGTCCGAAACCACCAGCTCGTCAAAGGAGTCGCCTTGGGCCAGAATGGATTCCAGGGCCTCACGGATAAAATTGGCCCCGTTGTAAACCGGTAGGGCGATGGAAACAGCGACCTTGGACATCAGGTTTGCTGCGGCGAAAGCACCGTGTGGGGAATGGTGTCGGCCGGATCATAGAGCACATCCGTGTAGGCGACGAGCACCAGTTCCCGGTTGGAATCGGCGGGGTTCAGAAACACATGCGCGAGGCCCGGGGGGACACGGACGGTTTCAGGGCGGCTGGCATCCATCGGGACATCAAGTCTCTCACCAGTGGAAGGGTCCTGCAGGGCCAGCACGGCCATGCCGGCCACAACGGTGAACCACTCGGTGGCACGATGGTGATAATGGTTGCCACGCACCTGGCCGGGATGGGCGCGGCAAATGTAAACCTCCCCGGTGAAGCGGGGTAGGTCGGATTCCTTGCCGTCAATACATTTGATGAAAGCCCCTCTTTCGTCAGCCACCAGCCGGCGGGGAATGCGGACCAACCTTTGTTCGATACTCATGGGTTTGATTCCTTTAAAATGTGCTCAACGCTTAACTTCACCCCTTCCGGGAGCGGCATCGCCGGGGCCCAGCCCAGAGCGGCGACAAAAGCGCGCTGATCCGCCTGATAACTCATGGGCTCACCCACCCGGTAGGGAATGGCCCCGAAACGCAGATCGGGGGCGTAACCCCGGCGTCTGAGATCCTCAGCCACCAGGCAGATGAAGTCGCGCAAACGGACAGGCGTGCCGGACCCCAGGTTCAACGTGGTGAGGCCGGGTTGGGCAAAACCAACCCCGCAACGCAGGAGGGCTTCGGCGGCATCCTGGACAAAAACAAAGTCGCGCAACTGTTCCCCCAAGGTGGTTTCCACGGCTTTACCAGCCAAGGTGGAGCGAACGATGTGGGGCAGGAGACGGCGCGGAGCCTCTCCCGGACCATAAATATTGAAAAGCCTCAGAAGCACGATGGGGAGTTTCCCCGACCACAGGGTGGCTGCCTGGGACCCGGCCGCCTTAGAAATCCCATAGAGGGAAAACGGGGCCACCGGGTCGCTTTCCCGAACCGGACGTTCCTGTGAGCCATACTCGAACCCGGAACCGGCCAGGACCACTGTGGGAACGCGCTCCAGGCTGGCACAAGCCTCAAGCAGATGTTGAACACCGCCGGCGTTGACCCGCAGTAACTCCCCAAACGGCACCGTCCCGGTCACACCGGCCGAAGCCAGATGAATGACGATCTCGGGACGGACGGACCGGATCACCTCCGACACGGCGGCCCCGTCGCCGACATCCAACGTGACACATCCCGGCGTTGAGCGGGATGACGTGCCGGTCACCAAGGCTCCGCAAGACCGGGCGAGGTTGCAAACGTGCGCCCCGACGAAACCGGCGGCACCGGTGACGAGGACCCGTTTGCCTGACAAGTTTCTCAGCGCGCCCATGGCAGGGAAAGGCGGAAGGCGTCCCGCTGATAAAGGGAAAGATCGGAACGGAGGAGCTCGTCAGCCGCCCCACCCTCATGGTGAAGACGATACCAAGAGGAGGTTCTGGCCAAGGTGGAAGAAAAATCCCACACCGGTTGCCAGCCCAGCACGTGGCGGGCTTTGTCCACCGCCAGATTCAAAAGCGAAGCTTCGTGAGGAGCCTTCGGGTCGGAGCGATCCTCCCAGGAACCGGGCCAACTCTTTTGAAACTCAGCGACCAACTCCGCCACCGTCCGGTTCGAGGCCAGTTCGGGGCCGAAGTTGAACCCCTCGCGCAAACGCGCAGGGCGGCACGACAAAGCGGGATTGGCCAGATTGGCCCCCAGCCAGAGGTAACCCGAAAGCGGCTCCAACACATGCTGCCAGGGCCGAGTGGCCACCCGGTTGCGGACCGGCACCGAAAGCCCAGCGGCTTGGGCCCGGACGATGTCCGGGACAATCCGGTCCAGCGCGAAATCACCCCCGCCAATGACGTTGCCCGCCCGGGCGGAAGCCACCGCGACCGGTCCGTTGGTCGGGAAAAAGGACCGGCGGTAGGAGGCCACCGCCAGTTCGGCCATGCCTTTGCTCGCGCTGTAGGGATCATGCCCTCCCATGGGATCCTCCTCACGATAACTGTGCAGCCACTCCCGGTTTTCGTAACACTTGTCCGTCGTGACGAC
>JANOBW010000301.1:0-1968 GCA_031411855.1 Opitutia bacterium
TTTTGTGCGGCTGCGGGTGACGCGGTGAGGCGTCGGCCGCAGCCGCCCGGCTCACATGCCGGTGTCCTTCAGATAGACGCGGTCGGGACGTTTCGTGATCGAACAAAACACCTCCCAGGGAATCTGGTCGGAGGTGGCGCAGAATTCCGTGATGGGGAGTTCGGCTCCCTCCTGGCGGCCGAAGAAGGTGGCCTTGTCGCCCGCCTTGACCTCGTGGAGGTCGGTCACGTCCACGATCGTCTGGTCCATCGTGACCCGGCCGAGGATGGGGCAGCGGCGTCCGCCGATGAGGACCTGGCCCTTGTTGCTCAAGGAGATGGGGACGCCGTCGCCGTAGCCGGCGGTGAGGATGGCGATGCGGCTGGGGCGGTCGAGCACGCGGCTGCGGCCGTAGCTGACCCCGGTGCCGGCGGGGAGCTGTTTGACCAGGCCGACCTTGGTGTGGAAGCCCATGACGGGCTCGACGCGGACGGCGCCGAGCAGCGAGTCTTTGTAGGGGGCGACTCCAAACTGGAGGAGGCCGACGCGGACGGCGTTGAACAGGCTGCGTTTCCCCAGGGTTTTGAGGCCGGCCGAGTTGTCGGCGTGGATGGTGAGGTTATCGGTGTCGAGTCCGTGCAGGCGCTTGAGGGTGGCCAGAAAGAGGCTGCGCTGGTGGGCGGTGAAATCGGGGTCGGAATCGGCGCTGGAAAAATGGGTGTAAACGCCGCGCAGGACCACTCCGGGTTCGGCCACGATGGCCTTGTAGAGGGTTTCGGCCTCCTCATGCCAGACGCCCATGCGCCCCATGCCGGTGTCTATCTTCAAGTGGACCGGCACCGCCTCGCCGCGGACCCGGGCGACGGCCGCGAAGCGCCCGACCTCGTCGAGGTTGGAGACGGTCGGGATGACGTTGGGAAGATCAATGAGCTGGCGGTCCTCCTCGGGCAGGATGGCGCTGAGGATGAGGATGGACCAGCTGGAGGGGTTCTGGTTGATCTCGCTGATCTCGTTGATCTCGGCCGCCTCGGCCAGGTTGGCCACGGCGAAGGCGTTGCAGTCAATGCGGGTGGACATGAGCCGCGCCACGGTGTCGTGGACGCCATGGCCATACGCGTTGGCCTTCACCACCGCCACGTAGGCGATGTGGTCGGGCAGGGCGGCGCGGATGTTGTCAATGTTTCGCTCGAGGGCGCCGAGGTCCATCTCGGCCCAGCAGCGGTAACGTGGAATGTTGCGCAGACTCATGAAGGGTAGGTGTTTAGCGGTGCCTCGCTCCCGACCAGGTCCGGTAGTCGGAGGGAGGCGGCTCCAGCAGGACGGGCTCGCTGACCGCGGTGAGCAGGGTGGGGTGGAGGAACAGATCGCGCAGCGAATCCAGGTTGGGTGTCTGCGGCGTCCAGCCTTCGGGCGGGGCTTCCCACTGCTTGGACATCGGCAGGACGAGGCGGTGCTTTGCGCTGATCATGGCCAGGGTGGCGGAGTCCACCAGGGTCGGCAGGGCCGGTGTGATGTGCCCTGCCTCACGCTGGCAGAGATGCCACAATCCCTGGCGGGCGGCGGCGGCCACGGCGGTGGATCCGCCAGGGGGTGTCAATGCGGCCAGCAGTTGCAAACTGTTGAAGGAGAAGAGACCGGTGTTTCCCGGTCCCGGCAGCTGCCGCCAGGTGGCGAGTGCGATGGCGGTGGTGCGGATGGCCAGGGCAGAGCCTGGGCCGGCATTGAACACAAAGGCTGCGATGGCTGCCAGGCCAAGTCCCGTTTCGTCCAGGCATTGCTCCACCGAGGCAAACAGGCCGTCGAGGGGATCGCCCGGGGTTTCCGCCAGGGCCAGCCACTGGCCGTCGCGCCACACCCCGGCCCGCGCCGGGGCAAGGCGGGCGTCGAGGACCAGAATCGGACCAGTGGGCAGATGGCGGGTGGGCACGGAAGGGAGAGGGAGATAACTGGGAGTGGCTCCTTTCGGGGAGCCATTTGCCTTGGCCTCGA
>JANOBW010000302.1:0-6385 GCA_031411855.1 Opitutia bacterium
CCAACAGCATCCGCCCGGACTCCGGCTAAAAAGTAGGCTTTGCTCAAACGGGAGGCAAATTTTGGGCAGGCCGCCTCATCCTGCCGCGCTCACGGAGTGAGCGGGCTACTTTACTCGCGGCAGGCTGACGCGGAAGGTCGAGCCTTCCCGGAGGCGGCTGTCGAGGCCGACGGAGCCGCCGAAGGCTTGGGCGAGGTGCTTGACGATGGAGAGCCCCAGGCCGGTGCCGGGGATGCCGTGGGTGTTGTGCCCGCGGTGGAAGGCCTCGAAGAGGACGGGCAGATCGCGTTCGGGGATCCCCATCCCGTGGTCGGAGACGCGCAGAATGAGACGGTCGCCCTCGCGCCTGGCCTCAAGTTCCACGGGCGATCCCTCGGCCGAATACTTCACGGCGTTGCCCAGCAGGTTGCCGAGAATGAGGCGGAGGAGCGTGGGGTCGAGCCAGGCCTCCTCTTCCAAGCCGCTGCATTGCAAGGTGATGGGGCACCGCCTCGACGTCGCGCTGAGGGACTCGCCGACGATCTCCTGAAGCAGGTGCAGGGGAGGGCGTTTTTCCGGGGCGAAGCCCAGCCGTCCGGCCCCGGCCTTGCCGAAGGCGAGGACCCCCTGGATGAGCGAGTTCATCCGGGTGACCGAGTCCTCGATGGAGACGAGGTAGTCGTGGCGCTGGGTGTCGTCGAGTTTGTCGTGGTAAACGCGAAGGATTTCCGAGGAGGAAAGAATGACACTGAGGGGGGTGCGAAACTCGTGGGAGACAGTCGAGACGACACGTCCCTTGAGTTCGCCCAATTCCCGTTCGCGGGCCAGGAGGCGGGCGGACTCCGCCTCGGCGGCGCGGAGCTGTTCGTTTTCCTTGGCGAGTGATTCGGTCAGTGAGGCCACCCTTTGGTCGAGGGATCGGTTGAGTGATTCCAGCTCCAGGCGGCGGCGTTCCTGGAGACGCGTCAGCCCAAGGATGCCGGTGGCGAGAAACAGGCCGCCCCCCAGAATGAGGTAGGGGGTGCGGTGGTCGGAGACGGAATAGAAGTCCGGCCCGGGGGTGACCCGGAATTTCCAGCCAAAGCCGTTGATGCTGACGGAAAGGGTGCGGACGAAATCGGATTTTTCGACCGGTGCCTCCCAGGCCAGGCGTTCCACCGCCATCAGGTCCCGGTCGGTGGACTTCATGGCCACATCGAAGAGCAGGTCCGGGTCCGCATAGCTGTAGGCGGCGCCCTTGACCTCCGCCCGCCTGGCCTCCTCGCCGGCGGGGGCGCGGTTGCCGGCGAAAACGGGGCGGACCATCAGGATCACCTTTTCGGAACCGTCGCCGGGGGAGGGGAAGGGTTGCGTCGCGGCACTCTTTCCGTTGCGCATGGCCTCCTCCCAGGCATCCCTTATCTCTTTGTTTTCCATCAGGTTGCGACCTGGCGTGCCCTGGCCTTCACGAAAGGTTTCATGGACCACCCGGAGGGCATCCCCCTGCCTTTGGGCGTAACCGTAGCCCTGGCAGTAGGGAAAGCGCTGGAGCCATTCGGTCTCCGGTTGGAAGTCCGTCCAGTTTGAGCCCCCCATCTGGGCATATTTTTGAACCTGACCGGCCAAGGCCTGGGCCAGGTTGACGTGATAAAAGAACCGCGGCGAAATCTCACCCAGCAGCGCGTTGAAACGGTCGGTGTCGCGCGTGTGCTGGCTTTTCTGAAGATGCCATGCAAAAAGCGCCGTCAGCAGCACGAGTGCGGCCAGCAGCCAGGGGAGAAATTTTTGCATGCGCTTGAGCGGCGTCACTCCGGCAAACTGCGGAAGTTGGGCGGACCGCTGAAGTCTAAAACATCATTCTACCACTAAAGTGGCATCCCTGTGACGGCGGCTGCCTCCTTGGTGGTATGGAGAGGAGCGACGGTTTCTGATATCATGCCGACAACATGGAAAACATCGCTTCCCACGGTTCCGCCCTGTCTTTGAACAATGGTCTGGAAGTCACCTACGACCGCACGGGTGGCGGACCAACCGGATCGGCCGGTGGTCTGATTTCTCCGGCCGGCCCGCTGGTTTCGGAGGGAAAAAAGCTGGCCAGTCTGACCGCGCACAGTGGTCACAAGTTGATCATCACCAAAACGTCGAGATTCACTTCGTCGGCCCGGAGGCTCTCCCTGGGCCCGGCGGGTTCAGGGACGGTTGGGGCGATGAGACCAAGTCCGTCTTCACTGTCCGAGGGCCGGAACCGGTGTGGGCCACTTCTGTGTGACCTGGTCCATTCCATCCGGGGCAACACCTTCGAGGGGGTGAGCTTCGGGGATCAACTCGTGATTTTTTCCTACGAGCCCTGGCTCCCCTTTGCGGGCACCACTTATGTCGCCTCGGCCGAGGCCGTTTTCCACCACCTGGTGGGGTTCCCCTCGCACAGCTCTTTTACCGTGGCCTTTCAGCAGCTCGCCCGGGATTTTGCGCAGGTCTCGGTCACCCCGGGTGGCGCCTTCTCCACCGGAGCCGAAGGGGTTCTGGCCTTCGTCGCCTCCTCCTATGGTCCCATCAACCTCCTCAAGCAGGAAAGCGACACCTTTCTTGACGCCTTTTTTGGCGGTGCCGCGTCGGAGGCGAAAGAAAGCGGTGCGCCCTTCGCCTACCTCGGGGCCGGCCGCAGCGCGTGATTTCAGTTCGTTTTCGAAATGGATTCGGTTTTTGAAGATTTTGCCCCTCCCTGTTTTCAACACCTTAAAGCCCAATCGCAGGATCTGGGTTCAACATGATCGGGAGGTTTGCCGAAGATGCCTTTGTTCTGCACACCTCCGCCGCCGAGCTGGTTGCTACCCCGGGCGTGGGCGGAAGTGCGCCCGTTGCTGATTTTCTGACCTAAACTTGGCTCAGAGTCGTGGCCTGATTGACAAAAAAGACGGGCTCGCTTAGACCCATTCGTCCTTTGTCCGTCCCCTCATACCACCGCCCATGAAACCACGCCGCTTCCTCACCCTCTTTCTCACTCTGAACGTCGCGCCTGCGGCCTGGGCGGCGGATTACACGGTGACGACCAGCACGGACACAGGCAGCTTCCTCACCGGCGTGGGCAGCGGCACAGCGGGTGATTTACGCTACTGCATCGTGCAGGCGAACGCGAACCCCGGCTCCACGGTGAACCTCGCGGGATCGAGTGTGATGCTGAGCGCCGAACTGCCGCCCATCACGGCCGGCATGGTGGTCCAGGCGACGAACAGCGCTTCCATCAGCGGGCAGAACGCCAGCCGCATCTTCTTCATTGATGCACCGGGGAGCACGGTCACGATTCAAAACATCCTCCTGCGCGATGCCCGGGCCAAGGGTGGTGATGGCGGGGTGAGCGGTGGCGGCGGCATGGGCGCGGGTGCGGCGGTCTTTGTGAATGCAGGGGTTGCGGTGTTACAAAACGTCGAGGTGCAAAATGTCGGCGTGCAGGGTGGTGCCGGTGGCGGATGGGCTGGCGGCCTGGCTGGCGGTGGCGGCGGTTTGGGGGGGAATGGTGGAGCTGACTACGGTGGGGGCGGCGGTTTCCGTGGAGCGGGCGGCACGGGTAACACCGCTGGTGGGAGCGGGCGTTCCGGTGGTGGTGGCGGTGGGATTGTGGGAGCCGGTGCCAATGGTAGTCAGGTGGGCGGCGGGGGTGGCGGGGGCACGACGAACGGCATCGGCACTAGTGGTGGCGGCGGCGGGGGGAATGGAGGAAACATTAGCCCCGCCACCGGCGGGATAGACGGCGGACTTTATGGTGGTGGTGGTGGCGCGGGTAACGGAACTAGCGCCAGCGTCACTGGCGGCCACGGCGGGAAATTTGGCGGCGGCGGCGGCGGCGGTGCCAATCAGGATTCCACGGGTGGTAACGGAGGTGAGTTTGGTGGTGGGGGCAGTGGTTCTATGGACTTCTTTTTAGGCGGTCTCGGAGCGCGGGGCGGAGCAGGCGGTTACGGCGGCGGCGGCGGTGGGGGGGGCAGGATCGGTGGAGTTGCCGGGTTTGGCGGCGGAGCCGGGGGAAGGGCCACTGTGCAAGCGGTCACGGGGAGCGGAGGTTCGGCCTATGGAGGAGCTGTCTTTGTGCGTTCGGCCAACGGAGCCAGCCTGCGGACGACCAATATGAGCCTGCCCGCAGGCACCCTCACCGCTGGACTCACCGGGGTGCCGACCCCAAGCCTATCAACCGTTGGGTCCAATGGTCAGGCCGCGGGCAGCGCCGTTTTCTTGCAGGGAAATGGCAGCGATTTTGAAGTCACCACCGACGACGCGGACCGCACCATTTCCGGCAGCATTGCCAGTGAGGCAGGAGTCGGCCTGCTCAAAACCGGGCTGCAAACGCTGACTCTCACCGCAGCCAATTCCTACACCAACACCACAGTCAACTACGGCACGCTCAAGCTCAGCGGAGTAGGCACCCTGGGTAAAACCACGGGCTACCTCGCCACCTACCTCAGCGGCACCTGCGACCTCAATGGCACCAACCAAACCGTCAGCGGCATCTTCGGCACCAACGGCGGGCAAATCATCAACAACGCCCCCGGCACCCTTTCCACCCTCCAGATCTACGGCGGCGGGAATGCTGACTTCGAAGGCTTCCTGCGCGATGGCGGCGGGCAGCTCGCGCTCTCGAAATTCGGCACGGGCAGCCAAACCCTGCGCCACGCCAACACCTACACCGGCCCCACCCAGGTGCTCGACGGCACGCTCGTGCTCGATACCTCATTTAGCAACGGCCCGCTCATCCCCGCCGCCTCCACGCTCACCATCAGCAACGCCACCGTGCGCCTCACCGGCCTGGCCTACAACGCCCTTGGGCAAGGTCCGGTGGTCATTCAAGCGGGCGGCGTCCTGAGCGGTGAATCCACCGCGCAAAACGCCCACACGCTCGGCTTGCTCAGCCTTCAGGGCGGCACGCTCACCGGCGTGAATCCCGATGCCCAGTTTGGCAATTTCATACTCGCCAACACTGTCACGGTCACGGGCAACACCACGTCCACGATCAACGCGCCCGTGGTCAATATTCGGGGCCAGCGCACCTTCGATGTCGCCAACGGCACCGCTCCCATCGACCTCACGATTTCCTCCGTGCTGGGCGACGACTTCATCACGCCGGGCGGTCTTGTGAAGACCGGCACCGGCACCCTCACCCTCACCGGAGCCAGCACCTACACCGGCGGCACCTTCATCAACGCGGGCACCGTCATGGCGGCGAAAGCAGGGCGATACGCAACCTTTGCCGCCGGCAGCACCGTGACCGTGAACTCCGGCGGCACGCTCCTCTGCGTGGGCAGCGATTCCCTCGGCTACTACGACGGCACCCCGAAAGTCGTCATCAACACCGGCGGCACCGTCACCACCGACGGACAGGCTGGCCAGAACACCTGGCTCAACGACCTCACCCTCAATGGCGGCACGCTCACCTCCCCGGCCACCGGCGGCACGTTCCTCCTCGCGGGGCCGGTGAAGAGCACCGCAGCCGCTGCCACCGCCCTCATCAGCGCGAAGAACATCGCCATCTATCCCGGCTACACCACCCCCACGTCCTTCGATGTCGCCCCCGGCACCACCGCCAGCGGCATTGATCTGCACATCTCCTCCACCATCAGCGGCGGTGGCAGCGAGCCACTCATCAAGACCAGCAACGGCACTCTGCTGCTCTCCGCCGCCAACACCTACACGGGCGGCACCCGGATCGTCGGCGGCACCCTCGCCTTTTCCCATGCCGACGCCCTCGGCACCGGCCCCATCACCTTTGCCAATGGCTTCCTCCGCTACGTCGGCATCACCACCGATGTTTCCGCCCGCATCCAGCCCAGCACCGGAGCCCCCATCCGCATAGACACCAACGGACAAAACGTCACCTTCGCCAGCCCGCTCACCGGCAGTGGCAATCTCGGGAAATCCGGCGCAGGCACCCTCACCCTTACTGGAGCCAACACCTACACCGGCAATACCAACGTCAACGCTGGCTCCGTCAGCCTCGCCCAGCCCACCCTGGCGGACACCGCCGCCGTTTCCATCTCCGCCGGAGCCACGCTGAATCTCTCCTTCACCGGCACCGATACGATTTATGAGCTCAACCTCAACGGCGTCCGCCAAATCTACGGCACCTGGGGCAGCCTCACTTCTTCGGCGGCAAACAAGACGGCCCAAATCACCGGCAACGGCATCCTCAGCGTCACCACCGGGGAATCCCCCTTTCCCGTCTGGGCCGCCACGAAGGGCCTCACCGGAGGCAACGCCCTCACCACCGCCGACCCTGATAACGACGGCCTGAGCAACGCGCTCGAATATGCCTTTGGCCTCAACCCCCTGGCCGACGATGGAGCCGGCCGCCACCCGCAAACCACCACTTCCGCAGGAGTCCTCCAGCTCGCCTACCGCCGGCCCGTGGGTGGCGTCGAGGGCGTCACCTACGGCGTGG
>JANOBW010000303.1:0-11320 GCA_031411855.1 Opitutia bacterium
GTCGCTGAAGGTGGTGCGCCCCGAAAGCGCCCGGTAGAAGTTGGAATAAAAACGGACCTTCTCCCGGCGGTCGTCCCCCCCCAGCTCGACGGCCCGGAGGAGTTTGTTCCAGGCCAGCCTTTGCGCGGCCACCACGGCCTCGAAGTTCCAGCCAAAGGGAGTCGAAAGCTCCTGCTCCAGGTTCTGGCGGGCGTTGGCCACGCTGACATAGGAGAGACCGATCCGCATCAGGAGCGGGGCCGGCTCCCTGGTTTCGGCAAACCGGACGAAAGCCCCCACATCACCCTTGAACTGGATCTCCGTCTGGTCGTCGAAGGAATCGCCCTTGTTCCAGCCGCCCAGCGACAGCAGGGGCTGGCTGAACTGGGCCACGAAATGCAGACGGAAAAGCTGTTCCCCCGGATCACCCAGATCGGCCGACCTTTCCTCCACAAAGCCCTCCAGCTCGGTGTCGGTCACCCGGCGCACCAGGGCGTTTTCCACCGCGAACGGTGTTTCGGCATCAAAATAAAAATCCAGAAGCACCCGCGGGACCGAACCGCCCGGAAACGTGTAGCGGTGGAGCGCGGCCCGGGCCGTGGCCGTGAGCTCGGCCCGGATCCCGGAATCGGCCAGTTCCACCCCGTAGTAGCCGACGGAGGCCTTTTCCGAGGACGCGGCGTAGGCCGAGGAGTAACCCGCCCCCGTCCCCTGCGAGGTCCGCAGCTCGCCCACCTGGGGGATGACCCGCAACCCCGCAAGCGTGGCCCCGTGCAGGTGGGAAAACCCGTGGATGACCCCGCTGGCGTGGTCGTAGCCGGCGGAACCGAAGGACCCCGGGGTGTCGGGCGAGACCTTGGCCAGCCCCATGGGCATCCAGGGCCCCGGCGCGAACCGCGAGCCCGCGTGGGCGGCGCCGAGGAAAGGGTCCACATAGTCGGAGGGCTCGACGGTCTGCGTGTTGCGGCGCTCGATCATGCCGGTGTAAACCACGCTCCCGCCGGCGGTGATCTGGCCCAGGCCGGAGACGCCGACCGGGGCCGGGGCCTCGATCACGGTGCGCCCGGGCGCGACGATGCGGCGGAGCAGGGGGGACTTCTCCACCTCCAGGAAAAGCGTGGCGGGACGGTCAAACTGGACGACATCCAGGAGCACGATCGGGCCGGCCGCATCAATCGTCTGCATGGAGTAACTCGCGGTCGAAACCGAGCGGACCACCGTGTCCCGCACCGGAGCCAGCGACACCCCCTCGGGAGCCTCAAAACGGAGGCTGTCAAAGACCAGCCAGGATCCCTTGACCACCCGGAGGGAAAACTCGTTGTAGCCCTGGCGCAGTTCGGAGGGAGGGATGGGAAACTGAAGGACATGCTCCCGCGCCTTGGGGCCGGCTTCCCGGAGCGAATCCAGGGAGCCGCCGGCAGGCAGGGGGAAGTCGTGCTCAAAGCCGTTGACCGTGATCCGCAGGAGGGGGGGCTGCGTGGGGTGGGTGTCCATCAGGTCCACCACCAGCACGGAGGACTGGTTGGGGTTGATGCTGTCCAGCACAAAGCCGATCTGGACCGGCGAAATCCGGGTGCCCGACCAGCGGTTGGAGCCGCCCCACTCGTCCGCCGGGCCGGGAAGCGCATAGGGAAAGTTTTTCCGGGGCACCCCGTGTCCGATGTAAAACACCTCGTCCGGGTCCCCGAAGTTTCCAAAAAAACGCCCGTAACCATCAGGCCCCAAGGCAAATTCGTCCGCCTTGTTGTCCGCCACCCCTATCGTCCACAGCGGGGCCAGACCACCCGCCTGGGCGGCAAGGCGCGTGCCTGTGAAGGCCAGAAGCAAAAGGGGCAGGAGATGGTGCTTCATGTCGCCCTGAGGGAAAAGCCGGCCGAAGACTTGGCGAGCCTCATTTCAAGCGGGTTGGCGGACAAATTCGACCGGGAGCGGCTCATGTAAACGATTTTACAAAAGGAACGGCGTGAAACGCCCGCCTAGCCTCCGGAATTTACCCGCCCTTCCCCCCGCCACAACCCGGCTAAGCCCCCACCCAGACCACCTTGGCTTCCCGAGAAACAGCCACGACGTTCCGCTCGGGCAGATCGCCGGCGAGGGTGAATTTGTTCCCCCTCAAATCAAACAAGTCGTAGCCCATGGAGCCCAGTTGGCTGACGATGGCCTCCAGTTTTTCGGGAGGGCTCTCCAGCAGCTCCACTATCATCAGTTCGGGGCGGAAGGCCGACCCACAGCCGGTCAGGACCTCCGACTCGTAACCCTCGACATCCAGTTGAAACAATCTGGGCCTCACATGCCCCCACCGCTCGGCCAATTTATCAACCCTTTCCAGCGAAACGTTGATTTTTCCCAGTTCGCGGGAAGAGGCGATGGAAGCCATGCCGGAGTTTTCCGGGGGAGGAAGTTCCAAAGCCAGGATTCCCGTGGAAGAGCCCAACCCCCCGATCCAAAGGGAAAAGCCCTTGTTTAAAAGGTTGATGGCGGCGTTCCTTTGGGCGGCCACCACGTTTCCGGCCCAGGGTTCCACCCCCAAAAGGTCACCCTCCCCTTTCAAATGGCGCGAGGCTTCCAACAAGTGCAATCCCGACCCCAGTCCGGCAAAGATGGCCGCCTGCCCCGGGTTCAGATTCCTGCGGATGAACTCAAGCGTCAGCGGTTCATACACCCCGTCCCGAATCATCAAATACTCAATCCAGTCCTTGGGGTGCAAATGGAACAAAAGGCCGTTTTTTAAACGAAAAGGGAGGCCGGCTTCGGGAAAGATCAGACAGGCCAGCCAGGACTCAAGGCGACGTTTGGCCGGATGGTTGGGAAGGCGGACGTAAGTCTGAAAACACTTGGCGAGAAAAAGTCTCATCGCTCAGGCATAGATACGACATTCACCAGTTGGGCAAGCCCGGCGTGTTGCGGCCCGCCTGATGAACCGCCTGCTTTTGCCGCCTTCCCTCAAACTAAAAAAATGGCCGCAAATCCCCGTGAAAGCGCCTGGCGCGGGCACAAACCGAGGTTGAGACGGCGCACCGGACACCTCTTACTTGCCAAGATTGGGCCGGGACTGAATATGAGCCTTTTCCATGAGAGTGCTTATCGTTAGCCCAACCTATTTCGACCCCACCTCCGTGATGGGAGGCGGCGAGCGTTATCCGACGGAGCTGGCCCTGAAATTGTCTCAACATGTCGAAACCACCCTGGTGAGCTTCTCTTC
This sequence comes from Opitutia bacterium, assembly GCA_031411855.1. GTDB lineage: Bacteria > Verrucomicrobiota > Verrucomicrobiia > Opitutales > JANOBW01 > JANOBW01. The sequence continues at coordinate 3,182 of JANOBW010000303.1, forward strand.
CCAGCGTATTTCCAAAAAAATCGGCCGCCTCAAACTTGAGGTGTTTCCCGTCATCACACTTCTGGGAGGAACACGGAACAACCCCCTCAACCTTCATTTCCTGAGACTCATCGGGAGCCACGACATTGTCCACACCCACCAGATTTTCACGATGGTTTCCGATCTGGCCTGCCTGGGAGCCACCCTGCTGGGAAAGAAAGCCTTTGTCACCGACCATGGCGGCGGGGCGGCCAGGGTTCTGAACCGCCGCCTCCCCGTCCTCCCCCTCTACCACGAGGCCATCAGCCAGTCCGCCTATGGAGCGAGACGGCAGCCCGTCGAACTCCGTAACAAAACCCGCACGATCAAGGGAGGGGTGGATCAGGATGTGTTTGTTCCCAGCCCGACCGTCCCCCGCCAGCAACACCTGCTTTTTGTGGGAAGGTTTCTTTCGCACAAAGGCGTTGATTACCTCATCAGGGCCTTCCGCCTCTGGGGCCGCAAAGAATGGAGGCTGCGCCTCGTGGGAAGACCCTACGAACCCCTCTATCATGAGGAGCTGCAAAAGCTCGCGCAGGGCATCAACGTGGATTTCATCACCGACGCCGACGATCAGGCCCTGCTCCGGGAATACCGGTCGGCCCGGATGACCATTCTTCCCAGCGTCCACACCGACCACAAGGGCGGATACAGCGCGGTGTCAGAGTTGATGGGGCTTACCCTGCTGGAATCACAATCCTGCTCAACGCCGGCCATCTGCAGCGACGCGGGAGGAATGCCTGAGTTTGTCGCGGATGGCGTGACCGGGCGCGTGGTGCGGCAAAATTCGCCGGAAAGCCTGGCGGAGGCCTTTGACTATCTGGCGGACCCCGTCCGCTGGGCGGCCTGTTCCGAAGCGGCCCGTCCCTTTTGCGAACAGTTTTCGATGAGAAAAGTGGCGGAACTCCACCTGGAAACTTACGGCGGAGGCTGACTTCCCGATCTTCCACAACGCCCGCTGAAACTGCCGGCGACCCTGGGACGGGTTCACTCCGGCAGGAGACGCGAATTTCGGGCAAGTGTGGGGCAAAACCCACCGCCCGAACCGAACCCGAACCGAGGGAGCCTGCCGGGGCGGTCAGCGGACCACGGGAACCACGTTTTCCAGGAGAAAGACCGCGTCCTGGTAATCGCCGTTGGAGGCCTCCTCGAAGCAGAGCAGCGCGGCGTTTTCGATCCGTTTGCCCTGGAAAGAGTGAAGCGGATAGACACGGGCCGGCCGGGCGACCGGGCGCGGGTGGCGGGCCGGATCCTGGGCGACGGTTTCCTTCCCCAGGCTCACGAAGAGGCCAAAGGGAACCCCGGAGGGATCAAAGGTGGCCGAGACGGCGTTCTTCTCAAAGGACGGAAAGAGGCGCTGGTGGGCATCCTGCTGGACAGAGGAGTCCACCAGGGTCGCCACCACCTTCTCCGCTCCACCCGCCGCCGGATACCAACCGACCGGGTAGGCGCCGGGCGGAGAGAAACGGGCCAGCGGGGTCAGGCGGACCGGGCCGGGTCCCGCCTGGCGGAAACTGATCGCGTCCACCCCGTCGCCGATCTTGGGCGCGGCGGTGTCGAGGTGCAGCTCGGAGCCGCCGACGTTGAGCGGAAGCCCGAGGGCTTGGACGATGCGCTCCAGGGTAGGTTCATTGCTCCCCTCAAACGCATCCAGGGCAAGGCCTTGCAGCACGAGGAAACGTCCGGTGTCCTCCGGGCCGACCTGGAGCCCGGCGCTGTGGCGGCGGGCCGGGCCGTGCGGTTTGAAGACGACCTGCACCGTGGCGCGTTCGCCCGGCGCGAGCACCGCCTCGCGGTCCGTCACGATCAGGAAGGAGTCGGCGTCCGCGCCGGTCACGTTGATGGTCATGGGGATGGGACCGGGACCGGGGTTGGTGACCGTGAAGTGGGAAAGCCCGTCGCCCTTATCTTTGACCGAACTCAGGCTGACGTAGTTGGTCGCCGTTTGCAGGGGTTTCGGCAGTTCGCGGATCTCCAGGTTGCGGTAAAGGATTTCCGCACCTTCAAGCTGGACGGCGAGTTTCCCCGAGCGGAGCGGATGCCCTTCGTTGTCAACGATCTGGAAAGTGCGGCTGCGGACCCGGCCGTTGACCTTGTGGACCGCGCCCTCGTCGGCCTGGACGATGGCCTCGATGGTGTTCCATCCTTCCAGGCGGTCGTATTCCGGATAGCGGCCGATGTAGAAGCCCTTCGAGAACGTGCAGGCCTGCGGCACACCGCCCATCTCGGGCAGCAGGCCGGGGTCGCCCTGGCCGGCCGGGGCGTTTTGCGGATCAGGGTTCATCCAGGTCAGCGCGCCGGTTTTGATGAAGACAAGATCACCGACATCGCCCTCCTGGATCTGAAACTCCATCGCGTGCGGCCAGGCCCCCCAGAGTTTGGTGCTGTCGGCGATGTGGTAGAGCAGGCCGGCGTCGCGGATTTTGTCGGTCCGGGGCGCGAACTTCCCGGTTCCCCAGGAATACTCCAGCCTGAGATGGAAGCGGGAGAACTCCCTGTAGCTCAACAGGTTGCCAAAAGCGACCTTCGCCCCCGCCGGAATGTCGGCATACATGTGGACGCCACCGTCCCCCACCGTGATGAGATGAGCGGGGTCGGCTCCGGGCGGCACTCCCTCGATCAACGGCGTCCATCGCGCAAAGCCGGCCGCGGAGGTGTCGCCGGCAACGGGCGGCGACGGCGCCGTGGCGCAACCGGCGAGACACAGCGCGGGGAGCAGAAAAACAGGGCGGAGCGGTTTCATGGGGCGGAGGCGGTTGGTCAGGAAGCCCGGAGGGGCGGGGTTGGGCGGGAAGCCGCTCACATCCCCACGCTTTTGAGGATAAACTTCACGATCGGGGCCGGATCCTTGAGGCTGTGCGGGTGGTGGTCCACCCCGGGCTTCAGGATCACCTCGATCGGGCCTCCCATGGCCTCGTAGCGCTCTTTCAGCACGGCGGTGTTTTCCAGGTAGGGCACCACGGTGTCGGCTTCGCCGCAGACGCTGAGGATCGGGACCTTGGCCCCGGCCAGAGGCTTGAGGTTATCAAGCGGGTTTTGGTCAAAGACCCGGGCCTGCTCCTCGGTCAGCCCATAGATCTTTTTCGCGTTTTCCCAGTCCCCCGGCGAACCCTTGCCCTTGCCTTTCCCTCCCGGCCAGCTCCGGAGGTCGCAGACGGGCGCGTCGAGATAAAGCGAGGCGGTGCGGTCGGGATGGCGCGAGGCCCAGTTGACGGAATAGAGGCCGCCCCGGCTCATGCCGATCAGGGTGGTTTTGGCGGAAAGTTGGTAGGTGGCCCGGAGGTGGTCGTAGAAGGCGTCCATCAGGTCGAGGGCCTTGGGCGCCCCATACATGTTGGAGACATCCATGTAGGCCACGTGGAAGCCCTGCGCCGCGAGGGCGAGGTCGGTCTGCGGCTCGTGTCCGAAAAACTCGGCGCGCCAGACCCAGGGGCTGCCCGGGGCGGCCTTCTCCGGGACGACCAGTTTGCAGACCCGGCCCCTGACGATGAACTCCAGCTGGACGAGCCCGTTCCACCGGGACTTTTTCACGGCGGGAATGTTTCCGGCAAACTCCTTGCCCACCAGGGTCTTGTAAACAGTCCGGGCCATCAGTTCGGCTCCGGCGGAATTCGGATGCACGCGGTCGGGCAGGAGGTCGTGGCGGCCCTCGAAGGCGGCGTGCATGTCAATGACCCCGGCGGACTCCCCCCTGGCGACGGCATCGGCCATCGGAATGATTTCCACGATGCCGGCCTCGTTGATGCCGAAGTTTCCCTGCCCCGGCACGGGAACCGGGCGGCACACAAAAATGGCCGGATGGCTCTCCAACGCCTTGAATTTGCCGATAAGATCGCGGTAGTCGGCGGCAAACTGGTCCTTGAATTTCCAGTTCTGCGGTTTCGTGTCGTTCGTCCCAAGCATGATGACGACCACCTCGGGCTTGAATGTGAGGGCCTCCTGAAAGGCGCGCTCCTTTTGGTAGGGTTTGTCCCCCTGGTTGAGCAGGGTGGACCCGCTGACGCCGAAGTTCCTCACCTCCCAAGGTTTGGGAAGCATGCGCTCCAGCAGGGACGGGTAGGACTCGATGCCCCCGTTGAAGGTGCCGACCCCGGCGGTGATGCTGTCGCCGACACAGGCAAGGCGGCCCGGGGCCGGAGGGGCCGCCCGCAGCGGGACGGGCAGGGCATGGCAGAAGGCAAGTCCAAGCAGAACGGCGAGAAAACGGAGCGGGGAGTGCGTCATGGAGGGGAAAGGGAGGGGTCACCCGGGGCCGATGTTCCCCCGCGCCGGCGTCAGCCCTTGCGGCCCAGGCGCATGATGTCGCCGCCCATGCGGTCGAGCTCGCGGTCACGGACGTCGGCCAGCTCGTCCAGCTCCCGCAGGTAACGCCAGAAATACGGCGAATGGTCCAGGTGTTTCAGATGGGCCAGCTCATGCCAGACCACATGGTCCGCCAGGTCGGGCGGAAGCAGGACGAGGCGCCAGTTGAGGGACAGGCCGCCCCGCCCGGAGCAGGAGCCCCAGCGGGAGACCTGGTCGCGCACGCTGACCGTGGGCTGGGGCAGTTCGGGCCGGGTGGAGACAAGCGCGCTGATCCGGGGCGGCAGGACACGGCGGGCCGTTTCCCATAGGAGGTGTTTCAGGTCGCTTTCCGCCCGGACCGGATCGGTGGCCAGGGTCAGGCGCAGGGCGTGCGAGTCCGGCTCAAAACGCGCGGTGGAGCGGAGCACCGGGCGGTCCGCCGGAGTTTCCCAGAGGACGGTGGCGCGGCGGCCCAGGGCGCTGACCCAGTCCTGCGCGCGGAGAAAACCGACGAGGCCAGGCGTGGGTTTGGACTTGGCCAAGGCCCGCAGCAAAAAGGCCTCCTGCGCCTTGGCGAAATCCAGCCCGGAGTGCTCGGAGACGCCGGGTGGCAGCGTCAGCCAGATCGCGCCATCCGGACGGACGGTGAGTTTGATCCGCCGCGCCGAAGGCACCCGCCGGAGGTTGACCTCGACCACGCGCAGCCCCTCGGGGGCGGACAGGGCGATGGCTTGGGCGGGCATGGGGGAAAGTTGGAGAAAGGAAGCGGCAAACTCAACGGCACACCGTGAGATCCACTTCCAACATCAGATCGGCCCGGCAGATGTCAGCCTGGATCATCACGACAAGATCGGCAGGGCCAGCCACCCGCGCCAGCCAAGCTTGGGCGGCCGGGAGATCGGCCTTGTGGCGCAGATAAACCCGCCAGTGCCGCCAACGGACACCCGTGCCGCCAAAATCCCTCCCCCAGCCCGCCGCCATGCTGACCTCCCTCAGGTTTTCCTCAGTCACTTGGATTTGACTGAGGGTGTCGCCCGCATGGAGGGTCTCGCTGCCGCGCACCGAGGCGGTTCCGGACACAAACAGGACCGACTCTCCCGGGGTCTTCACCTCGCAGGCCCGGGAAAAGGCCGGCGGTGAGGGTCCGTAGCGCTCAGGATAGCGCCAGGCCGGAGTTTGAAACGGGTTTTCCACCAACCTGACACAGCCGCGGGTGAGCACGAAAGCCACCAGGCCGGGGGACTGGCCTGCTCCCACGGCGGAAGCCGCCGGCCACCCCTTGAGAATGAGGGAGGAATCGGCGAAACCCGCCTCACGCCCCATGCAAAAATCCATGTAGCGGTCCCGCCCCGCCGATGTCGGTTCGTTGATGTCCGGCACAAAATGCCAGAGGCGGCACAAGGCCCAGCCCTCCGGCACCTGCCCCAGGATGTCCGCGTAAATCCGGCGCATGCTGGCGGCGAGAACGTCGCTGGATGAAATCTCGGTGTGGCCCATCCTCCAGCCTTCCGCTTCGGAACCATTTCCGAGGGGCGGCCACACGTCCCCCGTGTTTCCCGAGATGAGTTCTCCGGCCCGGGTTCTGGGAAACCCCGGTCTGATCATGGGCTTGCCTCCACCCAGGCAGGGCCCGGGAACGTTGCGGGCGAGGTCTTGGTCCGCCCGCCGGTGATTCCGAGAAAAAAGTTCAGGGGAGACCCGGGAACGAGAGGCGTTTTCATGTGGCGGACGGAAGTGACCAAGTTCCGGTATCGTTGCCTTCGCTCAAGGCCAAAGTTTTTATCCTTTCAACCGGGGACATCCCGGGCTACCTTCAGGTCATATCCATGAAGATACCCGATGCAGATTTCATAAGCCAAAAACTGGCCGGTTACCCGGAGTCTGCCCTGTCGTCCGGACTGGTCTTTGCCAACGACCCCAAGCCCGGGACCCTTGACCCGTTTCTGCGCGAAATCATCGTCTTTCACCTGCCTTCCTCCACCCGGCGCGCTCCCGATTGGCTTCCCGAGGCGCTCCTGAAAACGGACGTCGGCCTCGATTCCATGGGGATAGCCGAGTGCGTCTTCCTGCTGGAGGAGCTTTTTGATGTCTCCATCTCCAACGAACAGCTTCTCCAACTGGAAAAGTATGGGGAGTTGCTGGCCTACCTCTCCTCGCTCCTGACCGAAGCGGCCGCCACATGAACGAGGTGGTTGTGACAGGCGTAGGGGCGGCCTGCAGTCTGGGGCACAGCCGGGAAAGCCTGCTTTCGGCCCTGGCCGGCCTGCGTTCCGGCATCGTCAGCCATGACCTGCTTCCGGGCGGCAAAAGCCCGGTCCGCGCCGTCGGTCTGGTCCCGGGCTTCACCACCGAGGACGAACGCTGGGCGCTCTGGCGGTGGCCCGGGAGGTTCCCCGTCAAGCGCGACGCCCTCCGCAGCTTCGCCCCGCATGTCCTTTACGGACTCTGCGCCGCCCTTGACGCCCTGGAACAGGCCGGGCTGCCCGACCACGATTTTTCGGCCAGCGAAGGGGCCGGGCTTTTCGCCGCCTCGGCCGGCTCCACCCGCTTGCTCCACAGGGGCCTGCGCGTCATGGACGAAACCGGCGGAGCCCGTGGCAACCCCTTCGGTGTCGTCTCCGCTGTGGCCGGAACCCTCAACTTCAACCTCGGGGCCTACTTCCACCTCAGGGGTGCCAACGTCGGCTTCGTCTCCGCCTGCGCCTCCTCCGCCCACGCCCTTGGCTACGCCTCCGACGAAATCCGCCTGGGCCGTCTTGATCAGGCACTGGTCGTTGGTGGCGAGGAGGTTACGGCCGAGAGTGTCCTGCCCTTCGCCGCCATGCGGGCCCTCTCCCTCCGGCCCGGCCCCGACGCCTGCCGCCCCTTCGACCAAAGTCGCGACGGCTTCGTCTGCGGCGGTGGCGGGGCCGCCCTGCTGCTCGAATCCGCCCAAAGCGCGAAGGCGCGGGGAGCGGTCCCGCTCGCCCGCTTCGACGGCTGGGCCCACACCGCCGACGGTTTCCATGCCATCGCCCCCCATCCCGAAGGGGAAGGTCTCGAACGCGCCATCCGCAAAACCCTCCAGGCCGCCGGCTGGGCCCCCGCCCGTGTGGACCACATCAACGCCCACGCCACCGGCACCCCCGTCGGCGACAAAGCCGAGGCCCTCGCCCTCGGGCGCATCTTCACCGCCGCCGGAGCCCATCCCGCCATTGCCGGCACCAAGGCCCTGACCGGCCACGGACTCTCCCTCGCGGGCGCCCTTGAGGCCGTGCTGGCCATCCTCTGCCTCACCGAAGGTCTGGAGCCCGGCACCGCGTTTCTGGAAAAACCCGACGAGGCCTGCGCCGGGCTCAACCTGCCGCGGGTTTCCTCACCCCGCCCGCTGCGTCGCGTTCTCAGCAACAGCTGCGGCTTCGGCGGCAGCAACGTCTGCCTCGCCTTCTCCCGCCCCTGAGGCGAAACCGTAGCCCCGCAAGCCCTTGAACAAAAATTGGATACGACCCATGCTCCTGGTGGCGGCCTTCCTCGCCCTGCTCCTCTTTGCCGTCTTCCTGCAAACCCCGCCGGGCCAAAGCCTTTGGGTCGCCTTCCGCGACGGGGCCCGTTCCTGGCCGCCCTGGGCCTTCGCCCTGTTTGTCGGCCTCGCCCCCCTCGTCGGCTTTCCCCTTTCCCCCTGCCACGTGGTCGCGGGAGGGGTTTACGGCTTCCCCACCGGCACCTTGGTCATGGTGAGTGGTGTCGCTCTCAACATTGCCCTTTCCCATCTCATCGCAGCCGGCCTGCTTCGGGCGCCACTCGCCGCCCTGGTCGCACGGCGCGGCTGGCCGGTCCCCACCCTGGGCGAGGTCGGGC
>JANOBW010000304.1:0-3928 GCA_031411855.1 Opitutia bacterium
GGTATGTGGACGGGGTCGCCCTCTTCGACCCGATGGACGGCTACTCCTACGCGGGCGGCACCGAGAGCAGCCCCGGCACCGGCCAGTGGCACCGCGATGCCTACGTCAACGAGCAGATCACCTTCGACAAGAGTTTCGCCCACCAGCAGAACACCGGCAAATACCATAACCACGCCAACCCCTACGCGCTGCGTTACCAACTGGGCGACAATGTTTTATTCAACGGCACCACCAAGGCCTACGCCGAGGGCGACACCACGGCCCCAGCGCGGCACTCGCCCATCATCGGCTGGATGCTCGACGGCCTGCCCCTCTACGGTCCCTACGGCTACTCCGAACCGCTCAATGCCGCGAGTCCCGTGCGCCGCATGAAGGGCGGCTTCGTCAAACGCGATGGCACCACCACCGGCGTGGACAACATCACCACGGCCGGCCGCACCCTCCCCGCCTGGGTCCTGCGCAACAACGGGAACACCGCCGCCGCCGGGCCGGCCGTCAGCACCACCTACCCGCTGGGACGCTACATCGAGGACAACGCCTACCTCGGCGACCTCGTCAAAACCGGCACGACCAAATACCTGCTGGGCAGCGACTTCGATCTCAACGAATACAACGTCCGCTACTGCGTGACCCCGGAGTTTCCCAACGGCACCTGGGCCTACTTCGCCAACATCACCGCCGCCGGACTCCCTCAGTTTCCCTACCTGCTCAACCGCTGGTTCTACGGCACGCCCACCGGCGGTGTCGTCAGCACCGTGGCCGAAACCGTGACGAACTCGTTCAAGGGCGGGGAAAACCTCGTCGAAGCCGCCCAGGCTCCGTCGGTCAACGCCGCCACCGGAACCGTCACCTTCACCTGGTCCAGCGTCGAAGGCGGCACCTACCGCGTCGAGGCCTCCAACGACCTCGCCACCTGGAGCGTCCTCAACGCCGCCCAATCCGCCGCAGCCTTCTCATCGGCAACAAGTTATCAGGAGACGGCCGCCGCCTCCAACCTCCGCCGTTTCTACCGGACGATCCGGACTTCCCTGGCCACCTACGACACCGGCACCACCACGGGAACCACCACGGAGGGCGTCAGCGCCGTCACTCCGGCCACCGGAAACCGCGGTTCGCCTGCCACCCTCACGGTCACCCTCAACACCGCCTACACACCGCCGCCGCCGCCCAACACGTCAGCGCCCACCGCCGCCTCTCTGACCCGCACGGGCGCGGCCACGATCAACGCCAGCACCTACACCCGCAACTCCACCACCGGCATCGTCACCCTCGGCTTCACGATCCCCGCCGGCGCCACCACCGGCGCCTACAACGTCAATGTCGTCTTCGGGGCCAACACCTGGTCCAAGGCCAACGCCTTCACGGTCAACTGAGCCCAAGTCGGCGAGGTCCGCCGGTCACAGATCCCGACAAATCTTCCGCGCCGCCCCGGCCCTTCATGGCAGCTTAATCCAAGTTTTGTTATGATGGGCGGCCTCAGAATCTCCCCGTTTCCTCCCGCCGTCCCCACCACGATTCCCGCCCGATATGAACTCATCAGCCTCCCTGCCGCCCTCCCGGCGTTTCCTTCTCGCCGCCACCCTCCTGGCGCTTCTCGGCCTCGGCCTGCTTTGTTTCCGTTCCGAAACTTCCCTCCCGGCTTCCCGCCTGCGGTCCGTGGCCGCGGCACCTTCACGGATCGGGAAACCTGCCGAACGCTTCGCGGCACCAGGCGGGATAACCGCCAACGCCGGTTCGCAGCCGGCAGCCGGCCCCGCTCCGTCCGCTCCGCATTTCCCGGCGGCAGCCGTCTCCTTCACCCCTCCGCCCGAGCCCGGAGTCCCGCCGCAGATCCCGTCCGTCTTTGACCACGACCTCGATGGCAACCGCCTCGACGATGACCTCGAGGCCCGCGCCGCCGCCGCCACGGACGCCGAACTCGCCGCCCCGGTCGAGGTGGAACTCGTTTTCTCCCAACAGGTAACCCAGTCCCAGATTGACGCCTTCCTCGCCGGGGGCGGCATCATCCGCCACCTCTTCACCTCGGTCTCCTACGGCTGGACCGGCGAGATCGCCCTGGGCCGGGCTGTCACGCTGCCGGATTCCCTCGGCGAAACCCTTCGCCAGGTGGAAGGTGCCCGCGTCGCGAAACTTTTCCTCATGCGTGCCACCCAGCAGGGCCGGGCCCGCGCCGTCTGGTCCTCCACTTTCAACTCCACCACGGGTTACGACGGCACCTCCAGCATCGCCATCGCCATCCTCGATTCCGGCGTGGATGTCTCCCACACCGACCTCGCCGGCCGCCGTTCCTACTTCAAGGACTACAGCACCGAGGCTCTCACCACCTCCGCCGATTATCACGGCCACGGCACCCACGTCGCGGGCATCGCCACCGGCACGGGCGCGGCGGGCGGCTCCTCATCCGGCACGTTTTCGTTTTCCCAGCACGGCGACCTCACCTCGGTCACCTCGGGAAACTTTTACGCGGGCTCCCTCGTCTTCAGTTCCTCCAGCTCCAGCTCGACCTGGAGCAGCACGGCCAGTTGGCTCGGCGGCGGCAGCAACAGCCTGAAGATCGCCTACCAGACGCTCGGTTCCTCCAGTTTCACCACCGCCACCACGGGCACGAGCGGCACCTCCTCCCGCACCGTTTCCAGCTCCTTCTCCCCCAGCTCCACCCGCGCCTACACCAACGTCCTTACCAGTCTCGGCGGCTCCACCCTGTCTGACTATGTCATCCGCACGACCGTGACCAACCACGCCGGGGTCGGCGACGGGTTCAACAAGTTCCGCGGCGTCGCCCCGGGCTGCAACTGGGTGGACGCCAAGGTCGGCACCGGTGACGGCACCGCCACCTCCACCGCCATCGGGGCCGCCCTCGACGACATGGTCACCCTCCGCCAGACCTACAACATCAAGGTCCTCAACATGAGCCTGGGCGGCACCACTTCCAGCACCATGCGGACCAAGACCAACACCGCCGTGGACAACGGCATCGTCGTCGTCGCGGCCGCCGGCAACGACGGCGCCAGCTCCGGCACCGTCTCCGATCCGGGCTCCGCCGCCAAGGCCATCACCGTCGGCGCGGCCAACGGCAACATCGCCCTCACCAGCTACTCCAGTCTTGGTTTTACCACAACTCCATCAACAACTTCAGGTCAGGAACAGGACTACAAACCCGACGTCATCGCCCCCGGCGGTTCCACCTACTACGGCTACATCTTCTCGGCCGACTCCAACTCCGCCGACGGCACGGATGGGACCAACGCCGTCTTCTCCGACCAGCAGAGCAACGACTACACGCCCGAGATGGGCACCTCCATGGCCTCGCCCTTTGTCGCCGGGGTCGCCGCCCTCGTCATTGATGGCCTGGAGGCCTCCGGCTACACCTGGGATTTCGCCAGCAACAGTTCCTCCCTCCTCGTCAAAACCCTCATCAACGGCACCGCCACGGAAACCAACGCCAACCGCGAAAGCAGCTCCAACAACCCCACCCTTCAACGCGCCTCCAGCGGCCCCAACAGTTTCCCCGAAGGCAAGGACCGCTACGAGGGTTACGGCATGGTCAACGCCGACGCCGCCGTCGAGGCCTACGTCAAAACCCTGGTTAACAACGGCTCCGTCACCGAGGCCTTCGACGGCACCTCCACCGGCCGCCGCTCCTTCGCCCGCCGCGTCACCCTCACCGCCAACCAGACCATCACCTGCTCGCTTTCCGTTCCCAGCACCGGCGATTTCGACCTCTACCTCTACAGCCTGACGCCCGGCACCTACGGCAAGCCCACCCTCCTCGCCTCCAGCGTCAACGCCGCCACCGATACCGATGAAAGCATCAGCTACACACCCACTTCCTCCACCTCCGCCTTTGTCGTCGTGAAACGTGTCTCAGGCTCCGGCAGCGGCACCCTCTCCGCCACCATCCAGGGAGACAGTTTCTCCAACCCCATCT
>JANOBW010000305.1:0-45619 GCA_031411855.1 Opitutia bacterium
CCCTCGCCGTCCAAGGCAAACTCGTCCCCTTCAATACAGACGATGATGAGCAAACCGTCGGTGACCACATTGAGTTTCAAAACGGCTACGCATTTAAGAGCGAGTGGTTTAAGCCATCTGGTGTGAGGCTTTGCAGGAACGTAAACGTGAGTCACGGGATTCTTGATTGGCGTGAGTCCGCATTTGTTGACGACAAGATTGCAAAGGAGTTCGAGAGGTTCGCGCTCAGCGAAGGCGACATCGTTCTCTCACTTGACCGTCCGCTTATCACGACAGGACTCAAGGTGGCGAGGGTTACAAAGGCCGACCTACCATCCCTACTGCTTCAGCGAGTCGCGAAGCCTGTTCCGAAGCACGACAAACTAGACCTCTCGTATTTCCTGCTCTGGCTGAATTCACCTGAATTCGTGGATTCAATTGATCCGGGGAGGAGCAATGGCGTGCCACACATCTCGACGCGGCAAGTTCAACGACTTCCGTTTATCCTCCCACCCCTCGCCGAACAACGCCGGATCGTGGCCAAAGTGGAGCAACTGATGGCCTTGGTGGACGCGTTGGAAACGCAGCTCGCCGCCTCACGCACCACCGCCGCGAACCTCCTCTCCGCCCTCATCGCCGAACTCACCTACAACAGCGCCACCGGCGCGGCCCCATCCCAGCCTGGGGCAACGCCCCAGGTCCATGGCCGAAAACAAAATGAGGGCTGAAAGCCCGATCCATCATGCCAACGGTCGATCCCATTCCGCGCCTGTCGCATCCCACCACCGATGGCCCGCCCCTTCAGGGCTCAACAAATTGGACCACGTTTCCTGGGGCGTTGCCCCAGGCTGGAATGACATCGGGCCTTTGGCCCTCCGGAAACGTTTATTCGACCCGCTCGCCGAACGACGCCCCTGGCTGGAATAACATCGGGCCTTTGGCCCTTGAATTGCCACGTTGCCCAGGCTGGTATCAACAGATTCTTCGGCCCTAACACTCCATCGCCATGCCGCAATCATTGAGCCTCCTCATTGTCCACGTCATCTTCAGCACGAAGGAACGCCACCCCTTTCTTGATCCGGACACTCTCCCGAAACTCCACGCGTATCTCGCCTCCGTCGCGCGGAACGCAGGTTGCGAGACATATCGCGTCGGGGGCGTGGCGGACCACGTTCATCTCGCCATCCGCCTTTCGCGCACCATAACCATCGCGGACTTGGTGGAAAAATTGAAAACTGCATCGTCGAAATGGGTGAAGTCCCAATCGCCCACCCTCGCGGCATTTTCGTGGCAACGCGGATATGCGTGTTTTTCCGTCGGCCCGGCGGATTTGGATTCCCTGTGCGGCTACATTGACGGCCAAGAGGATCATCACAAAACGCGGACGTTTCAGGACGAGTTTCGGATGTTTATGAAAAAATACGGCGTGGAATACGACGAGGCTTATGTGTGGGATTGAAGCCCGGCCCAAGGTGGCGTCGGTTGATCCCATTCCGCGCCGAGGGGCATTCCACCGATGATAGCCCACCCCTTCAGGGCTCAACAATGTGGACCATGTATCCTGGGGCGTTGCCCCAGGCTGGAATAACATCGGGCCTTTGGCCCTCGAATCGTCATGTTGCCCGAGGCTGGAATGAAGCCGGGGCGTTGCCCTTGCAATCTGCCAGACTGCTCGCCCGCGCCACCGCCGCGAACCTCCTCTCCGACCTTGTCGCCGATGTCGGGCCCCGCTCAGCGCAGGGTGGTGATCTCTTTGAGCTGTTTGGTCGCGATGCCGATGGGGCGGTCCATGGGCACTCCGGAGCAGGCGAGGAGGGTGGTGAGGAGGTCACCTTGGTTGCCTTTGACCTGGGGAAGGAAGCGGCCGGTCTGGAGGGAGCCACCGCCTTTTCCGGCGAGGATGAAGGGGAGGTTTTCGCGGGCGTGTTTGTTGCCGTCCTCGAGGCCGGAGCCCCACATCATGATGCAGTTGTCGAGCAGGGTGCCGTCGCCTTCGCGCAGGCTGGCCATCTTTTTCACCATATAGGCATACTGGGCGATGTTGAAGGCGGCGATGGCCGCGACTTTCCGGACCTTCTCGGGTTCGTTGTTGTGATGTGTCTGGGAGTGATGCTCGTCGTTGAACCCAAGTTCCGGATAGGAAACCCCGTTGGGGGTGGAGCCGATGTAGGTGCTGACGCGTGTCGTGTCGGTCTGGAAGGCGAGGACGTTGAGGTCGCACATCACCTGCATGTATTCGCTGCGTTTGTCGCCGAGGGGGATCTTGATCTCGATGGGCGGGGAGTCGGAGGCGTTGCGTTTGCTCACGCTGACGCCGGCTTTTTCCAGGGCCGCCTCTTTTTGGCGATACTCGATGGCGGCGATGCGGCGCTCCACGGAACGGACACTGTCGAGGTATTCGTCGAGTTTGTGCTGGTCGTCCTGGGGGAGTTTGCGGCGCAGGTCTCTCGCCCCGCCGAGGACGAGATCGAGCATCTGGCGATCAAGCGGGTCGGCCTGGGCGAGGTTTCCGGGTTTGTCTTTTTTCCCAAAGAGCCGCTCCAGGACCCGGCGGGGATTGGTCTCGGCGGGGACGGCCTGCGTGGGCGAGCGGAAGCTGCAATGCGAGTAGTAGCCTTCGTTCAGCCCCTCCTGGTTTTCCTTGTGCGTCTGGGGCATGGTGGCCAGCTCCAGCGACGGCAGCGAAGTGACCGCGCCCACGTAGTTGGCGGCGATCTGGTCGGCGGAGATCGAGATTTGGATCTGGTTGCGCCGGTCCGCATCAGGCAGTTGCGCCGTGAGCCAGGTGGAGAGTTCGAGCGCATGGGGTGCGCCTTTAAAAGGAGCGATGGGCACACCGGAGATGCCTTTCATGAGGAGGCAATGATCGAGCACGCCCCGCAGTGATTCCAGGGCGGGAGGCGGAGAGGTGAGGAAACCCGCCGGGACTTTGGGCCAGAACTGGTCCATGATGACTCCGTGCGGCATATACATGAAGCCGAGGCGCACGGGAGGTTTCACGGCTTTGGCCCGGCCGGGTTCCGCCCAGCCCATGGTTTGCAAAAGCGGCAAGGCGAGGGACGCTCCGATCCCTTTCAGGCAGGTGCGGCGGGCGATGAGGGTGCTATTTTTTTTCATGGGGCTTGGAGGCGGCGGGGATTTGGACCCGACGATTGAGGAAGGGGTAACTGGTGACGATCTCCGCGATGAGGGTCTGCATCCGGTAGCCATCTTTGGCGATGGTTTCCAGGAGACGATCCACGACGATTTCGTCGTAGCCTTCGAGATCACGGCACAGGGCGTAGGCCAGCAGTTTGGCCGTGAGGTTCCGCGCGAGATCATTTTCCCGTGCGGCGATGATGGCCTTGAGTTCTTTGGGCGAGGCGAAGTGTTTCCCACCCGGCAGCTCACCCACGGCGTCAATCGCGCCCCCCGAATCGTCCTGGTCGCGCCAGCGCCCGATGGCGTCGAAGTTCTCCAGACCGAAGCCGATGGGATCGAGAATCTTGTGGCAGTTGGCGCAGACGGCGTTGGTGCGGTGCAGCTCGGTGCGCTGGCGCAGGGTGAGATTCGCAACCTTCTTTTGATCAAGTTTTTCCAAAGCGGGAACGTTCGGGGGCGCCGGCGGCACATTTTCTCCCAGCACCTGCTCCAGCACCCACACGCCGCGTTTCACGGCGCTGGTGCGGTTGGGGAAAGAGGTCGTGGCGAGAATGCCGGGCATGCCGAGGATGCCGCCGCGATTCGCATCCGTCAGCGTCACCTTGCGCATCTGCGGGCCGGTGACGGTTTTATCCATGCCATACAACGAGGCGAGTGTGCCGTTGAGGAAGGTGTAGTTCGCATCCACGAAGGTGGAGACTCTGCGGTTCTCCCGCACGATGCTGTCAAAGAACAGACGCGCCTCTTCCACCATGGCCGAGCGCATCTCGCCCGTCATCTGCGGGAATTTGGCCGTGTCGAACGTCTTGGTCTTGAGGTCGCCGAGCCCCAGCCACTGCGCGCCGAAGCCGTCAAAGAGCGCCCGCGAACGGGAGTCCGCGAGGAGACGCTTCACCTGCGCCTTGAGAACCGCCGGCTCGTGGAGTTTCCCGGCATCGGCCAGGGCGAACAGCTCGGCATCGGGCATGGTCGCCCACAGAAGATACGACAGGCGGGAGGCGAGTTGATAGTCGTCCAAAGGAGCGATGGCCTGCCCCGGTGCCGCCTCTTTGGCGGGGGTGATGAAGAGGAACTGCGGCGAAACGAGCACCGCCTTGAGCATCAGGCGGAGAGCGTCGGGGTAGGAGAGTTTGTTTTTCGTCCCGAGATCGAAAACCCCGACCAGCACCTCCAGTTCCGCCTCCGTGGCGGGCCGCCGGTAGGCTTTCCTGGTCAACGAGTTCGCGACCTTCCTCACGACCGTGCGGGTTTCCACGCCGAGTGGCGGGGGTCCGCCGAGGAGACGCCTTTGCACCTCGGTGGGCGGCGTGCCCGGGGGAGCAAAGACGCGGTTCAGCGCCTCATGGGCAATCCCGAGATACTGCTCCGACTGGAGCGGCGACAACGTGTTCAGATACCCCGAGCCGACCACCTCATCCGGCAGCTCATCGGCGACCGCCGGATCCACCCCCAGGAGATCATGCAGCGTGTTGGCATACTCCACCTTCGTCAGCCGTCGGATCACAAAGGTCCCCGGATCCTTCGGGCTGAGATAGCGAACCTTGCCGACCCAATCCATAAACATCTGCCGCTCCGCCTCGGTCGGCTGTTTGTCCACATCGTCCGGCGGCATGTCGTGAGCCTTCACATTGGCCAGCGCCTGCGCCCATTTTCTACCGGCCGCCACATCGCCCGGGTTCTTGAGGGACGGTGCAAACGTGATGCCGCCCTTCATTTTCTTATCCCCATGACAATCCCAGCAGTAGTTTTTCACGAAGGGTGTGACCTGGTCTTGAAAGGTCTTTTTCGCCTCCGCCTGCAATGCCGCGAAGACCTTGTCGTCGGCCGACTCCGCGGCGCAAAGCCCCGGCAACGGCAGCGCCAAGCAGCCAAGCACCACGGCCGAGAAACCACTTCGTAAGATTCCGGGGTTCGTCATTGGATTCATCTCATCCTGCTCATACCATTCATGCCTGGGTTTTGACTACCACAATTCACCCGGCAGGAGGCCGGTGCTCCCTTGGGCCCAAAACGGCGAAGGAACTCACCGTTTCCGCGCCACCAGGAGCAGGCTCACGCCGAAGGGGGCGGGAAACCAGGAGGAGATGGCGGGGGCGGTGAAGAGGAAGCGGAGGAGCTGGTTGAGCCAGGCGGGCGGCACCTTGTCCTCGGCGCGGACGGACCCGGGGGCGGCTGGCCGGAGTTTCCGCCATTTGCGGAGCAGATAGACGGCGGGCCAGGTGAAGATGTTGGTGTAGGTGAGGCGCTCCACCTCCCAGCCGGGGCCGGCGAAAAGCGCCCCGAGTCCCTTCCGGTCGTAGCGGCGGAAGTGGCGGAGCGTCACGTCCCAGTCGCTCCACAAGGCCATGCTGGCGGGAACGGTCACCACCAGCCTCCCGCCGGGCCGGAGCACGCGGTAAAGTTCCGCCACGGCGGCGGCGTCGTCTTCAATGTGTTCCAAAACATCGAGCGCGGTGGCGGCGTCCACCGCGCCCTCGGGGAGCGGGATGCCGTCCGTTGTCGGGGGCAGCACGCTGGAGGCCGGAAAACGCTGGCGGAGCATGATCTGGGATTCGGGGTAGGAGTCGTGGACCAGCACGCGGCAGCGGCCCAGCAGGCCGAGGGCGAAGACTCCCGTGCCAGCGCCGAAGTCCAGCACGGTATCCGTGGCGGCCAGGGGACGCGTTTTTTGCAGCCAGGCGGTCACGATCCGGCGTTTGCCCGAGTAATACCAGTGGTCGCGTTCCACCCGGTCGAGGTTGGCGTATTCAAACGTTTCCATGGGGCGTGGGATGGAGCGGGCGGCGGGAGGCGATGAAACTGCCCGACTGAAGCGCGGGGATGAAGGAGAGGCCGGAGCGGGCGTTCAAGTTGATGAACACCATCACGATGAGGAGCGAAAGCGACTGGAAGAAAAGCAGGGTGGAAAACCCCACCACCGTGGTGGCCCAGCCGGGGATGGCGAGGTCGGTCAGGAAGCGCACGAGGATGGTGGCCAGGACCGAGGCCAGCGCGGCCATGGTGGTGACGCCGACGAGCAGCAGCAGGCGGGTCAAGACCTTGTCGCTGAAGACGGAGATGGCGCTGCATCCGTGGACCACGAGGGAGACCAGGCTCATGGAGGACATGCCGGCGTAGCGGGAGCCCCGGGCGCTCAGGATGGGGGCCAGGGGCATGTTGGACTTCACGACGCTGGCCGCGAGGTGGTTCCAGGTGTCGGGCATGTAGGCCAGGCGGCGGGCGGCGGCGGCGGGCAGCAGGCAGTAGTTGCCGAAGTTGATGGTCTTGCCGGTGAGCAGGCGGAAGACGAGTTTGTAGGCTTGGTAAAAGGCCCGGAAGGCGGTCCCCTCGCTGCGCCGGGCGCGCGTGGCCACCACGATGGAGCCGGGCTGGCGGGCGCTGGCCTCGATCAGGCGGATGAGGTCGCCCGGGGAGTCCTCGCCGTCGCAGTCCATCACCACCACGGAGGAACTTTTGCCCTGGGCCACGCAGGCGGAAACCCCGATGGCGATGGCCCGCTGGTGCCCGAGGTTGCAGTGGAGTTCCAGGATCTCGACCGCAACCAGATGGCGGAAGGCGGTCGGCAGCTCGTCGCCGGGACCGGAGGTGGAGCCGTCGTCCACCACCACGACGGAAACGCGTTCGGGGAGGCAGGAGGCGACCTCGTCAAGCTCACCCAGCAGGACCGCGAGGGAGGTCCAGTCGTTGAAGACAGGGGTGACGATTGAGATCATCGCGCGGGCGGAGTGGGGATGGCGGGGAAGGAAGCCGTGGAATCGGGCGTCACGCCATCCTCAAAAAGCTCCCAGAACCCGATTTCGCCCCCCGGCCCGGGGACGCCGTGCCAGTGGAAACGCGGGGCCAGGGCGGCCCGAAGCCGGGCAAACTGGGCCGGGCGGTCGAGGTTGTCGCGGGGCAGCCAGAGGACATAGCGGATGCGGCTGTTCTCCAGCCACTTGAGCGGGTCCTCCTGGCGGCCCTCGTAGAAGTCGCCGATGTCCCGGAGACGGTTCCCGACCTGCGAGGTCATGCCCCGCCACAGCACCTCCTCATGCACCACCCAGCCCAGGAAGCAGGACTTGCCGGAAAAGAGGGAGACCACCCCGGTCTCGTTGTTGCCGCGGATATGGCCGCTTTCCAGGGCGATGCCGTCGGGCCGGGCCGACAGGCTGGCCGAGAGGTCCCGCAGTTCGGGGGTGTTGAGCAGCCAGGCGCTGCCCTCCAGCCGCAGGGCGTTTTCCTTGGGAATCCCCGAGTAAAACCCAAAGAGCAACCGGCTGAAAGTGCAGATGGTCAGCAGGATGAGCGCGGAACCCCAGCGGCAGAGGCGGCGGGCCGAGGCCAGGTTGGCCGCCCCGACGGTGAGCACGATGCCGCTGTAAACCCAGGGCCACCACTTGAGCGTGCTGTTGTAGCGTTCCCAGGTGGCGGCAAAACCGTCGTCGTTGTAAACGAACTCGGTGAACAGCAGGAAACCCACCCACAGGACGAAGAGAAAGGCGGCGAAGGCGCGGCGCTCGCGGGCCAACAGACCGAGCAACAGCAAGCCCGCCACCGGCCAGAACATCAGCAGCCACCGCGCCCAGCCCGACAGGGCGGAGACAGGGGTGAACCGGATGGCGGAATGACCCGAGATCGGCTGGGTGGTGAACTCGACCAAATGGGGATAGGCCAGCAGGAGGAAAAACGCCCCGCCCGCCACCAGCGGCAGCCAGTGGCCCCGCTCCCGGCGGAAGGCACGCCACAGGGCCCAGGCCCCGACCAGCAGGATTTGCAGCGGGGCCACCCAGATGTTGCCAATCAAGGTCATGGGAATCGTCCCGGCCAGCAGGGCGTGAAGCAGGAAACGTGTCCGGCCCTGCGCGCCCATCTCCAGCGAAACCATCAGCAGACACGCGAAGGCCAGCAGGAGGAAACCGATCAGGGGCGGGTGGTATTCCCCCACAAAAATCGCGTAACTGAGCGGATCCATAGGCAGCTCGACCGGAAGTTGGTCCGAAGGCAGGTCGGCGGCGGGGTTGAATGAGCCCTGCACCGCCCTGCCCAGTTCGGTCCACTCGTCCAAAGGGATGTGCAGCCCGAGAAAACGGGAACTCTGCCAGATCGTGGGACCGTTTTTCAGCAGGACCTGAAGAGCGACCACGACGCCGTTGCCCCCGATGAGAAGGGTCACCGGAACCAGCCAGGAACCCAGCTTCCAGCTGCCCAGCCGGCCCGCCGCCGTCCCGGCCGCGCAGGTCACCAGGCCCACCAGCACGCAGAAGGAAAACTGGTAGCTCACTCCCCCGCCGACCCCCAGCCAGCGGGCCAGAAACCCCGCCGAGTAATGCTGGAGCCCGTAGTAGAAACTGGCGCTGTGGGGCGGCAGCCAGCGGTCCGTGGCCGGCAGCCTTTCCCCGGTCATATAGTCCTGGATGAAAACAAGATCGGGAATTTTTTCGGCGGCGGTATCAATGTCCGGAAACGCCCCGCGCCAGGCCAGACAGTAGCAGAAGCCCAGGGCAAACAGGGCCTCGGTCCGCCAGTTCTCACGCAGCACGCGGCGGTGTTTCCAGACCAGCCAGGCGGAAACCAGGGAGGTCAGCGGCAGCAGCCGGTGCGTCGCGCCCAGGCCGACAAAGTGCTCGACGAAAAAGAGCCCCATGCAGCAGACCAGCACCCCCGCGACACGCCCCACCGCGTAATCACCCAGCACCCGCCACCCGGCCAGGCCCAGTCCGGCCAGGTTGAGCCAGAGAAGCGAAAGCGTGAGGGTAAGATAGACGGCCGTCATCAGTGCGGGATGGACGTGGGGAGATCGTCAAGGATCCTGAGGCCGGGGCGCGGATCAGTGCCGGGCGGCGCGCCGGATGAGGCGGATGCCGATGGCGAAAAAGACCAGGTTCGGCACCCAGATGAGCAGATGGGGAAAGAGCTGGGGCTTGCTCTGCAACGCCTCAAAAACGGTGATGAAGAGGTAGTAGATGAGCCCCAGGCCCAGGGCCAGGCCGGCGTTCACATAGGTCTCGCGGCGGCTCGTTTTGAAACTGAGGGGCAGCGCCAGCAGCCCCATCGGGAGCACACTCAGGGCCATGGCCAGGTTGCGGTGCCAGCGGACCTGGTCGCGGGAAATTTCCACCGCCAGGGCTTTGCGCTCGTTTTTGTTTTCCACGGGAATCGTTTCCAGTTTCGAGCGGCCCTCCTCGATCCTCGCCCCCAGATCGTCCTGGGTCAGGGAGTTGCGTTTCATTGTCGTGTTCTCCCCCACCAGCCCCTTGAGCGAGAGCTCCAGTTCGATCTGCTGAAACTCGGCCAGATTCGAACCGTCATCACCGCGCAGGCCGGTTGCGCCCTGACCGGGCGGGGGCGGGGCGGCCTTGGTGTCGGTGACACCGGGCAGACCTTTGCCCCGCACCTCGACAAAGGCGTCCTTCAACGTCAGCACCAGCGCGGCGTGGTCGTAATCAACCCGGAACACCCCCGTGCGGGCCCGCAGCAGCCGGCGGACCCGGCCGGACGCCTCGGACTCCAGCTCCCAGACCCAGAAGTCCGAAAGGGTGTCGCCCTCGCGTTCCCCCACAAAGATCCGGTAACCCTTGAACTTGTCTATGACCTCGCGTTTTTCGAGGTAAGAGGCGGGGTCCTGGCTGATGAGATTGAGCAGCATGTCGCGTTTGGCGGACTGCGCCCGGGGAGCCAGGAAGCAGTTGGAAAAGCCGCCGAGAAACGTCCCGATGAGGCCGACGACCAGCAGGGGGACGGCGATACGCCAGACCGAGATCCCGGCGCATTTCATGGCGGTGATCTCCTGGTCGGCCGACATGCGCCCGAAACTGATCAGCACCCCGGCCAGAAACCCCATCGGCAGCGCGTAACTCACCACGATGGGCAGGACGAGGAGGATGAGTTTCAACGTGACGATCCCGGGCAGTTGTCCGGCCGTCGCCAGGCTGAGCAGATCCTTCAGCATGTTGCCCGCCACCAAAACGGAAGCCAGCAGGGCGACCGCCCCGAAGGTGGTGCCAAACACGGAGCCAAAGATGTAACGGTCGAGAATGCGCAAAGTGGGAAACGAGGACTGAGGAAACGCCCTGACCCCGGTGAAGCAAAGCACCAAATCGCTTCGCGAAATCACCCAAGTTCCAAGCCCCAATACCCAAAGAATCTTCAATCACCAATCTTCAAGAGTGAGCCGGCCCGTTCTTTGGTCATTGAAGATTGAAGTTTCATTGGAGCTTGGTGATTGGGATTTGGTGCTTCCGGGGCGGTTCCCGCCCCGGTCAAGGCAGCCAGGGAAACTTCGCGAAGTCCGGAGCCTTCTTGGCCTTGTAGGAACTGTGGCCCTCCGCGCCCTCTTCCGTCAGATAGTAGAGCAGCGTGGCGTTGCCCGCCAGTTCCTGGATGCCGGCCTGGCCGTCAAGCTCGGCGTTGAAGGCGCTCTTCAGGCAGCGGATGGCGAGCGGGCTTTTCGACAGGATCTCGCGGGCCCATTGCACCCCTTCAGCCTCAAGGGTTTCCACCGGGACGACGGTGTTGACCAACCCCATGTCGAGGGCCTGCTGGGCGTTGTATTGGCGGCAGAGATACCAGATCTCGCGGGCCTTTTTCTGCCCCACGTGGCGGGCCAGGTAACTGGAGCCAAAACCGCCGTCGAAGCTGCCCACCCGCGGTCCGGTCTGGCCGAAAATGGCGTTCTCCGCCGCGATGGTCAGGTCGCACACCACATGCAGCACGTGGCCGCCGCCAATGGCATAACCGGCCACCAACGCGATCACGACCTTGGGCATGGTCCGGATCAGGCGCTGTAGTTCAAGAACGTTGAGGCGCGGCACACCGTCAGATCCCAGATAACCGCCCCGGCGGTCCCCGCGGATGGACTGGTCGCCCCCGGAGCAGAAGGCGTATTTGCCGTCGGTGTGAGGCCCCGCGCCGGTCAGCAAAACGACGCCGATGCGGGTGTCGTCGCGGGCGTCGGTGAAGGCCTCGATCATTTCCGAAACAGTGTCGGGCGTGAAGGCGTTGCGCTTGTGCGGACGGTTGATGGTGAC
This sequence comes from Opitutia bacterium, assembly GCA_031411855.1. Taxonomy (GTDB): domain Bacteria; phylum Verrucomicrobiota; class Verrucomicrobiia; order Opitutales; family JANOBW01; genus JANOBW01. The sequence continues at coordinate 11,127 of JANOBW010000305.1, forward strand.
ACGGGCGATGCCCTCGCCGACGGCCTTTTCATAGACGATGTCGGTGAACTCGCGGACTTTGGACCAGGTGATGGCGGACATGGGAAACAAGGTTCTGAGGACCGGAAGCCCCGCGCTCAACCCGGAAGAGGGGCGGTGCCCTCGACCTCGTTTCCGAGGAATGTTTCCGCGCTTGGCTCGCCCGGACTTCTCCCCTCAATCACCCTCCCTTCTCCCTCGCATGTCCGAACTGCCGCCTCCTCCCCCGCCACCGGAAGTTTCCGCCCCGGCCAAACCCGTCATCACCGAGCAAACCGGACGCCACGTCCTGCTCATCGCCGCCGAAATCAAGGCCCCGATCACCTCGGTCATGGCGGTGGCCAAACTCCTGGCCGAAGGCGGCACCGTCCCCTTCATCGCCCGCTACCGCAAGGAGCAGACCGGCAGCCTTGACGAGGTCCATATCACCACCATCCGCGACCGCCTGGCCCAGCTCACGGAACTCGACGCCCGCCGCGCCTCCATCCTTTCGTCCCTCGCCGAGCGCAACCTTCTCACCGACCAGCTCAAGGCGGCGATCGAAAACGCCGAAACCCTTGCCCGTCTGGAGGATATCTACCAACCGTTCCGCCCGAAACGCCGCACCAAGGCCACCATCGCCCGCGACAAGGGCCTCGGCCCGCTGGCCGACTTCATCTTCCAAAACCAGGACGCCGACCCCAAACCCGAGGCCGCCAAATTTGTGGACGCCGCCAAGGAGGTGCCCGATGTGGCCGCCGCCCTCGCCGGGGCCCGCGACATCATCGCCGAAATGGTTTCCGACCACACCGAAGCCCGGACCAAGCTCCGCGCCCTTCTCCTGGAGAAAGGCTCCCTTCGCTCCGAAGTCATTGACAAAGAGAAACCTGAGGCCGCCAAGTTCCGTGATTACTGGGACTGGTCCGAGGCCGCCAAAACCGCCCCTTCCCACCGCATCCTGGCCATGCGCCGCGGTGAGAAGGAAGGTTTCCTCGTCTTCCGCGTCCTCCCGCCCGAGGGCGAGTCCGCCCCCGTCCTCGACCGCCTCTTTGTGACGGGCAAAGGCCCTGCCGCCCAAGAGGTTAGGACCGCCGTCGAGGACGGTTACCGCCGCCTCCTCGCCCCCAGCCTCGAAACCGAGGCCCGCCTCGAACTGAAAAACCGCGCCGACAAGGAGGGCGTCCGCGTCTTCGCCGACAACATCCGCGAACTCATGCTGGCCCCCGCCCTCGGCCAGAAGGTCACCCTCGCGCTCGACCCCGGTTTCCGTTCCGGTTGCAAGCTGGTAGTCCTTGATGCCCAAGGGAAACTGATCCACCACGACGTCATCCACCCCACCGCCGGCTCCACCCGCCAGTTGGAGGACGCCGAGCAGACCGTCCGCCTCCTCGCCTTCCAGCACAAGATCCAGGCCGTCGCCATCGGCAACGGCACGGCCAGCCGCGAGACCGAGGCCTTCGTCAAGAAGGTCGGCCTGCCCAAGGAAATTCCCGTCGTCATGGTAAGTGAGTCCGGCGCATCGGTTTACTCCGCGTCCGATGTGGCCCGCGAGGAGTTCCCCAACCACGATGTCACCGTGCGCGGCTCCGTCTCCATCGGCCGCCGCCTCCAGGACCCGCTGGCCGAACTCGTCAAGATTGACCCCAAGGCCATCGGTGTCGGCCAATACCAACACGATGTGGATCAACGGCTTCTGAAGGAACGCCTGGACGACACCGTCGTCTCCTGCGTGAACCGTGTCGGCGTCGAGCTTAACACCGCCTCCAAGCAGCTCCTCACGCACGTCTCCGGCCTCAACGGCTCCCTGGCCGAAAGTATTGTGAAACACCGCGAGACGCACGGGCCGTTCAAGTCCCGCGACGAGCTCCGCAAGGTCTCCCGCCTCGGCCCCAAGGCCTTTGAGCAGTGCGCCGGCTTCCTCCGCATCCGCGGCGGAGCGCACCCGCTCGACGCCTCCGCCGTCCACCCCGAACGCTATCCGCTGGTCGAACGCATGGTGGCGGACCTCGGTTGCACCCTTGAGGACCTCCTCAAGAGCGACGCCCTCCGCAAAAAGATCAAACTGGAATCCTACGTCTCGGAAAGTGTTGGACTTCCAACACTTAAGGACATTCTGGACGAACTCTCCCGCCCCGGGCGCGACCCCCGCGAAAAGTTCGAGGCCTTCAGTTTCCAGGAAGGCGTTTCCCGCATGGAGGACCTCAAGCCCGGCATGAGACTGCCCGGCATTGTCACCAACGTGGCAGCTTTCGGCGCGTTTGTGGACATCGGAGTCCACCAGGACGGCCTCGTCCACGTCAGCCAGGTCAGCGACACCTTCGTCAAGGATCCCTCGGAAGTTCTGAAGGTTTCGCAAAAGGTCCAGGTCACCGTCGTCGAGGTGGACATCCCCCGCAAACGCATCGCCCTGAGCCTCCGCACCAACCCCGAGATCGGAGGTCGAAGCGGCGGCGGTTCCGGCGGCGGAGGCGGTGGGCAACAGGGGGGTGGTCAAGGCGGCCGCCCCGGCGGAGCCCCCCGACCGGCCCCCAAAGCCGCCAACGACGGCTTTGGCAACTTGTTTGAGCAGGCGCTGAACAAACGTAAGTGATGGGTCTGGGCTAAGGCTTTTTCAACTCAGGATGGTGCCCGGACCGGTTGACCACCTGCCGTCACGTTTTTTGGTGGAATCGAACCATCGAAACTCAGGCTAAACTTGACCCGAACCGAAGCCCGTAACATCCTCATGCCATGAAATCCCACATCAGTGCCACAATTGACGACAAACTCGTCGAGGATTTGAACCGCTTCGGGCAGGAAGAACGCCGCTCCCGCAGCCAGATCATTGAGATGGCTCTCGAGGAGTTTTTGCGCAAGCGGGCCGGCACGAAGGAAGAAATCGTGACCTCTCCGGGGCGTTTTGAAGGCCGCTTCAGCCGGGAGGAAACCTATGCGCGTTGAGGAACTCACCGGGCGCGCGCTGGTGGACACCAACGTGCTCATCTACGCCACACTCTCGGCCGATCCCCGCCACCAGAAAGCCCATGAGGTGCTGGCCCTCCGCCATCGGCCCGGAGTGGAGCTGTTTATCTCAGTCCAGAACCTGGCCGAAATGTATCCCAACCTGACCGGACCCAAAAACCAACCGCCTGACAGCCCCGCTCTGGCCCGTGAAAAAATCCAGTCCCTCTCCCGCCTGCGCGGCCTTACCGTCCTTCCGCTCACACTGGAAAGTGTCCATCAGGCCCTGGATCTGTGCGTGACGGGCGGAATCACCCGGCAGAACTACTTCGACCGACAACTCGCCGCCCTCATGATCCGCGAAAACATCCCCGTCATCCTCACGGAAAACGACAAGGACTTTTCGACCATCAAAGGCATCACGCCTATCAACCCCTTCGCCTAACACGGGCTGGAAAGTCCATGTCACTTTTCAATCCACCCCAAAGAAAAAGGCCCCGTCACCGTGAGTGACGAGGCCTTCGTTTTGAAGCCTTATTTGGCGGGCTCGGCGGGCTTGGCCGGTTCCGCCGGCTTGGCGGGCTCGGTCTTTTTTTCAGCCTCGTCGAGGATCTTCAGATACTTGGCGGGATCCTTGAGGAATTTGCCCTTGCAGCTTTTGCAGCACATCTGGATTTCACGGCCGTTGTGGTCATAGACGAAGGGTTTCCCCATCTCGCCCAGCTTTTCTCCGGAGACCAGGCAGGTGGTCAGGGCGTAGGGTTTCTTGGCGGGAACCGCCGGTGTGGCGGGCTCGGCCGGCTTGGCCGGTTCCGCAGGTTTCGCGGGGTCAGCGGCGGCGGCCGTGGCGGTCGTGGCCATGCAGTGCATCATGCAGGACATGGCGGGAGCGGCCTTGGCTTCGGCGGTGCCCTCGGCGGCGGTCATGGCGGCGTGGTCATGGCCCGACATCGCGGCGTGGTCATGCGCGCCCAGGGCGGGCATGCAGTCGGCACAGGGTTTGTCGGCGGCGGTGATGGCATAGGCGACGCTGGCGAGCAGGCCCGCGAGCATCAGGATCTTGGCGGTCATTTTCATGGTGTGTGTTGTTGATTGTGTTGGATTCTGCGCGATGCGCAAAAGGGGGGAGGCCGGAAAACCGGCATTTCAGATTTCAAATTTCAGAGAGGGAAATCGGTTATGGCTGAGCGGCTTTCAGTTTCCGGCCATGCAGCCAGAGAAAGATCACGGGGGTCACGATGAGGATATGAAGAAGGCTCGAAACCATCCCGCCGATGACCGGTGCGGCGAGGGGCTGCATCACCTCAGCTCCCTGCCGATGGCTCCAGAAGATGGGCAGAAGGCTGGCCACAATGGTGGCGACCGTCATGACCTTGGGACGCAGCCGCAGGCGGGCGCCGTCCTTGACGGCCTGCTCCAAGTCTTTGATCGTAAACGCTTCGCCGAGTTCGGCCATCCTCTTTTTCACCGTCTCCTCCAGGTAAACCACCATGACCACGCCGGTCTGCACGGCGGTCCCGAACAGGGCGATGTAGCCGACCCAGACGGCGCCGTTGAAGTTGTAGCCCAGAAACTTCTGAAGAAACACGCCGCCGCTCAGGGCGAAAGGCACGGCCAGAAGCACGTGGGCGGCCTCCAGGGCGCTGCCATAGACGATGAAGAGGATCAGGAAGATGATGAAAAACACGGCCGGAAACACGTAGGCCATGGTTTGGGAGAAACGTTTCTGATTCTCGTATTCGCCGGTCAGGGACCAGGTCATCCCCTCCCAGTTGAGGTCCTTGAGTTTTGCCTCCAGCTCACCGACAAAGCCGCCGAGGTCGCGGTCGGCCACGTTGGCCTGCACATAGGAGCGGAGGCGTCCGTTCTCACTGGCGATCTCGTTGGCCCCGACCTCGCGGGTGATTTTGGCCAAAAGGGCCAGCGGCACCCAGGCCTTGGCGGCTTTGGCCTCGCCGGCGGACGGGGTCCCGGTGGCCATGGCCCCACCGGCGGGGGCGGCATTCATCGTTCCACCCACCGCGATTGGGATGCGGCCAAGTTCCTCCAGATCAAAACGTTCCGACTTTTCCAGACGGATTTGCACCGGATAGCGTTCGCGGCCCTCCAGGATCACGCCGACATTGCGTCCGCCCAGCCCGGTCTCGACGGCGTCCAGCACCTCGCGGACACTGAGCCCGTGGCGGGCGATAGCGCGGCGGTCCACCGCGATGTTGAGGTAGGGTTTGCCCTGCACCCGGGAGGCCGAAACGCCCGTCGCGCCAGGGATGGAGTTGACAACCTTCTCGACCTCCAGGGCCTTCCTCTGGACATCGGCCAGGCTGTCCCCGTAGATCTTCACCCCGACCTGGGCGCGGATGCCCGTGTAGAGCATAAGCACACGGTTTTCAATGGGTTGGAGAAAAGCGGGAACGTAGCCGGGAACCTGCCGCATCTTCTCGGTCAGCTCGGCCTTGAGCTTTTCGAGGGTCATGCCCTCGCGCCAGGCCGGGTTGCGCTTCTGGCCAAACCAGCCGTCGGCCACCCACTCCGGTTTCAGGGTGATGGTGGTCTCCAGCATCTCGGTCGGGGCGGGGTCGGTCGGGGTTTCAAAACGGCCCGCCTTGCCGGCAACCGTTTCCACCTCAGGGGTTTGGGCGATCACCTTGTCCTGCCAGGCCATCACGCGCTGGATTTCCGAGAGGGCCACGGTCGGCTGGAGCACCGGCATGTAAAGGAGGCTGCCCTCGTTGAGCGGCGGCATGAACTCGCGCCCAAAACCCTCGGCCAGGCGGGCCACGCGGGGCCAGCCCCTGGCGTCGAGTCCGCGAACCCAGTCACGGGGCAGACCAAAGGCCACCACGAGCGCGCTGGCGAGAATGAGCCCGGCCGCGCTCAAGACCGTTTTCCTATGGTTCAACGCCCAGCCCAGCACGGGGTCGTAGAGTTTCAGCAGGCCGCGCATGACCAGGTTGCGGTCCTCGCGGTGGAAGGGGCCCCGCACCAGCAGGCTGCAGAGGACCGGAACCAGGGTCACCGCCAGCAGCGTGGAGCCGACCATGGCGAAGGTTTTGGTCCAGGCCAGCGGATGGAAAAGTTTCCCCTCCTGGCCGGTCAGGGCAAAGACCGGGACAAAGGCCAGGATGATGATGGCCATGGCGAAAAAGATGGGGCGCCCGACCTGGTGGCAGGCCAGCCGGGTGGCTTCCCACGACTCGGCCGAAGTGAGCCTGGCCCCCTTGCGGGCCTCGGCCTCCTCGCAGTGGCGGATGACGTTTTCCGTCACCACGATGGCCGCGTCCACCAGCACGCCGATGGCGATGGCCAGGCCGGTCAGGGACATGATGTTGCTGGTCACGCCCATCGTCCGCATCATGAGGAAGGACAACAGGATGGAAATCGGCAGTGGCAGCGTGACGATGAGGATGCTGCGGAAGTGCCAGAGGAAGAGAATGTGGGCCAGGGTGACCAGGGCCATCTCCTCACAAAGCGTGTCCTTGAGGGTGTCTATGGTGCGGTCAATCAGTTCGCTGCGGTCGTAAAACGGCCTGACGGAAACTCCGGGCGGAAGGCTGCCCGCGATCCTTTCCAGACGCTCCTTCACCCGGTGGATGACGGCCCGGGCGTTTTCGCCGGACCTCATCACGATGGTGCCCCCGACCACCTCATGGCCGTTGACGTCAAGGGCGCCCCGGCGGAAGTCCCCGCCGATCTGGATGGTGGCCAGGTCTTTAAGGTAGATGGGCACGCCGTCACGCGAGGCCACGGCGATCAGTTCCAAGTCTTCCAGGCTTTTGACCAGGCCCAGGCCGCGCAGGACAAACTCGACTCCGTTTTCCTCCAACACCTTGCCGCCCACGTTGAGGTTGGCGTTCTGCACGGCGCTCATGACCTCCCCCATCGTCACACCGAGCGAACGCATCTTGTTGGAGGAGAGCTCGATCTGATACTGTTTGACGAAGCCGCCGATGGACGCGACCTCGGCCACGCCGGTCAGGGAGGAGAGTTGGTAGCGCAGGTTGAAGTCCTGAATCGAGCGCAGGCGGGCCAGATCGTAGCCGCCGGAGGGGGCCTTGGCCGGGTCCACCTCGAGGTAGTATTGGTAAACCCAGCCAAGGCCGGTGGCGTCAGGACCCAGCTGGGGTTTGACGCCTTCCGGCAGGGAGTTTTGCAGGAAGCCAAGTCGTTCCAACACACGGGAACGGACGAAATAGGGATCAGAGTTTTCCTCCAGAATCAACGACACCAGGGAGAAGCCGAACATCGAGGTGGCCCGGACCTCGCGCACGCCGCTGAGGCCCTGAAGTCCGCTGCTCAGGGGGAAGGTGACCTGGTCCTCCACCTCCTGCGGGCCCCGCCCCATGAAGTCGGCGTAAACCAGCACCTGGTTCTCGGTCAGGTCGGGCAGGGCGTCCACCGGGGTTTGGTAAACGGCGCGGATTCCCAGGGCGGCCAGGATGAGGGTGAGGGCGCAGACCAGGAAGCGGTTGCGCAAACTCCAGTCCATGAGGGCGTTAATCATGGGAGGTGGTGTGGAGGGAACGGGAGGTTGGTTCAAGAGCCATGGTTGTGGACCGCGGCGGCGGCAGGAGCCGGGCCGGCCGGCTTGGGGGCGGCGGGAGTTTCCGGAGCCGTCTGGTAGGCGCGGTTGAGTTCCGCCTGGCTGTCGAGCAGGAGGTTGCCGTTCGTCACCACCTGTTCCTTGATTTCGAGACCCGACACCACCTCGACCAGTTCGTCGCCCCGGCGGCCCAGGGTCACCGTCCGGCGTTCGTAACCGCCACCGCCGAGGTCCACAAACACGACGGCCTCGCGGCCCGTTTGCAGCACGGCCGAGCGAGGGACCGCCAGCACGGCCGGGGCCTCGACCGAGACGCGCCCCTCCCCCGAGAGGCGGTGGAGAAAGGTGCGGCGCCCCTCCACCAGGGGGTTTGGCAACTCGACCCTGACCTTCGCGGTGCGGGTGCTTTCGTCGAGGTTGGGATCAATGAAGGTGATCGGTCCGGTGAAAACATGACCTGGGAGCGAAGGCGTGGTCACCTCCACCGTCTGGCCGACCCGGAGCCAGGGAAGGTCGGACTCAAACGCGTTGAAGATGAACCACATGGTCGAAAAATCGGCGATTTCAAAGAGACGTTCCCCCTCCTGGACATATTGGCCCTCATAGGCCGACCGGGTGACGACCGTGCCCGTCTGGGGGGCGACCAGGCTACTGGTGTGGACATCCTCCGGTTTGTCCGGCAGCGCCGCGATCTGCGCGGGAGTCAGCCCCATGCGGCGGAGACGGCCCACGGCGTTTTTGCGAAGGTCCCCGGAGAGCGAGCGATATTCGGCTTCGGCTGCGAGCAAAGCCGGGCTGTAAAACTCCGCCAGCGGCTGGCCTTCCACGACCTCCTGTCCCTCGTAGATGACGTGGAGTTTCTCAAGGCGGCCGCCAACATAGGCCGAGAGGTAGCGGTGGCGCGAGGCGTTGTCGTCCACCATGCCGGAAAACCGCAGGGATTTGAGCAAAGGATGAACGCCCACGGGGACGCTGGTGACATGCAGGGCCACGGTCGAAGAGGGCTCAAGCGTGACGATGGAGGTGTCGCTCTGATGTCCGGGTTCGCCCTCGTAAACCGGCGTGAGGTTCATGCCGCAGATGGTGCAACGCCCCGGTTTGTCGCTTTTGATCCAGGGGTGCATGGGGCTCTGAAAATAGAGCACCTTGCGCTCGGAAGGGGAGGCGTTGGCGGTGCTGGCCGCCTTGGTGGTCGGTGAGGAAAGTTCGCGGGTCGCAAACCAGGTCGCCGGAATCGAAACGGCGAGTGCAAGAAGGATGCTGGGAAAGTTTTTCATGGGATCTGAGTCGGAAACTCCGGCGCGTGAAAACGCCGGGAGAGGGAATCCCCGTGAGGTCCGGCCATTAAAGCCGACCCATGGGGACACAATACGCCTGGGGAGGGCGCGGACTCAGATCAGAAACGTGCAGAGCAGGACGGTGCGGGAGGCGCTGGCACAGCCCAGTTTATCAGGGGAAAGACGGGGGAAAGAGACGGGAGTGATTTCAGTTTCGGCAGGCACAGAGGAGGTGAAGTCTCCCAGGGAAATCAAACGTGGCTCCAGACATACCGCCTCATCCTGAGAAGTGGCGGGGGCCGGGGTGGGAGCGGGAATCTCGGAATGCTGGGCGGGAGCCATCTTGCAGCAGCAGGATTTGGGCTTCGCCGGCTGGCAGCAGTCGCAGGTTTCGGAAACGCTCTCAGACACACCGACGATTACCTCCGCGCAGCCCAATCCCATTGCCCACAATCTGGTCGGCTGGCCCAGAAGGGAGGCCAGGACGAAGGTCCAGACAAGAAGGAGGCGTGCGCTCACAGGAATAATCTCACAGGGGAAGCGGAACCGGGCAAGGTCTTTGTGCGCGGAGCCACTATCCGCTTGGCAGTCGTGGTGATGCCGCAAGATTGCCCCCATGACCAACGACGCCCTGCCGCCGGTTCTGCGCCTGGACCATCTGTCGAAACAGTTTGGAGAATTTGCCGCCGTGAACGACCTTTCCCTCGACCTTCCCCGGGGAAGCCTCTTTGCCCTCCTCGGTCCCAACGGTGCCGGCAAAACCACCACGATCAAAATCATCATGGGGCTGCTCAAGCCGACCTCGGGCACGGCCACCATCGGGGTCCTGGATAGCTTCACCGACAGCGTGAAGGTCAAGGAACACGTGGGCTACCTGCCCGACGAGCCGGTCTTTCACGATTTCCTGCGCGGCCGTGAGCTGATCCGGTTTTGCGGTGAAATGCGGGGCATGCCCGCCGCCCTGATCGCCGAGCGGGCACGAACGCTTTCCGACCGGCTTCAGATCACCGAAGCCCTGGGGGAGTTTGCCGAAAACTATTCGCGGGGCATGAAAAAGAAACTCGGCCTCATCTGCGCCATGCTGCACGAGCCCGACCTGCTCATCCTCGACGAGCCGACCAACGGACTCGACCCCCATTCCACCAAGGTCCTGCATGAGCTCATGCGGGAGACCGTCGCGGCCGGCCGCACCGTCTTCTTCTCCACCCATCTGCTCGACCAGGCGGAACGCCTTTGCGACCGGGCCGCCATTGTCAGCAAGGGGAGCATCGCCGCCTCGGGCACCCTGGCCGAGCTGAGGGAACGCTTCGGCTCGGACCGCAGCCTGGAGGACCTTTTCTTCACACTGACCGAAGGGGCCGTCCCGGCCGGGGAGTAAGCCATGTCCCGCCCCTCCACGCCGGCGCTTTTCAGCCTTTTCCTGCGGACCGCCCTGCGGCGGTTTGGAAACCGCTACCTGCTTGGCATGCAGAAGGCCCGCGAAGCGCGGCAGGCGCGGAAAAACGGCAAGGCGGCCCGCGGGGCCACCTCCCACCGCCAGCAGGGGAAGCTCGAGGCCGCGCTGAAGGCCGGCGCCCTGGCCAGCCTCATCCTCGGTTTCATCTCCTTCCAGGTCCTCACCGCCTTCGGCAACAGCGCCGCGCTGGCCCGGGTCGAACTCGACCAGCGGGGAGAGATTGTTTCGGTCACGAACTACAGCTGGCTGGAACGGCATGACCGGAACTGGAAGGACCGCCGCAGCAGCCCGCCGCCCGAAAGTTTTCCCAACCTGGAGAACGACTGGCGCGCCGCCCAGGCCGAAAACCGGGAACGGCTCGCCGCCCACTACGCCGCCCACGGGCTGGCCGGCTTCCGCCCGGCGGTGGAGACGCCCCCCTGGCAAGGCGAGGCCTCCCTCATGACCGAAACGGCCCGCCCCACCTGGTTCCGGGCCGGCGGGCTCCTGGCCGGGATGGCCGCCCTCTACCTCTTCGCTTCCGGACTCGGCCTGCTGAACAAAAACGTCAACAGCGCCGAACCCTCCCTGCTCTGGCTCTTTGACTTTCCCGTCTCCCGCGCCTGGCTGTTTGCGGGCAAGATCGCGGAAGCCGCCTTTGACAACATCGGGGCCGTGCTGACCGGCCTTGTCCCTGCCGCCCTCATCTGGCAGGCCGGAGGCGGGGCCTGGGCCGTTTTCCTTGGCGGGCTCGGGTTCGGACTCCTTTTCACGCTCAACGCCGCCGCCCTCAGGGTGCTGGCAGAAGTTTATCTTTTGCAAAAATTTAAACGGCGCACGCGCGGCATCCTCTCCGGCTTTGTCACGATCCTCAGTGTCGTCCTGATGCTGACGCTCCTTTACGGCGGGCAATCTCCCCAGTTGGTGAAAGTGATCGTGGGGCTCGCGGAAAACCTGCCCGCCCCGCTGTGGTGGAGTCCTTTCACGCTGGGCCTCGGAACCGATCCCGCCGCCCTCGCCCACCCACTCGGCCCCTGGACCCTGGGAGTGGCCATCACGGCCCTTTTCACCACCGGTTGCGCCCGGGCGGCGGCCCGGTTGACCCGGGGAGGTTTTGAACCTTCGGGTGAATCGGCCCCGCGTCCCGTTTCACCCGCGGCCGCATCGCCCGAAGGTGCCACCTGGCTCTCCCCGCTGATCCGAAGGGAGCTTCTCCGCCTCAAACGCCAGCCCTCGGCCCTGGTCCAGATGCTGGCCGCTCCCGCCATCATGTTCCTGATCCAATACATGCAGGCCGGCGGGCATGTGGTGGAGCGGCTGGCGGGCAACGAATCGGCCCTGGCCTCGGCCATCTTCGGCTTTTCGGTTTATCTCGTCATCACCTCCGGAGCCTCCGCGCTCACCCATGAGATCAAGTGTGTCTGGTTTGTCCTCGCCCTGCCGCGTTCCTTGGCGGACACGTTCCGGGCCGGAGCTCGGCTGGCCGGCGCAGTTGCCATCGGGCTGGCCCTGGTCCTGACCGCGCTCTCGCTGGCCGCCTGGCCTTCGCTCGCCCCGGGCCTGCTCCTGCGCCTGCCATTCATTCTTCTGTATCTGTGGATGCTGGCGGAATTGCTGCGTGGCATCCAGCTTCTGGGGCTTTCCATCCTTTCGGACACCCGCGTGGCCCTGACCGCCCGCAGCAACTACCTGACCCTGCTCGTTTCCGCCAGCGCCGGCCAGGCGGTTTACCAGGGCAACCTCTGGACGCTCACGGTCATGGCGGTCCTCATCGGAATGCTGAACTTCAGTGTCTGGCAAAAAGTCCGGGCCGAGCTGCCCTACCTGACCGAACCGATGGAAAACCCGCCCCCGCGCCTGCATCTCATGCATGGCATGATGGCGGTGTTTTTCTTCTTCGTCGGCCAGACCGTGGCGGGGGTCATTGCCACCGCGGCGGGAGCTTCCCCCGGCTTCGCCTTGGTTTTGGGCTACATTGCGGGCGGGGTGGTGGTGGGGCTTCTCACCGTGTGGTTGTTGCGCAGGGCCAAGGTGCGCTGGTGGCCGGAAGCGACGGGAAGCCTGGCGCAAACGTTTTCCGGGCTCGGCCTGGGCTGGCTTTTGACCTCCCTGATGGGCTGGGTGTGGCTGATGGTTCTGAAGACTCAGGACACGTTGCCGACACTCGGCGAAGTCAGCCGGGCAGGGCTGTTTCTTCTCGCCGTGATCGCGGCTCCCATCGTGGAGGAAATCATTTTTCGAGGGCTCGTTTACCAGGGACTGCGTCAGAGCCTCAAACCACTCCAGGCCGTCCTGCTCTCCAGCCTGCTTTTCACCATCGTCCACCCCGGTGCCAGCGCCCCCTGCGTCTTCCTCCTCGCCGTGGTCAACGCCGCTCTGTTGGAGCGGACCGGCCGCCTGTGGGCCTGCATGCTGGTCCATGCCGGTTACAACGCCGTGGTGCTCTCACTCCAATAAAAGCCACGTCGGCTTTGGCCATCAGTGGTTTCGCGCGACCCAAAAACGGCAGTCATCGGCAAATTCGCGGACACACGGCGGCTCGTTGGCCAAGTCGGAACGCCAGTGGTCGGCCAGGTGCAGCCAGCCGGTGGCGGCCAGATCCTGCAGGACCTCAACGCGGTCAGGGACATGGATGAAGTTCCGCCCCCAGGGAGTTTCATCCCAGCGGTCTCCCAACTCGGCCGCCGTCGCTTCCCCCTCCCTCCAATTCTCCGCTTCCGCCCGCCATTCGGCCGCCCGCCCCCCCCGTTCACGGTCATGCGTGGTAAACAGAAACACCGCCCCGGGCCGAAGCACCCGGCGAATCTCCCGGAGGGCCTGGCGGCGCTTTTCCCGGCCAGGGATCTGCATCAGACCATTGAAAGCGAAGATGGCGCCCCCAAACGAGGCGTCCGCAAACGAAAGCGCCGTGGCGTCCTCCACCCTCCATTCCACCGGACGGCGCAAAAAGATCCCGACCTCGCGGCCGGTTTCGACCAGTTCGGGAGAAAAATCGGTGGCGGTGACGTCCTTCCACCCCATTCCGGCCAGCCCGAGGGCCACCCGGCCGGCACCGCACCCCAACTCCAGAAGCGGGGCCGAGGGATCGAAAAATTCGCGGACCAAGACCTCCTCGCTGAGCCACAGACCCACCGTGGAGGCGGCCCGGGCGTAGTGGTTGACCACCCCGTCGCGCCCATAAAAATGCCTCACCTCGTCTGCCTTGGAGTCCATCCCAATGGGTTTGCGGCAACCTTTCTTCTCGGTCACGCGAAAAATCCCTTGCCAAGCCCCGATGACTCCTTCTTTTTCACCTGCTTTTCCCAATGAAAGCGACCATTCAAACGCAGGGGCACCAGTTTACCGTGACCGAAGGCGACGTTCTTTTCGTAGACCGCTATCCCGAAACCAAGGCCGGCGACACCGTGACCATCAACGAAGTTCTCCTCCTCGGCGAAGGCTCCTCCGTCCGTATCGGAACCCCGCACGTCGCGGGGGCATCCGTGACAGCCACCATTCTTGAAAACAAGCGTGGCGAAAAGGTCATGGTGATCAAAAAGAAGCGCCGTAAGGGCTACCGTCGCCGCCGCGGCCACCGCTCCGAGCTTTCCGTCATCAAGATTCAGTCCATTCAGGGCTAATCCATCTCTTCCACCACCAACCTCCCCTTACAATGGCACACAAGAAAGGTCAGGGCACGTCCAAGAACGGTCGGGACAGCCGCTCCAAAAGCCTCGGCGTCAAGATTTATGACGGCCAGTTCGTTCTCGCCGGCACCATCATCAAGCGTCAGCGCGGCACCGTCCACTTCGCCGGCACCAACGTCGGCATGGGCCGCGACCACACCCTATTCTCCCTCGTGGATGGCACGGTGAAATGGGATGCCGCCCACCGCAAGGTGGCCGTCCTCGCCGACAACTGAGACCCTAAGGGGTCCCACCCTCTTGCGCTTCCCGTCTGTCGGGGAGCGCTTTTTTTTGGCCAAAAAAGACGGGGCGGCGCAACGTCTCCACACTTGAGTCGCCGCCCCCATCCCCCATTATCACTTTCACCGTTTTCCGAAGTTGTTTTCCAACATAGGTTTAACAACAACGCCCGCGCCACCACATGTCCACCCAAGTTTTCACCATCGCCAACCAGAAAGGCGGCGTCGGCAAGACCACGACCGCCGTCAACCTCGCCGCCGGCCTGGCCACCCTGGGCATACCCACCCTGCTGATTGATCTGGACCCGCAGGCCAACGCGACCTCCGCCGTGGGCATGGAAAAAACTCCCGGCGGCAGCCTCTACAAGGTCCTGCACGGCGAGGGAAAACTTGAGGACAAGATCCTGCCCACCGCGGTGGAAAACCTCTCCCTCATCCCCTCCGAAGTGGACCTCACCGCGATCGAGGCCGAACTCGCCCAGCGCGAGGACTACCTCATGCAGCTGCGCCGCTGCCTCGATCCCGTGCGCCGTTCGGGCCGCTTCAAAGCCATCATCCTCGACTGCCCCCCCGCGCTCGGGATGCTCTCGATGAACGGCCTGGTGGCCGCCGACTACCTCCTCATCGCCCTCCAGGCGGAATACCTTGCCATGGAAGGACTTGGCCAGATCAAGAGCGTCGTCGAGCAGCTCGTTTCCGCCCGCGTCAATCCCGGTCTGAAAATCGGCGGCGTGCTGCTCACCATGTTCGACCTGCGCACCAACCTGTGCCGCCAGGTGGAAACCGAGGTCCGGGGCTTTTTTGGCGAGCTGGTCTTCACCTCCGTCATCCCCCGCTCCATCCGGCTGGCCGAGGCCCCGAGTTTTGGAAAAACGATTTTTGAATACGACCGGCTCAGTGCCGGAGCCCTGGCCTACGGGGCTTTGTCGAAAGAGTGCGCGAAACGTTTCCAACTCAAAAAGTGAGCCGCGAAACACTTCCGGACGCCCTCCCCTCCCCCGCCGCCCTGGCCAGCCTCCAGGCCGCCCTCGGGCATACCTGGAACGACCCGGCCCTGCTGCAACTGGCCCTGACCCATCCGGGTGCCACCCGGGACCCCGGCACCGCCCTCCTCAACAACCAGCGGCTGGAGTTCCTGGGCGACGCCATCCTGTCGGCCGTCCTCGCCGAAGCCATCTTTCTGGCCCGTCCCTTGGAACGCGAAGGTGTGCTCACCTCCCTGCGTTCCTCCCTGGCCAATGGCAAAAGCCTCTCCCGCGTGGCGCTCCGCCTCGGGCTGGACCAATGCCTCATCCTCCACCGGGGTGACACCCAGGTGCCGGAACGGGGCATGGTGAAAGCGCTCGAGGATGCCCTGGAGGCCGTCTTTGGAGCCCTTTTCCTGGATGCCGGGTGGGAGACCAGCCGCCGCGTCATCCTGCGCTGTTTTTCCCCGCTGGAGGACCTTCTCTGCGTTTCCCTCGATGACCCGAACCCCAAGGGCCGCCTCCAGGAGATCATCCAGCCTGTCCATGGCAACAGCGCCCTCAGCTACGAGCTCGTTTCCGCCCTCGGCCCCGACCATGACAAGGTCTGGAAGATCACCGTCCGCCTGTTTGGAAACGTTCTCGGGGAAGGCTCCGGCTCAACCAAGAAAAAGGCCGAGGAAGCCGCCGCCCGGGCCGCCCTGGCCCACCCGGGTCTGGACGGGTGGGTGGCCGCAGCCAAACCCGCAGGTCACTGATCCACAGGGCGTTTGAACGGCAGTTCCAGGGTGAAAACACTGCCGGCTCCCAAAACGCTGCGGACCGAAACCTGCCCCAGGTGCAGCAGGGCCACCTGCCGGACAATCGCCAGGCCGAGCCCCGTCCCCCCCACCGAGCGGCTCCGGGCCTTGTCCACCCGGTAAAACCTTTCGAAAAGACGGGGAAGATGCTCGGGAGGAATGCCAATCCCGTTGTCCTCCACCGAGATGCGGATTCCTGAACCGTCCCCCACCGCGGTGATCCTGACCGGTTTTCCATCCGGGCTGTATTTGATGGCGTTGGAGATGAGGTTGGTCAGCGCCTGCTCCAGAAGGCTGGCGTTCACCTCGGCCACCAGCGCCTGCGGGGCGTTGAAAGTCAACGGGATGGACTTTTCCATCGCGCGCGCCGAACAGGTTTCCAGGGAGGACTGGAGAATCGGATAGAGGGGGGCCGGTTCAAAAACAAAACCGGAGGCGTCGTGTTCCAGTCGGGACAGCTCCAGAATGTCCTCGATGATATGGTTCAGACGGACGGCCTGCCGGCTGATGACCTCGAGAAAACGCTGCCGTGTTTTCTCATTCAGGTCGGGGGTGTCCAGAAGGGTTTCCGCATACCCCTGGATCGAGGTGACCGGAGTGCGGAGCTCATGCGACACGTTCGAGACGAAGTCCCGGCGAAACTCCTCCGTGCGACTGTGGAAGGTGATGTCAGTCAGCAGGATGACCACTCCGCCCTGCTCCGGGGGAAGCGGGGCGCAATGGGCGTTGAGAACCCTTTCGGAGCGTTCCCCCAGCCGAAGCTCGCACAGCGCCGGATGCCTCCTCTGCCGGCATTCCATCACCGCCTGCTGCAGGCTGGTTGACCGAACCACTTCCGCAAGCTGACGGCCGATGGGCGTGTTTTCCGCAAGCCCGAGCAACTTGCGTGACGCGGGGTTCGAAAACAGAATCCTTTCGGAGGAATCAATGGACACGACCCCCTCGGATAGTGAATTGAGCATTCCTTCCAAGCGGCCGCGGGCGGCTTGGGCCGAGGCCTCGTCCCCGGCCAGGACATTGAAACGGCGTTTAAGACAGAGCGCGGCGGCGGCAGCCTCAGGGAAACTGTCCGGCATGGGCGGCAGCCCGGCGCCGGCGTCATGCTCCCCCCAGGTTTCCAGGGCCCGAAATCCGGCCGCGGCCTGCTGTCTCGTTTTTTCCCTCCCCCACCGGTGGGCGGCAAATCCGGTGCCAAACATTGCCGCCGTTCCCATCAACAGTCCCGGCACACCGGCGACCCAACCCAGTCCGGCGACACCAAGGACTCCTGCCGAAAGGGCTAAAACAGGCCCTGGCAGGCGGCGGCGTGGAACAGGCGGAGTCATTGCTTGGCAAGGGCCAAGGTGGGGGCAAATGACGGCAAGGAAAGCCTGGAGCGCAGGTAAAAGGAGTTCAGGCGTCCTGAAAACGATACCCCACCCCGCGAACCGTCTCAATCAGGTGCGCATGGCGGCCGAGTTTTCTCCTCAACCCCACGATCGTGACATCCACGGCACGGTCGGTCACCACGTAATCCTCTCCCTTCACTCCGTCAACTATCTGGTAGCGGGTGAACACCCAGCCGGGCCGGCGGGCCAGGAAATGAAGGACCTGAAACTCGGTCTTCGTCAGCGTGATCAGTTCCTTGCCCGCGACGACCTCATGACGGCCCGGATTGATGGCCAGGCCCCCCACCCGGACAATCTCATCGGAACCGGGGAGACTCGCCTCCCGCCGGCGCAGCGCGGCCTGAAGCCGGGCGATCAACACCTTGGGACTGAAGGGTTTGGGGATGTAGTCATCGGCGCCGGCCTGCAGGCCTTTGATGATGTCCGTATCCTCCCCCTTGGCGGTGAGCATGACAATGGGGGTCGTGGTGTCCCCCATGGATTGGCGGATGGTTTTGCAGATTTCCAAGCCGCCCACCCCGGGCAGCATCAGGTCAAGCATGACGAGGTCGGGCTTGACCTGGCCGAAGACTTTCAGGGCGCGGTCCCCGCTGTCCACGGCAGTGACCTTGTATCCGGCCTTTTGCAGGTGGAACCGGATAAGTTCGAGGATATCTTCCTCATCTTCAACGACAAGAATGTGTTCGGGATTCATGAGTGAAGGCAGCCTAAACCAAAAGTGTTAGGCCTGAGTGAGAATCTCAGGGAGGCCAGGATTTACCTTGGCGAAACAGCTCAATCCGCTGGGTGATGTCCTTGATCATGTCGGTCTCCTTGGCTTTTTGGGCGAGCTCCAAGGCATGGATGGCTTCGTCAATTGCCTCGGGAATGAGATCGTTGGCGGCAAGGCAGACGGAGAGTGTGTCGGAAAAAACAGGGTTCCCCCCGCCGGCCAAGGCATTGGCCTGCCGGGCCAGGCGGAGAGCCTCAATCGGTTCCCGGTGCAAAGGGTCCGGCGAGGAAACCAACACCCAGGCCAGATTGTTCAGAAGGCTTGGAGTGTTGGGAGCGATCCGCAGGGCCTCGCGGAAACAATCAATGGACTCGCGGTAGTTGCCCGTAAATCTCAGCTGGACACCAAGTTCGGCCAAGAACCGGGCGTAAGGGATGCTGGGCCCAAAAAGGGATGAGTTCGCCTGGATATGCTTCCATGCCTCCAACGGACTCTGCCGGTCCGCCAGCTCGGCGGCCATTTCCGCCCCGGCGATGGTTTCCGGAGGAATCAGCCACCGGCCACCAAAGGGAAGCGACAGCTTCCAACGGTTGCCGTTGGAAGCACTGTAGGCTTTCACATCCTGCACCACATCATCCGGTTTGGGCGGACTGTCGTAAAGCAGGTGGACGGCCCCGGTTGAATTCAACATCCACACGGCGGGAAGCTTCAACTCGGGAACCCGGACGAAGGGAGCTTCAAAAGCCAGCTTGAGCTTGGCCCATCCAGACTCGTCCAGAAGCCCGACAAAAAATGGCAACTCCATTGAAGCCAGCAACTTGGACGCTTCCGAACCGGGCAGGGACCTTCTCGCCACCTTCGGCAGCGGGTCCACCGCCAGACCGATCACGCGTGTCCCGGCCAGCCGAAGCCGGCGGTCGGCTTCGGCCAACTCCTTGAGATACCGCCGGGAGGCGGGATCACCCGCCTCAAACAAAACCAAAAGCGTCGGACGGTCGAACCGTTCGTTGAGGTTCAACACCTCACCTTTGATATTCTGAACCTTGATCGGGAGAATCGGCTCGTTGCCGGTTGCAAAAAACTTGCCCGCAAAAGACTGGTTGAGGGCTGATGAAACCACCTCGGGGATCGGCGGTGTCGCCGTTGGGCTGATGTCTGCCGCGCTCCCCGTTCCTTGCCGCAGAAGCCACTTCCGACCCATGGCCGAGGGCTTGAAGGTTTCCTCCAAACCCGTTGACGCCCATTTTACCGAAAGCGAGACAACCGAAGCGGCCTCGCAACCGACAAAAACACCTTTGCCGGACTGGCCCAGAAACCCGCCGCCCGAAGTGATGGGAAAGTCCAGCTGCCGCCCATCGGAAAGCCGAACCGAAAGCGTGGAACCAATCGCATCACGCGCGCCTTTCACCTGATCGAGAATGACCCTCAGGCCATTGGTCGTGGGCGTCACGTTTTCCACAAAAGACAGCTGCGGGGCGGTCCGGCCTAAGGCAAACAAATCAGGTTTCCCGTCCCCATTCCAATCCAAGGCCGCCACCGAACGGCCATCCCCGGGCAGAAACGGCACTTTGCTCTCCTTAAACTCATTGCCGTCAACATTTTCGTAAACCTGAAGCGACTGAGAAACAGGCTGCCAGTTCGCACCTCTCCTCAGTTCCTGGGCAAAGGCCCGCGAGGCGAGCTCGGACTGCGCGGACAACACGTCCGGAGCGGGCATTTCCTTGGCGATGGTTTCATAAAACTTGGCGTAGGAACCGCTGTCCGGACCGGAAGGTTTGTCCCAGGAAACACCTCCTGAGGAAAAGGCCAGGTCATCGTAGCCATCCAGGTTAAAGTCACAGGCGACCGCCCCCCACACACACTGTGCTTTTACCTTGCCCGGCCACACCTGCCGTTTTGCGGCAAGACGCTCCCGGCCACCTTCAAAATAGAAACGGCTGTCCGTCCAACTCCGGAACCATTCAACACCGGCAGTCGGGGAAAGGGCGTCAGCAAAGGCCCCGGACCCCAGAAAATCGAAATGGCCTTTGCGTTGGAAATCGGCCAGCAAAACCGACCGGACCCCAAGCCCTGAGTGGCCCTCCCGGGGGCTGGGCAGGGGCTCAAGGCGTCTGACGGATTTGTCCGCGAGTTTGTTGACGAGAAACACCGTGTCGCCACAGGCATTGGCAAGAACGAGATCCGGAAAACTGTCCCCGTTGAAGTCAGCAACGAGCGCGGAATTCCCAAAAAGTCTGAGAAAACGCTCATCCACCACCTCTTGCCACGGGCTGAAACCGAACCCTCCGGTTCCATGCATCAACACAGTCGAAGCTCCGTTGCTCGCATTCGGGAGCAGGTCGGGAGCCGCAGGCAAATCACTGGTGATCAGGTCGGACTGATGACGCACAAGAATCAGATCAAGCACGCCGTCACCGTCAAGGTCACCCGCGGAAATGCCCACCACGTTCCGCAGCGCGGACCAAAAACACCTGCCCGCGAATGGCTCAGGCCAGCGGTTTTCCAAAATCGCCACGCCACCGGCGGCAGCCAGGACGAGGTCCTGGTCGCCATCATTGTCCAGGTCGGCCCACAAGGCAGTTTTCGTCTGGTCAAGAAGATCTACCTTCATCAGCGCTGCCACATCGTGCGCCTGCCCGTTGCTGTTTACGAACAAACAGTTGGGCAGCCCCCCCTGCTGGCAGATGTAAATGTCGTCATTTCCGTCACCGTTGAAATCACCAGCGGCAATTCCATGAAAGGACCAGACGTCAGCCCCGGCAAACCGATCTATCCTGCCAAGCCAGTGCTCCGCGCCTGGACGCAACTGCCGCTTCCAGGAAGCGGACTCAGAAAAGACTGATTCCGTGGAATCCTTCCAGGCGGGCGTGACGGCCAACAAGCTCCCGGAGCAGGCCAGCGACGCGAAACAAAACCGGAGGAGGGTGTTCTCTGAAGGCATGAGCGCTTTGATGTGAAGGACCTGAGGGAAGAAGTCAACGGGGCGAACTGCCGGGGCGAGAATTTCCACCGCGTGTCGTTGCTTGAGAGACACTTAGGAAGACAAGACTTAAAGACACTTTTTTTAAAATTCAGTCTTGAGTCGGGAAACGGTCACTCTACTTTGGACGGCTTTCCCTTCACGTCCTCATGCCGACTATCAACCAACTCGTTCGCCGCCCGCGTGTCTTGAAAACATCCAAGACAAAGGCTCCGGCGCTGCAAGGCAACCCGTTCAAGCGTGGCGTTTGCGTGCAGGTAATGACGCGCACTCCTAAAAAGCCCAATTCCGCTATCCGGAAAGTCGCAAAAGTGCGTCTTACCAACGGTATCGAAGTTATCGCCTATATTCCCGACGAAGGCCACAACCTTCAGGAACACTCGATCGTTCTCGTTCGCGGCGGCCGCGTGAAAGACCTTCCCGGCGTCCGTTACCACATCGTTCGCGGAACTTACGACGCTGCCGGCGTGGATAAGCGCCGCCGTTCCCGCTCAAAGTATGGGGTCAAACGCCCTAAAGAGAAGAGCGCCGCCTCCGCCAAAAAATAATTAATTTTTAAAAGTCATGTCACGTCGTCGCAGAGCAACACGTCGTCCGGTAGTCCCGGACTCACGCTACAACAGCGCTTTGGTCAGTTCCTTGATCAACTCAATCATGTTGAGCGGAAAGAAGTCAACTTCTCAACGCATCGTTTACGGTTCGTTTGAAATTGTCGCTGAAAAACTTGGCAAAGGTGACCCCATTGATGTGCTTCTTGGCGCTCTGGAAAACGTTCGTCCCAAGCTTGAAGTTAAGAGCCGCCGCGTCGGCGGTGCTACTTACCAAGTTCCCCTCGAAATCTCTTTTGAACGCCAACAAAGTTTGGCGTTTCGTTGGATACGCGAAGCTGCTCGTGCCCGTAAGGGTGAAATGCGCCAAGCTTTGGCGGCTGAGATCATTGATGCCTACAATAACACAGGATCAGTGGTGAAAAAGAAAGAAGACACCCACAAGATGGCCCAGTCGAATCGCGCCTTCGCTCACCTCCGTTGGTAAATCAAACGTAACGCAACGTAACGCAAACCTTTGAATCAATGTCATCAGACAAAACACAACTTTCTAAGTTAAACTCGCCTAAGCGTAGGTATCCTCTTGAGTATACCCGTAACATAGGTGTTGCTGCTCACATTGATGCAGGTAAAACTACGACGACTGAACGTATCCTGTTCTACACAGGAATGATTCACAAAATTGGTGAAGTCCATGACGGTGCCGCAACTACCGACTGGATGGAGCAAGAGAAGGAACGTGGTATCACTATCACAGCCGCTGCGATTTATGCATTCTGGACCAGTAAGGATGGTAATTTCGCTAACATTCCGCACCAAATAAACATCATTGATACTCCAGGCCACGTGGACTTCACTGCTGAAGTAGAACGTTCTCTTCGTGTTCTTGATGGAGCTATTGCTGCTTTCTGTGGTGTAGCCGGTGTTCAACCCCAATCTGAAACCGTATGGCGTCAGATGAACAAATACCAAGTTCCCCGTATTGCATTCATCAATAAGATGGACCGCACGGGAGCTAATTTCCTCAAAGCAGTTGACGATATCAGAACGAAACTCGGGGGGAACGCCCACCCGCTCTTCCTTCCCATTGGCCAAGGAGAACACTTTAAAGGAATGGTTGATCTCATTACCAAAAAAGCTTATCTCTACGATGAAAATGATAAGAGTGGAATGAAGTTCGATGAAATCGCAATTCCAGCTCAAATGATGAGCGATGTGGCTAAATACAGAGAAAAACTTCTTGAGGCCGTTGCAGAATTTGACGATGCCACCATGGAAAAATATCTCGGTGGTGAAGAGATTACTGTTGCTGAATTCCGTAGCGTGGTTCGTAAGGCAACCTTAGCATTGAAAATTGTGGGAGTGATTCCTGGTTCAGCTCTAAAAAACAAAGGTGTCCAGATGCTTCTGGACGCTGTGGTTGAATTCATGCCTTCGCCTATAGATGCAAAAGCGGCCACTGGTTATCGTGAAACAACCACGGATGAACTCGAGCAACTAAAAATTACTCCTGATGATAATGGCACCGTGGTAGGTCTAGCCTTTAAGCTTTGGAGCGACCCTTTTTCAGGAAGATTGACCTTTTTCCGTGTTTACCGTGGCACGCTTACCAAAGGTATGGCCCTCTACAACCCTCGTAACCGTAAAACTGAACGAATCAGTCGCTTAATGGTTATGAAAGCAAATCAAAGAGAAGACTTGGAAGTCGCTTATTCAGGTGATATTTGCGCCCTCATTGGTGTTAAGGATATTATCACTGGAGACACCTTGTGCGATGACGAAGCTGATCTGATTTTGGAAAAAACAACTTTTCCGGAACCGGTTATATCCATGTCTATTGAGCCAAATTCTAAGGCTGACCAAGAGAAACTTTCATTTGGACTGCAAAGATTGGCTGACGAAGACCCAACTTTCAGAGTGACCTCAAATCCAGAAACTGGACAGACCATCATCGCAGGAATGGGAGAATTGCACTTAGAAATTATTTGTGATCGCCTAAAAAGAGAATTCAAAGTTGAATCCAAATCCGGTAAACCACAAATTGCATATCGCGAGTCCATCACCAAGCGCTCGGAAGGCGAAGGCAAATTTATCCGTCAATCCGGTGGTAAAGGTCAGTATGGACATGTGGTTATTAAATTAACTCCTGCCGAAAAAGGTAAAGGAACATCCGTCGAAAATAAAACCGTTGGCGGTGCAATTCCCAAAGAATTTATCAAACCAGCTATTGAAGGTATTCAAGAAGCAGCCAGAAATGGTGTTGTTGCTGGGTATCCTGTCATAGACTGGATTGTTGAAATTGTTGATGGTTCTTTTCACGAAGTTGACTCAAACGAGTTGGCCTTCCGTATGGCTGGAATTTTTGCCTTTAAGGATGCCATGAAAAAATCAGGACCAATTCTTCTTGAACCAATCATGGGGGTCGAAGTTGAAACACCAGCAGATTATCAAGGAGATATTGTGGGAGATATTAATCGCCGTCGGGGACAAATTCAGAATATGGAATCGAAAGATAACAATCTCTGTGTGGTCACCGCCAATGTCCCTCTTGAAACCATGTTCGGTTATTCTACCGATATGAGATCACTTTCCAAAGGCAGAGCATCCTATTCAATGACACCTTCGCACTTCGATCAAGTTCCAGCTAACTTACTCGAAAAAATCGTTGAAACGTCATCTCGTGCTCCTGCAAGAACATAATCCCTAACAATTCAAAATCATGTCCGGCCCTCGCATCAGAATTCGCCTCAAAGGCTTTGACTATAGAGTCATTGATCAATCAGCGCACGATATCGTGGAGACTGCCAAGCGCTCAGGAGCCAGAGTTTCTGGTCCTGTTCCCTTGCCGACACGAATTGAAAAATTCACTGTCAATCGCTCTCCTCACGTCGACAAAAAATCAATGGATCAATTTGAAATCAGAACTCACAAAAGACTGATTGACATCGTTGATCCTACGGCCCAAACAGTAGATGAACTCAAAAAACTAAATCTTCCTGCTGGTGTTGACATTTCAATTAACGTTTAATCTCTCAAAAAATCTAACGCAGGTCTATTAAAAACCCTGCCTATTAGCTATGCTATTCACATTATTAGGTAAAAAAATTGGGATGACCCAAGTCTACGATAAAGAAAGTAGCCTTGTTCCGGTCACCGTTGTCGAAGTAGGTCCATGTTCGGTTGTGCAAGTAAAAACAACTGCAACTGATGGCTATAACGCAATTCAAATTGGTTTTGGTAAAGCCAAGATCACAAACGTCACTCAACAGCTGAGCGGACATTATAAAAAAGCTGGAGTTGCTCCTCACACTTCTCTCAAAGAGGTCCGTTGTAACCAAGAACCATCCCAAAAAGTAGGTGATGTTCTTGACGTGAATGGTTTCACCGAAGGTCAGATGGTTGATGTGATTGGCATCACCAAAGGTAAAGGGTTTCAAGGTGTCATGAAAAGATATCGGATGGCAGGTCAGCCAGCTACCCACGGTCACATGATGCACCGTCGCCCTGGTTCTATTGGATGTCGCCAAACCCCAGGTCACGTCAATAAAGGAAAGCATATGCCTGGTCACATGGGGGTAGATCAACGGACAGTCCAAAACCTCAAAGTCGTAAAACTGATCCCTGAAAAAAATATTATGTTGGTGAAAGGCTCCATTCCTGGTGCCAATGGCGAGCAAGTGATTGTTCGCTCCTCCAAGAAGTCCACCAAAAACTCATAAGTAAGACGCCATGAAACTTAAAGTATTTGATACAAGCGGAAAAAACTTTGTCGAAAAAGATTTTCCTATCAAACCATTTGAAGGCGATGACGCCTTGCTGACTTTGAAAGCTGCTGTTGTTGGCTATCAAGCCAACCAACGTCTTGGCACTCATAAAACCAAACATGTTGGCGAAGTCAGCGGAAGTGGAAAAAAACCCTTCCGTCAAAAAGGCACGGGTGGTGCTCGCCAAGGAACCCTACGTGCAGTGCAAATGCCAGGTGGTGGTGTTGCCCACGGACCTAAACCACGTGATTATTCCCACAAGATTAATCGTAAAGTAAAGCAATTGGCCCTACAGCGCGCCATTTTTGACCGAGCCGCTGCTGGCGAGTTGGCTGTCATTCAAACTTTCGAAGTGGAAAAAGCTAAAACATCTAGCTTCATCACTCTCATTTCCAATATAGCTGCAACAGGAAAAGTTCTCATTGTTGATGATACCTGGACGAACCAAGTCACTCTTGCCGCTCGTAATGTGTCTCGCGTTTACATGGTGGAAGCATCAAACGTAAATGCATTAGATTTCTGCCATTACTCTCTTATTATTGCTAGCGAGAAGGGCCTTGAAAAAGTTCTCAACCGCGCCAACAGCTAATCTGAAATAATATGACGACTCTTATCAAAAGCCAACTCCTTACCGAGAAAACCACGCTTCTTTCCTCAAAGCATAACCAATACACCTTCTTGGTTAGCCCTAAAAGCAACAAAATTAGCATTGCACGTGAAGTGGAAAATGTATTCCCAAATAACATCAAAGTTACCAAAGTAAACATTCTTGCCACCACAGCCAAACCTAAAAAAAACCGCCGCACTGGTCGCGGTGAATTGGTTGGTGGATACTACAAAAAAGCTGTAGTAACTCTCCAAGCCGGTCACAAAATTGAACTAGTCTAAGTTATTCAATCCCATGGCAAAAATTATTTCTAAGCGCCCGCTTACCCCCAGCCAAAGATTTCGCGTCTCCGTTGAATCACCTGAGCTGCATAAAGGTGATCCTGTCAAAAATCTTACTGCCTATAGCCACCGCGCTAAAGGTAGAAATTGCTACGGCCGAATCACTTCGCGTCGTCGCGGAGGCGGACACAAACGTCTTTATCGTCAAATTGATTTTCGACGTTCCTGTTTTGATCAAACCGCCACTGTTGTAAGATTAGAATACGATCCCAATCGCTCTTCTCACATCGCTTTACTTGAATATCAAGATAAAACCCAATCTTATATTGTTGCGTCTCGTGATCTTAAAATTGGCGACAAAATTTTAAGTTCTCTCAACAAACTTGAACTCAATGTTGGAAATAATATGCCTCTTAAGCATATCGCCCCTTCCACCTTTGTTCACTGTGTTGAAATGCTCCCCAACGGAGGTGCAAGAATTGCTCGTTCTGCAGGAAATCTCGCACAACTCATGGGTATCGAAGGTGATAAGGCCACCCTTAAAATGCCATCAGGTGAAATTCGCCATGTTCATTCTGACTGCCGTGCCACTATTGGCCAGGTTGGAAATGTTGAGCATGAAAAAGAATCCATTGGTAAAGCTGGCCGTAATCGCTGGAAAGGTAAACGTCCCAGAGTTCGGGGTATTGCAATGAATCCGGTTGACCACCCCAACGGTGGTGGCGGCGGTAAAGCAAAAGGTGGTGGTGGTTGGCTCCAACCTGTCTCCCCCTGGGGTCAATTGTCAAAGGGCTTTCCTACCCGCACGAAGTCTAAGCAATCTAATAACCAAATTTTGGTTCGTCGTAACGGGCGTAAAGTCAAAAAAGTCTAATTTAAACTAAATTTTGTATGTCAAGATCACTAAAAAAAGGTTTTTTTGTTGACCCCGGCCTCTGGAAACACGTCACAAACGCCCAAAAATCAACCGTGCGTAAACCAATTAAAACTTGGTCACGCAGATCTACTATTACCCCCGACTTCATTGGTCTGTATTTCGAAGTTCATAATGGTAAGAATTTCGTAAACCTCTATGTTACAGAAAACATGGTAGGACACAAAATGGGCGAATTTGCTCCAACACGAACCTTTAAAGGGCACAATCCTCATACCAAGAAGGCTGTTTAACCTGTGATGAGGTCCATTCTGACTTTAATCACTTTGCTATCAGTTGGCGTAACCACAGTTTACTCAACAGAGCAAGATGTTTCAAATTTAACTAATTCGTTATCAGTAAATTTAACATCAAGCAAATATCTAACTTCAGACTTTCTCATTATCTCAAAAAAGCAGTCAAACTTAACTACAGGAACGAAACTTGTAACTAGGGTTAAAAACAAAACAGTAGCTGAACTAATCATTGTCAAACAATCAACGTTCAATTACATTTGCCAAATTATTTATCTTGATAATTCTGTAGCCCAGAATCAAAGTTTCCAATTTCAAATCAAAACAACTAACTAACATTCTCATGGAAGTAAAGTCCCATACCCGTTACGCACGAATTTCCTCAATTAAGGCAAGACAGGTCATTCGTGAAATTCAAGGCAAAAATGCCAATGAAGCCCTTGAATTATTAAATTTCATCCCCAGGAAGTCTGCCAAGGTAATTGCCAAAACACTTAAGAGCGCAATTGCCAACGCAGAAAATAATCATAATTTATCTTCTTCTGGTTTAATTGTTTCTAGTGCCACCGTAGTCGACGGTCCTCAATTTAAAAGATTCCGTCCGGCGTCACGTGGATCTGCGCACCCTTATCGCAAGCATACTTGCCATATTTCTGTAATCCTGTCTCCAGCAACTGCAAACTAATTTTTTATGGGCCAAAAAGTAAATCCGATCGGATACAGACTGCCAGTTCGTAGAAACTGGGAATCTCGTTGGTTCGCGACCAAACGCGAATTTGGTATCCTTGTCAACGAGGATTATCGTATTCGTGAGTTCCTCATGGGGAAATTAAAAGGTGCCTCTATTCCACGAATTTTTATTGAGCGTGCCGGAGCGCGCGTTCGTATTAAAATTTTTACTGCACGTCCCGGTGTGGTTATCGGCAAAAAAGGTTCCGAACTTGATAAGCTCAAAGAAGATCTTAACAAGCTCATTGGAAAAGATGTTCTCTTGGATATTCAGGAGATTCGCAAACCTGATTTAGTGGCTTACCTGATGGCTGAAAACATTGCTCTTCAACTTGAACGACGTGTTTCTTTCCGCCGGGCCATGAAAAAAGCTTTGCAAACTGCCTTAAGCATGGGAGCTGAGGGAGTTAGAATTCAATGCGGCGGACGCCTTGGTGGAGCTGA
Organism: Opitutia bacterium; assembly: GCA_031411855.1. Lineage (GTDB taxonomy): Bacteria > Verrucomicrobiota > Verrucomicrobiia > Opitutales > JANOBW01 > JANOBW01. The sequence continues at coordinate 39,605 of JANOBW010000305.1, forward strand.
TATCGCACGAGTTGAAAAAATGCGTTACGGAAAAGTTCCACTTCACACCATTCGTGAAAATATTGATTATGGATTTTGTGAAGCTAACACGATGTATGGCAAACTTGGTATCAAATGCTGGATTTGCACAAAACCCGAAGATCGCCAATTCTAATTAATTAACACAAAATGTCTGCATTAATTCCATCAAGAACAAAGTATCGAAAAAGTCAAAGAGGCCGGATTCGTGGTGTTGCAAAGCGGGGTGATTATTTGGCTTTTGGCGATTTCGGTATTCAGGCTCTAGAGGCTGGTGTTTTTACCTCCAAGCAAATTGAAGCTGCACGTGTCGCCATCAATCGCTACTTAAAGCGCCGTGGCAAAGTCTGGATTCGTATTTTCCCGCACAAACCTTACACTCAAAAACCATTGGAAACCCGTATGGGTAAAGGTAAAGGTGGTGTGGAGTATTATATTGCCACAATTAAAGCTGGACAGCTTCTTTTTGAAGTTTCTGGCGTCCCACAAAACTCAGCCCGTGAGGCAATGAGACTTGCCTATGGCAAAATTCCATTTAATTGCCGGTTTATCTCACGTGAAGATTCCAACTCCTGAAGCTCATGAGCAAAGTAACCAATTCTATCAATCAAAATTCTCTCGCAGAATTAAACTCTGAGCTTGCAACCTCTAAAACAAAGTTGCATCTACTCAACCTCTCAAAGTCAGTCAAACAGATCGAAAACCCAAGTGAGATCCGCCACTTAAGGAAACAAATCGCTCGCGTAAGCACACTGATTACCCAAAAAACCTCAACCCAATCAAAATGACTACTGTTGCATCAGATTCGCTTCGCAAGCCTCGTAAAACAGTTACAGGTGTTGTTTCAAAGAAGTCCGGAGACAAAACAATTAAAGTTGAAGTAGCTTACAAAGTCCCTCATGCCCGTTACCTTAAAGAGGTTAATAGAACTACTGTTCTTTCCGTGCATGACGATAAAAATACTGCTTCTGTCGGTGATAAGGTCGTTGTGATGGAAACACGCCCTCTATCCAAAACAAAAAGATTTAGACTCCTCTCAGTCATTGAGAAATCAGCTTTACAAGCCTAATTATTATGTTACAACTTTTATCCAAACTTGATGTTGCGGATAACACTGGTGCTAAGTCAGTTAAAATGATCCGTAGAATCGGACAAAATACTGATACAGCTTCTGTTGGAGATGTTATCGTTGTTCACGTTCGTGATTCGTCCCCAGATGCTGCATGCAAGAAGGGAACCGTCCAACGTGCTGTGATTGTTCGCACAACAGCACCTATTCGTCGTAGTGACGGATCCTACCTTCGTTTTGACCGTAATGCATGTGTCATTATTGACACTGCCAACGCTCCTAAAGGAACACGTATTTTTGGACCTGTAGCTCGTGAGCTCAGAGGAAAAAAATTCATGAAAATTGTTAGTTTAGCCCCTGAAGTTCTTTAATACTATGATCAAAAAAGGCGACACCGTTTATGTAATAACTGGTAACCATCGTGCAAAGGGTCAGAAAGCACGTGTCACCAAACTTCTCCCAAGCAAATCTAGGGTTTACTTGGAACCACTCGAAGTATCCGAACCCAAAACTTTTATCAATCCTGTAAAGAAATTTACTAAGAAGACTCAAGAGAAACCTGAAGGTTCAATAGAAACTATTGAATCGTCAATCCATGTTTCAAACGTCATGCTTTCCTCCGTTTATGAATCATCTCGCAGAGGACAAACGAAAAATCTAGCAGTGGCAAAGTCTTCATCAAAGACTAAAGCAGTAAAGTAAAACAAAACAAAGTCGTCAAGGGTCGGAAATCCTTAACGCATCTAAAAAAATGAACAAAGTTCCTGAACTAAAGCAATTTTATTTGCAAAATGTTGTTCCACAGCTTCAAAAAAGCCGTGGTTACAAAAACATACACCAAATCCCGAGAGTAACAAAAGTTGTTATTAACTCCGGGGTTTCCGCTCAAATGGATAAGGGCGCTGTTGAAGAAGTGGCAAAAGAATTATCAACAATCGCTGGTCAAAAAGCGGTTGTGACAAAGTCCCGCCAAAGTATTTCTAATTTTAAACTTCGTGAGAATCAACCTATCGGAGCTAAAGTTACTCTTCGTGGTTCCATGATGTGGGAATTTCTTTACCGTTTGATTTATATTGCTCTTCCTAATATTCGCGACTTTCGTGGAGTGGGAAACAAACTTGATGGGAAGGGCAATTACAATCTTGGTATTTCTGACACTACTATTTTTCCGGAAATCACTGTTGATGGGCACAAAAGAACCCTTGGCTGTGATATTGTAATTGTTACAACCGCTTCCTCTGATGAGGAAGGTCATGAATTAGTTAAGCTATTGGGAATGCCTTTCCGCAAACGCGAATCCTCGGCCATCCAAGCTACCGCTGATCTCACTTCAAATTCTTAATACTATGGCTAAAACCTGCATGCTTCAGAGAGAAGTTAAACGAGTTAAATTGGCAAAAAAGTTTGCCGAAAAGCGCAAAGAGCTTAAATCCATCATCTCAAATCCAAACACCACTGAAGAAGCTTTTTATTCAGCTCAACGGGATCTCACTAAACTTCCTAGGGACTCTTCGGTATGTCGCCAACGTAATCGTTGTTCCGTAAGTGGCCGTCCTAGGGCTTACATTAGAAAGTTTGGTCTTTCTAGAATTACTTTTCGGGAACTTGCACTCAATGGAAAGATTCCTGGCGTAACCAAATCCTCTTGGTAATAAAACCATGTCTGACACAATCTCTAATTTTATCACAATCCTTCGCAATGCCTCCTTAGCTCGTAAGGATTCTTGCTTTGGAAGACACTCTAAAATCCACTTTGGAATTGCTGAAATTCTTAAAAAAGAGGGTTATATTCGTGATGTCCAAGAACAACTTGACGAAAATGGCCACAAGAATATTCTTGTCCATTTGAAATACTCAGGTTCTCATCCTGCCCTCGTTGACATTCAACGTATTTCTCGTCCTGGTTGCAGACGCTATTTTGGTGCCAATGAAATTCCTTCTCCCTTAGGTGGGTTGGGGACAACTATTGTGACAACTTCCAAAGGGCTCATGACAGGTAAGGAAGCCAAAAAGGCCGGTTTAGGCGGTGAGGCTATTTGTTTCGTCCACTAATCACTACTACAATGAGCAGAATTGGTAAATCCAAAATTTCTATTCCCTCGAAAGTCTCTGTTAAGTTTAATAACAAGCAAGTCTTTGTCGAAGGTCCCAAGGGTAAAATGTCAAAATCATTTGATGCCCCTATCGAAGTTCAAATTGAAAATGGAGTAGTTTCAGTTGTTCCAACCGCGACGACTCGTTTTGCCAACGCAATGCACGGAACAGTTCGTGCTATTGTTGCCAATATGATTTCAGGGGTTTTAAATGGTTATGAAAAAAACCTTGAAATTCAAGGAGTGGGTTTTAAAGCTGAGCAAAAAGGTCAAAATCTTGTTCTTAGCTTAGGCTATTCCCACACGATCACCTATCCCATACCCAGTGGTGTGAAAATTACCATTGTGGAAGGAACTAAGCTAAAAATTGAAGGAGTTGACAAACAACTTGTTGGCTCTGTTGCTGCGGATTTGAAACATTTTTACAAACCCGAACCTTACAAAGGTAAAGGTGTGCATATTGTTGGTGAATTTGTCCGTCGCAAAGAAGGTAAAACTGCTGGAAAGTAAAATATCATGCAACAAAAACTTAAGGCCAAACGCCGCCAAAAACGTATTTTTCGTGCTCGCAAGAAGGTTGTTGGAACTCCCGACCGTCCCCGTCTATGCCTGCATGTGTCTGGTAGAAATCTTGATGCTCAAATTATTGATGACAGCAAAGGTGTCACGATGTTTGCCCTCTCAACCCTCTCTAAGGAACTAAAGTCCAAAGATCTCAAAGCTAATGTCAAAAGCGCCGAAGAGTTAGCCAAGACCTTCGGAGAAATGGCATTTACATCAGGTATTAAGCAAGTAGTTTTCGACCGCAACGGTCGTCGTTATCATGGTATCGTAAAAGCTTTTGCTGATACTGTCCGTAAATCTGGAATCCAATTCTAAACTAGTGAAAACAGAAACCCCAAATACTGAACTACTCGAAAAAGTAGTTTTCATTAATCGCTGCTCTAAAGTTGTCAAGGGTGGTAGACGCTTCAGCTTTTCTGCACTTGTCGTCGTTGGCGACCGTAATGGTCGTGTTGGCGTAGGGATGGGAAAAGCTAAAGAAGTTCCTGAGGCCATCCGTAAAGGTGGAGAGAATGCAAGAAAAAAGCTTCTTTCTTTTCAATTACGTGGTGATACGATTCCTCACGAAGTTACTGGAAAAAAAGATGGAGGTAATGTCTTTCTTCGTCCGGCAAGTCCTGGAACCGGAGTCATTGCCGGCGGCGCGGTGAGAGCTGTCTTGGAATGTGCTGGAGTAAAAAATATTCTCTCAAAGTCTTTAGGGTCCAAAAATCATAGAGCCGTTGTGTTAGCAACCATCTCAGCCTTGTCTCAATTGAGAAGTGCCGAGGAAATCCGTAGAATTCGAACTGCCTAATTATCATGCGTTTACATCAACTTCCTTCCTCGCCACCCGGTTCCCACAAAAGAACCAAAAGAAAAGGTATTGGCGAAGGTTCTGGCCATGGAAAAACCTCTACCCGGGGAAATAAAGGACAAAGGGCTCGCTCGGGTTCTGTAGGTGTTCATTTGGGTTTCCAAGGTGGTGCGATTCCACTTTACCGGACATTGCCTCATCGTGGATTCAATCAATACAAATTTAGAACTGTTTTTAATGTAATTAATCTTCGTGATCTTTCAAAGCTTGAAGGAAACATTGTTAACGGAAAATCTCTTGTAGAAGCAGGTTTGATTCGTGACAATTCGAACCCTATCAAGCTTTTGGGTGACGGGGAAGTAACACAAAGCTACACTGTTACTGTATCAAAAGTTTCCGCTTCAGCTAAAGCTAAAATTGAAGCTGCTGGCGGTTCTGTAACCGTTTCACTTTAATTTTGGCAATTAACAAGAGAAGTGTCTTCGGGCACTTCTCTTATTTGTTATGTTATCAGCTTTCGCAAATTCTCTAAAAATTCCCGAAGTTAGGACTAAACTAATCTTTACGCTTAGTTTAATTCTGATTGCACGTATTGGTGCGCACTTACCATTGCCAGGAGTTGACCCACTCCCTCTTGAAAATTATTTTAAAGACCTTGCTCAAGAAGGAAATAGTAGTCTCTTTGGTGTCTTTAATATGTTCACCGGTGGAGCATTCCTAAAAGCTTCGATCTGTGCTTTAGGGGTAATGCCTTACATCAGTGCTTCGATCATCATCCAATTGATGACTGCCGTGCTACCACAATTGTCAAAACTACAACGAGAAGGTGAAGCAGGAAGATCAAAATTAAATCAATACACTCGCTATTTGACGGTTGCAATTTGTCTTGTTCAAGGAACAATGCTTGTTTATTCGTTGGAAAATCCCCAACAAATGTTCAGTAACTTTAAACCCGAAACATACGGAAATATTGCTCTCGTAACTGGGTGGTATTTTGTCTTTTCTTCAGTTCTTTTGATTACAGCGGGCTCTCTTCTGATGATGTGGTTAGGTGAACAAATTACCTTAAGAGGAATTGGGAACGGAGTCTCACTCCTCATTGCTGTCAATATTCTTTCTGATTTGCCGGGGGCAGTTCAACTAACTTTACAATTATTTACCACTAAAGTTGGTGCGACATCGTTGAACGCTTTGCATGCAGTTCTTATGGTAGGTTTATTTTTTGTTGTTTTAGCAGGGGTTATTGCTATTACGCAAGCAACCAGAAAAATTCCTGTTCACTACGCGAAACGTGTTGTTGGAAGAAAAGTTTACGGCGGTCAAAGTTCCTTTTTACCCTTGAAGGTTAACTATGCTGGTGTTATGCCGATTATTTTTTCCAGCACTATTTTGATGTTTTTTGATCAAATTTTCTCCGGAGCAGGTCGCTTTCTTGATTCACAATCCTTACAATGGATGGGTTCCCTTCTCCGTTA
>JANOBW010000306.1:0-16490 GCA_031411855.1 Opitutia bacterium
TCTCGTGGAGCGCGACCTCAACCCCGTGCGCTACCGCTGGAAGGCGGAGGGTCAGGCGATTTTGGAAAAGATCCAGCGCGCCCGCGCCGCTCTAACGGCATCACAATTATGCATAGCCAATTCACAAACACTACACTAGGCTGGAGGGCTCGGGGACGGCGGAAGTGGTTCCCACGATAATTCCTGATCTGCCCTCGATGATGGCACTGTCGAGCAAGGTCATCTGATCCTGGGTGCGGGTGAACTTGGCCCAACCGAACAGGTAGTAGGCGGTGGGATCGGCCGTGTATTTCGTGCCCAGATAAAAACTAAGGTAAAACGGACTGTTCTCGGGAGTTTGGACGGATGCCGACTGAAATTTATCGAGACCCCCGAAAATCGGCTGGTGACTTTCCGCATAGGTGGGGTCGAAAGCGGTGAACTCCGGTTCCAGATACCAGGCATGGCCGATTCCAGCAGTGCCACGACTCGGTATGAGCAGACCTGAACTCTCCAGCAGAAACTCAAAACCAGCCCCATATCCTCCCGAAGTAACGCTAATTGCGTAATTGGCGTTTATCGCAGGATTGCTGTGCCTGCTGGAAAACCCCACGACCCAGGGCGGCACCTGGGCCTTGGTTGCCGTCGGCAGATTCGAGCAAACGCAGGCCAGAATCAGACTGAGGGAGAATCGGACGGGATGACGGGGCATGACTTATTCGATTCTCATAAGGAAAACGCAAGTTGGTTAGCCTCACCCCTTGCAGGCGGGGCAGGTGCCGTAGAGTTCGAGGGTGTGGGTCACGTCCTGGAAGCCGCGCTGGGTGGCGAGTTTTTCGAAGGCCTCGGCCACGCAGACGTCCAGTTTTTCGACATGGTGGCAGACGCGGCAGATGATGTGGTGGTGATGGTGGTTCTCACCCATCAGTTCGAAAAGCGGGGTGCCATCTTCCAGGGGGCAGCGTTGCACGACCCCGGCGGCGTGGAAGGCCTCCATGTTGCGGTAAACCGTGACGAGGTCCATGCCGTGGTCGCGGCTGCCCGCGTGCAACTCGGCCACGGTCAGGGGTTTGTCACTCTGGGCCAGCAGCTCCAACAGGGCCCGGCGCGCGCCTGTGATGCGGTGATGATGCTCCCGCAGGCGCTCAACGGCGGCCTCCACGCTGGGTTTGTGGGCGTGGCATCCGTGGTGGTGCTGGTGTTGATCCGACGGCATGGGGTGGAAGCGAGACGGAAGAGGAGAGAGAACGAAGAGCTACTGGGGCTCAGGCGAAGTGGGTCAGCGAGGCCACGGTGGCGGCATCCAGGCGCCGGACGAGTTCCTGGACAAGGCTGACAGCGGCGAGTTGGTCGTTGAGATCAATGACGGAGTTGTGGGTGTGGATGTAGCGGGCCGGGACACCGAGAACGATGCTCGGCACGCCTTCTCCGGCGACGTGGAAGGCGGCGGCGTCGGTCCCGCCGCTGCGGCGAACGGTGACCTGGTGGGGGATGTTGGCGGCCTGGGCGGTGGCGATGACGAAGTCGGCCAGGCGGCGGCTCATGACGGCGCTGGGATCGAAGAGGCGGATCTGGACGCCCCCGCCGAGTTTGCCCTGGGAATCGGCCCGGTTGAAGCCGGGGGTGTCGTCGGCCGGAGGGCCTTCGAGCACGAGGGCTACATCGGCCTTGACGGCGTGGGCGAGGGTTTTGGCCCCGCGGGTGCCGATCTCCTCCTGGACGGTGCCGGCGGCGATGAGGCGGCAGGGAAGGCTTTCGGGATAAAGGCCTTGTGCGGCCTGGACGACGGCGGCGCAGCCGACGCGGTTGTCGAAGGCCTTGCTGAGCAGGAGGTCGGGATGGTTGAACTCGCGGAAGTCGGATTCAGGGACGATGGTGTCGCCCAGCTCGATGCCGAGACGTTCGCGCACATCGGCCCGGTTTTTGCCGCCGACATCCAGAAACATCTGGTCCTCTTTGATGACGTTGTTGCGCTGGCTTTCGCTGAGGAAGTGGGGCGGGGTGGAGGTGATGACGCCGAGGACCTCGCGGCCGGAGCGGGTTTTGACGCGAACGCGCTGGGCCAGAAGGGTATGGCCCCACCAGCCACCCAGGGGGACAAACTGGAGAAAGCCGCTTTCGGTGATGTTCTGGACCATGAAGCCGACCTCGTCGAGGTGGCAGGCGATGAGCACGCGGGGACCGGACGATGCGGGCTGTTCGGCAAAGATGCCGCCGAGTTTGTCCGTGGCCAGGCGGACGCCCGCGAGGGCCTTGAGTTCGGAGGCGAAGAGGCTGCGGGGCTCATCCTCGCCGGAGGGTGCGCCGTGGGCCTGGGTGAAGGCGCGGAGGAGTCGGAGGGCTTCGCTGCGGGAATCGGGCATGTGAGAGGGATTTCAGGCTCAAGATTTCACATTTCATCTCCAAGGCAACGAGGCAAATGTGGTCTCCCCTCGCCAGATGAAGAGGAGGGTGCCGGTTGACGGTATCACTTCAGGGTCAGCAGGAAGGCGACCACGTCGTTGATCTCCTGCTCGCGGAGGACCTGGCCCATGGCGGGCATGGGGGAGACTTTCAACTGTTCAAAACCGGGGGCGAGTTGGGCGCTGGGTTCGAGGAGGCTTTGGCGCAGGTAGGCCTCGTTGTGGCGGGAGGCGACTCCGTCGAGCGCCGGGCCTACCACGCCGCCGATCCCCTTGAGGGCGTGGCAGTTGACGCAGTTGGCCAGCGCGTTCTTTTGGAAGATTTCCTTCCCGCGGGCGGCGTCGCCAGGCTGCGGTTTTTCGCCTTCGCCGTAGGTGACCTGGGTGAGGGAAACATCGTCCACGCGGACGGTCCCGCCTGGCCAGTCGGTGATGCCGATCTGGACGTCCACGGAGGTGAGGTCGCCGCTGTTGAAGAAGAGTTCGGCCTCGGTCCAGGTGTCGGGGTTGTCGGCGGCCCCGCGCATGGTGTTGGGCAGGTTGCCGAGGGAGAGTTGGACGTCGCCCTCGGTGTCGCCCTTGACCCAGGCGGAGAGGCGGTAGTCGGTGCGCGGTTGGACGGCCACGGGCGTCTTCACGATATGCCGGGACCAAACTTCTTTGGGTAGGGTGATTTTGAGCGACTTGTTTCCCGAACGCGCCGCGCCCGGAGTGTCGAAGGTGGCCGTCACATTCGGATCGGAACGGACCACACTCCAGGCGTCGGTCTGTTCAAAACCGCCGCGTTCGGCCAGGAGGTTCGGACCTTCGGTGTAACCCTTCACGCCATGGACATAGGCGGCGAGTTGAAGGCTTTCGTTGAGCCAGCGGTCAGCGCGGTTTTCGGGGATCTGACGAAGCTGGGTGATGAGGGATTTCAGCTCGGGTGAGGTGCGAAACTCTGAGAGTTTATTGAAGGCTGCGAGCCGGGTGAGTAGATCAGGGTCACGAACGTTTGGAAAAGTTTCAATTTCTTCGTTGTTAAGCCAGTTTGAATTAAGGAGTCGTATGTGATTACGTCGCATTGCTGGATTTGCGGAGGTTGCGGGGAGCAAATAATAGCCATGATCACCCCAAGAGTAACCTCCGTTGATTTCGCTACAATGAAGTATCGAAAGGACATGAAGTGTGAAGATTTTCTCCTTCTCAGAAACTTCTTGTTGATAAACATTTATTCCATCCGCCGCATGTGCGATTTCAGGGTAAATATTTGCTCCTTCAATTTCATGGGGAATACAATCTTTTCTCTCCAAAATAAGCCTCTGCGCGGTGAGTCTCCAGAATTTGTTTTCGGATTTGAGAGCTTGAACTAACTGGCTATCTCGTTGTTGCCAAAAATCATTGTATTCATCGGGGCTTACGTTTGAAGGCACAGCAGGAGTCCAAGTTGATGTTTTAAAATTAAGCTGAGGATTCGGAACGTATTTATTCATAAAATTCGTGTGCCTTCTCTCCATGTGAGGCCATTCCAGCGACGTGATCGCAGGCTTCGGCGCATCCTTCCAGACGACGCGGTAAACCCGGCCGCGCTGGCCGTCACGGTTTGGGTTCACGTGCGCCCCGCCGCCGCCGGTTTCGCCTTGGTAGCCGCCGCGTTCGGACGTGGGCGTGGGGTTGTGCTGGATGATGAACTCGCACCAGTCGGCGACCCAGACCGCGCCGTCGGGGCCGACGTCGGCGAAGACGGGGGAGAACCATTCGTCGGAGCTGGCGACGAGGTTGAAGTTGTCCACGGCCTCGTAGGTGGAGCCCTTCTGGCGGACATCGAAGACGGAGACGAGTTTGGCGGTGGGCTCGCAGACGAGGGCCTTGCCGCGCAGGCGGGGCGGGAGGCCGAGGCCGGAGGTGAAGGTGTGGCCGGCGGCGGCAGTCCAGCCGCCCATGACGTCCACCTGGCGGACGTTCGGCGTGTTGGGGTGGAGGCGGTCCGTAGTGTTGATGCGGTTGGCCGAAAGGAGGCGTTTGCCCTGGGGGATGAGGTAGGCCGGAAGCGTGCCATGGAAGCTGGGCGCGTTGTTGGCGGTGGAGCCGAAAATGTCGCCGTAGTCGTTCATGCCGAAGCCCCAGGTGTTGTTGCTAAACTGATGGAGGAAATGGATTTCGGAGGCGTCGGGTTTGAAGCGGTAAACGCCGCTGTCGAAGGCGATGTCCTTGCCGCCGACCTTGCCCTTGAACCCGGCGTAACCGACCGCGCCGTAGATCCAGTTGTCGAGGCCGTAGGTGAGGCTGGAGGGGCCGGCGTGGGTGTCCTCCGTGCTCCAGCAGTTTTCAAAGAGAACCTTGCGGACGTCGGCTTTGTCGTCGCCGTCGGTGTCCTGGAAAAAGAGAAAGTGCGGGGCCTGGGCAACGATAAGGCCGCCGTTGGCGAAGACGAGGGAGGTGGGGATGCTGAGGCCGTCGGCGAAGACGGTGAATTTGTCGGCCCGGCCGTCGCCATCGGTGTCCTCGCAGATCTTGATGGAGTCGTGGCCGCCGCCGGGCGCGGGGTGGTGCGGGTAGTCGCGGGACTCGGCGATCCAGAGGCGTCCGCGTTCGTCCCAGGCCAGGGCGATGGGTTTGGCGATGTCGGGTTCGGCGGCGAAAAGTTTCAGCTCGAAGTCGGCCGGCACCTGGGTCCGCGCCATGCTGCCCTCGGGCGTGAGGGGGAACTGATAGGGGACGGGCGAGGGGCGTTTCTCATAGTTCGCAATCGAAGCATCGCGGGCCTCGCGGCGGACGGGTTCGCGGGTGGCGAGGAATGTTTCCCAGGCGGCCTTGGCGGCGGGGGAGACGGCGGCGAGAAGTTGCTCGCGGAGCTGCGCGTCGGTTGCAGGCGAAGTGAGTCTGAGGACGGGACGGCCGGACTTGGCGTAAGTTTCCAGAGCGAGGGTGCGGGTGAGTTCATCGGACGTATAGGGCGCCTTGGGGGCGATAGGCTTGGAGGCGTCCACGACGGCGTCGAAGTTGCGCACGTAGCTCTCAGTCAGGGCTTCGGCGCTGAGCGGGTGGTCGAAGTAGATGGCCTCGGGGGCGAGGGTCTGGCCGGGCAGGTAGGAGTAGTCGGCCCCTTTGCCTTTGTTCTCAAACTGGCCGAGGTAAAGGACGTGGAGGGGGTGAGCCAAGCGGGGAGCGGACGGGGCTTCCGGCGTGACGCAGGAGTTCAGCGCCAGGGGGCCGAGCAGGAGGGGAAGATGGCGCAGACGTAAGGCGGGCATGGGCGGAGGTTGTGCCGCCAGCATTCCGTTTTTCCCGCCGGAGCCGAGTTTTTATCCTGAACACGTCCATGGTTTGGCCTGGAAGGTCCAGGCTCGCACCGGAGTGCGGGTGGGCGAGGCAGGGCCGGTCCGGAGCCCGGCGTTCCCGGGAAAGACGCCCGCACCGAGGGCGAATTCCCTTACTTGCCGGTGATGCCGGACTGGACGGACATGATGGCCAGCACGACGGAGAGGGCGATCATGGCCACGAGGGCGAAGGCAAAGCCGAGGGCCCCGGCCGAGACGATGGTGATGAGGCGTTGGAGAAGGATGCCGAGTTCGCGCTGGTGGATCTTGGCGATTTCGCGGAAGGAGCGGACGATGTTACCGGTGTTTTCACCGACGGACAGCATGTCGTTGGAGATGTCGGAAAGGAAACGGGTCTTGCTGAACGCGGCCGACATCGAGGCACCCTCCTGAATCATGGAGCGGGAGTTGGCGAACTTGGCGCGGAGGAGGGTGTTTTTCAGGCTGCGCTCGACGAGGCGGAGGGCCTCGGTGGTGTTGATGCCGCTGGCCAGGAGGGTGGAGAGCAGGGTGGCGGTCTGGAAAACCTCGGTGAAGAGGAAGATGCGGCCCAGGAGGGGCAGTTTGAGCATCCAGATGTCCGTCGCCTGGCGGCCCTCGGGGGTCTGGCGCCAGCGGTAGAGGCTGGTGCCGGCGATGACCAGGGCGATGATGATGAACGGGCCAAAGGTCATGGCGAAGTCGGCCGACCAGAGGAGGAAGCGGGCCGTCCAGTGGATCTGGCCGCCCAGTTTCTCGAGCATGTCCCGCAGTTTGGGGAGGAGGAAAAAGAGGAAGAAGCAGACGACGGCGAAGGCGACGAAAATGATGAAGACCGGGTAGGCGAGGGAGGCCTTGATCTTGGCCTTCATCTCGTTGGATTCCTCCTGGTGGGCCACGATCCGTTCCAGAATGGGGCCAAGCTGGCCGGTGGCTTCCCCGGCCTCGATGAGGTTGGCGGCGGAATCCCCGAACCATTCGGTGCGCTTGGCCACGCAGGCGCTGAGGGGCCGGCCCTCGGAGAGATCCTTCCAGAGATCGGTGGCCAGGGACTTGAGGACGGGATCGGTGATGCGGATGGAGAGGAGTTTGACGGCGTCGCCGGGGGGGAGGCCGGAGTTGACGAGCTCGAGCATCCGCTTGAGGAAGGCGAGGCCGGCGGCGGCCTTGGCGGACTTGGAGGAGGAGACGGGACCGTCGCCCTTTTTGGCGGCCTTGGCCTCGGTGTAGAGTTTGACGTCGGCGGCCTTGGCGGGGATGGCGCGGCCGGAGGCGGTGCCGAGGGAGAGGACGCGGAGGCCCTGGGCGGCGAGGGATTTGGCGGCCTGGCGCCGGTCACCCGCCTCGACCACGCCGGTGGAGGTCGTGCCGGAGGTGTTGACGGCTTTGTAGCTGAAAGTGGCCATTCTGAGGAATTAAAAATTAAGAATTAAAAATTAAAAATTGAGAGACAAAGTAGCGTAAAAACGTCATGGAGGCGGGAGTGAATGCCTTGGCATTTTTAATCTTTAATTTTTAATCTTCAATTTGGCCTTAGGGCCTCCGGCCCTTAGGCCTCGACGCCTTCGCGGCCGAAGTCGGCGTAGCGCATGACCTCGGTGAGGGAGGTGTTGCCGCGCTGGGCGTGGCGCCAGCCGCTGGACTGGAGGGTGACCATGCCCTTGGGGAGGGCGACCTTGCGGATCTCGGCGGCGGAGGCCTTCTGAATGATGAGCTCGTGGAGGGCGTCGTTGACGCGGAGAATCTCGAAGAGGGCGATACGGCCGCGGTAGCCGAGTTTGCGGCATTTGTCGCAACCGTGGGGGAGGTAGTGGGTGGTATGCAGGTTTTCCTCGCTGAGGGGCTGGCCGAGGGCGGTGAGGCAGCCCTCGAGGTAACGGCGGTCCTCCTTGGCGGGCTGTTTGCAGTGGGGGCAGAGGCGGCGCACGAGGCGTTGGGCGAGCAGGAGTTCCACGGCGGAGGCGATGAGGAAGGGCTCGATGCCCATGTCGGTGAGACGGGTGAGGGCTCCGGGGGCGTCGTTGGTGTGGAGGGTGGAAAACACCAAGTGGCCGGTGAGGGCGGCGCGGATGCCGATATCGGCCGTCTCGCGGTCGCGGATTTCACCGATCATGATGACGTCCGGGTCCTGCCGCAGGATGTGGCGGAGGGCGGAGGCGAAGTTGTAACCGATGTCGTGGTGGACCTGGGTCTGGTTGACGCCGGGGACCTCGTATTCGACCGGGTCCTCGACGGTGATGATGCGCCGGCCGGGGAGGTTGATGTGGCGGATGAAGGCGGTGAGGGAGGTGGACTTGCCGGAACCGGTGGGGCCGGTGACGAGGATGATGCCGTGGGGGAGATCGAGGACGGACTTGACCTTGTCCTGGTCCTCAATGAGGAGGCCCAGGTCGCTGATGGAGATGGGGTTGCTCTTCTGGTTGAGGAGACGGAGGGAGAGGGATTCGCCGTAGAGGGTGGGGATGGTGGAGATACGGATATCGAGGTCGTTGGCGGAGCCGCCGCCGGAGTAGCTGATGCGGCCGTCCTGGGGGCGGCGCTTTTCGGAGATGTTCAGCTTGGCCATGATCTTCAGACGGGAGATGATGGCGGACTGGAAGTTGACGAGGTTGTCGGGCAGGCGGATGGGGACGAGCTCGCCGTCAATGCGGTAGCGGATCTGGAGGCTCTCCTTGAGCGGCTCGAAGTGGATGTCCGTGGCGCGGTCGGTGACGGCCTTCTCGATCACTTCGTTAACGAAGCGGATGAGGGCGGCGTCCTCGTCCTCGGCCTCCTCCTTGGGCCGGCCGGCGTCCTCATCAATGTCGAAGTCGTCAATGTCGGCCGCTCCGACGCCGAAGTTTTGGGTGATGGTGTTGGCGATTTCCTTGGCGTCGGCGAGATGCCAGACGGGGGTGCGGCCGGAGGCGGCGTAGATCCATTCGGACATCTCGGGCTCCGGGGGCCAGAGGGTGGCGAGGTGGAGGGCGGAAGCCCCTGGCGATTCAGAAGAGGGGAGGAGGGGAGGAGGAGAAGAGGGGAGGGCGGTTTTGGCTCCGCCGATGGGGAAGGGGAGGCGGGTGAAGGTGGGATCGTCAGTTCCGACTTCGGGCGCGGGAGGCGGGACGGGCTCAGCGGGGGCCTCGACCGGGAGGGCCTGGTATTCGATGATGAGGCGGAGGGGCAGGTGCTCGGTGGCCTTGGGGAGAGGGAGGAGGACAGGCAGGACGGGCAGGCCGGAGGCGCGGCCGACCAGGGCGAGGGTTTCTGATTCCTTTTCGCGGCGGAACTGGGCCAGGAGGGGGAGGCGTTCGGCGAGGGCGGAAGTGGAGAGGAGGTTGCGCTGTTCGTCGGTCAGTTCGGCGAGGAGGGAAAGCATGAGGAAAATTAAAAATTACTGATTAAATTAAAAATTGATAATCAGTAATCAGGGGTGAGCAGAGAGTTGGTGGCAAGGAGGGGGCGGCAGATCAGCGGGAGCGGCGAGTGCCGCGGTCGGTGCCGTTGTAGGTGGGCTGGGGCCGGCGAGGCGGGTTGGCCGGGGCCTGCTCAGTGGCGGCGGGAGCGGGGACGGCGGGCGCGGCGGAGGTGGTGGCGCCGACGGGAGCGGGAATGTTGGAGGCGGGCTGGCCATCTTTGCCTCCGTTGGCATTTCTTTCGGCCTGGCGGGCCTCCTGGAAGGCCTTGAGGGCGGCGGCGTTGGCCGGGTCGGTGTGGGGGAGGGCGGGGTTGTAGCCGGGGATGCCGGGCTTGCCGCCATTGGGCTGGCCGGGCTGACCCGGCTGTTCACCTCCGGGGGCACGAACGGCGGCGGGGGGCGGAGCGGCCGCGGCAAAGGTTTTGATTTCCAAGGGTTTGCCGTCGGATTTCTTGAGGGAAAGCTTTTCGGAACGCCCGTTGAGCCTGACGGTGATGGTGGTGGATTCGCCGGAGTCGTCGAGGGCGGTGATGGGGGTGTCGGCGGAGCTGTCGTTGAGGACGACCCAACGGCCGCTTTGTTTGACTTTGTCGTAAAGGTAGAAGGATTTGACGCCGTTCCATTCGTCAATGCCGTGCAGTTCGAGGTTCATCGGCTCCGGGGCTTTTTCCGGAACGACCTTGCGATCGGAAGGAGGGGCCCAGTCGGAAGGAATGAACGGGTTGTTGGCGACGATGTCGCCCGCCCATCCAAGGCTGGAAGAGGAGAGGAGGACAAGAAGCGAGGAGGGGATGGTCTTCATGGGGTTATTTGGCTGGGGGTGGGGTGGCCGGGGCGGCGGGCTGGACTTGGGTGTTGGCCTGGTTGACGATGCTGAGAACGGCGTTGTTCTTGGGGTCGCTGGCATCAATTTGCGGAGCACCGTTTTGATCGGGGGCGGCACCGGGAAGGATGACGCGGCGGCGGATGGGGGCGGGAGGTATGGGCTGGCCGTTGGGGCCGACGGCCGGGGGCTGGCCGGGAGCGGCGGCGGGGGCCGGAGCGGGGGCAAAGGTGGCCACCTCCAGCGGTTTGCCGTCTGGTTTTTTCATCGTCATTTTCTCAATCTTGCCGTTGATGCGGACGGAGATGGAGACGTTTTCCCCGCCCTGGTCGAAGCTGACGACGGGGGTGTCCACCGACTCGTCATTCAGCACGACCCAGCGGCCGGATTGCTTCACCTTGTCGTAGAGGTAGAAGGAGATGGTGCCGTTCCAGTCGTCCAGGCCCTTGAACTCAAGGTTGACGGGAGGCGGGGGCGCGATGGCGGCCTGGGCGGCGCGATCGGAAGGGGCCACCCAGCCTTCGGGGATGAAGGGGTTGCTGCTGAGGAGATCGGCGGCGGGGGCGAGGCAGGAGGAGGCGAGGAGGAGAAGAAGCGAGGAGGTGAGCCGTTTATGATTTATGATTAATGATTTATGATTGGCAAGGCGCGGATATCCCGGAAGCCGGGGAGAGGCACCTTGAGTGGGAAGAATGGACAGTAGGGACTTCATGGACGGGATGGACCTGTGGGAGTCTTCCTGAATCAAAAATCAGAGATGCTTCGGATCACTTGATCGGGGAGGGAGGGGCTTTTTCCTCGGGGAGGCGGCCATTTTGCCAGCGTTTCAGCTCACCCTTTTCGTCCAGCTCGCGTTCGAATTCGAAGCGGTTGGTTTCCAACTTGTTCTGAATGCGGCCCTGGGCGTCGCGGTCAATGATGAGGAGGCGCGCGCGGGCGTCCTCGTCGGCCTTGGCGGTGGAGGCGAGAACGGTGGGGCGGATGAAGATGAGGAGCTCGTGGCGCTTGAGGGAATCGGTGCGGGGATTGAAGAGGGAGCCGATAAGGGGGATGCGGCCGAGGATGGGGAACTTGCTCTGATCGTTGGTCTGGGTGCGCTCCTGGAGGCCGGCGAGCACCGTCAACTCGCCGTCGCGGACGGAAATGATGGAACTGGCGGTGCGCTCGCCGATGATGGGCTGCGGGTTGCCATCAATCGTGACGGAGCCGGAGATGTTCTGGATGATCTGCTCGATATCGAGCTGGATGGTGCCATCGGATCCGACCTTGGGGGTGACGGTGAGGGTGAGGCCGATCTTTTCGTAGGAAACCTGGGTGGAGGTGCCGGTGGTGCCGGAGTTGAAGGTGCCCTGGAGGATGGGGCGGCGCTCATTGACCTCGATTTTGCCCTCTTCCTTGTGGGTGGTGGTGATGGACGGGTTGCCGAGCACCATGATCTTGTTGCTGGAGGAGGCGGTCTTGAGAACGCCGTCCATGGAGAAGTTCTTGATGTTGATGCCGTTGGTGGAGGAGAAGCCGGGGAAGGCCGGGTTGATGTTGAGCTCGCTGGCGGCGGTGGCGGTGGCGGCGGTGTATTTGGCGGCGAAGGACTGGAGGCCGCTGGGTTCGTTTTCGTCGAGGGTGACTTCGGCGATGACGACATCGAGGCGGACCTGCGGGCGGAGGATGTCGAGTTTGTCCACGAGTTCCTGAACGTATTTCATGTCGCCCTCGGTGCCGGTGACGACGAGGACATCGCGTTTTGTGTCGGCCACGACGGCGAGATATTCGGAAAACTGCTGCTGCTGGTGTCCGGCTCCGGCCGAGGCGGTGGAGGGGCGGGAGGAACCGCCGCCGCCGGTGGCCGCAGGCTGGGCCTGGGCGGTGGTCCGGTTGTTGGTGCCACCCAGGGCGGAGCGGCCGCCGTTGGCCCCGGTGCCGGAACTGGAGCGGCTGGAAGAGCGGGAACGGGAGGAGGCGCCGGCGGAGGACACGCCGGAGTCGCCGGAAAGGACCTTGTCAATCAGGCCCTGGATTTCCTCGGCCTCGGCGAATTTGAGGGTGAAGACGCGGGTGGTGGTGAGGGAGGAGACGCCGGCGTCGAGTTCGTCGAAGATCTTCTCAATGAAGGGGTAGTTGTCGGGGTGCGTGACGACCATGACCTTGTTGCTGCGGTCATCAAACTCGACGACGGTGGAATCGAAGATGGGTTTGAGGGAGGGGGCGGCCTTGATGGAGGCGAAGATTTTCTGGAGGTCGGCGGTGTTGGTGTTTTTCAACGCGCGGAAGAAGATCTGCTGGTTGGGCTTGGTGGCCTTGTCTATGCGGGTGAGGACATCCTGGACGCGGCGGAGGTTGAGGAGGGTGTCGGTGATGAGGAAGGAACCGGACTTTTCCAGGGCGAGGGGAGAGGGGTTGGTGAGGATCTGGGTCAGGTAGGGGGTGGCCTCGGCGGTGGTCAGGTAGTTGAGTTTGAAGAACTTGACGAAAATCTGGCGGGAGGAGGGCAGGGCGGTGTTGAGGTCATCAATAAAAACGGGGGCGTTTTTGGGGATGTCCGCCATGATCACGGCCTGGCGGAAGCGGGCGTCTATGTCGGTCAGGGCGATGCCGTTGATGGTCAGGAGGGACTCCAGGACGCGGACGGCCTCCTCGGCGGTCATGGTGCCTTTGGAGCGGAAGTTGATCTTGGTGACGGCGAGATTCTGGGGGCGGAGGATTTCGCGGCCGGTGTATTGCTCGATTTTGTCGAGCACGGCGTTGGCGTCGGCGTCGGTCAGCGTGAGGCTGTTGACAGGCAGATCGGGGCTGGTGTTGCGGAAGCTGGGGTTGTTGGAGACGGAGGCGGCGGCGGCCGGGACCACGCCGGGGCGGGCGACGGGGTTGGATCCGGGGGCGGGAGGGCGGGTGGGGATGACGGCGGCGGGGACGCCGGAGGAAGCGGGCAGGGTGGGCGTGGCGGCGGGCGGGGCAGGCACTGTCGCGGCCGGGGTGACGGTGGCGGCGGCTCCAGAAGAGGCGGCGGGCACAGGGGTGGCGGGGGCGGCCGAGGCGGGCACGGCCGGAGCGGCCGCAGGATGGACGGGCGCGGTGGCTCCGCCGGGCAGGGGGATGACGGCGCGTGGACGGGGGGTGCGCGGGTTAGCGGTGGCAGGAGCGGCGGGAGCCGCCGGGGTCGCGGGGGCGGCGGCCGGGGTGGCGTTGTCCGGGGTGGGGGCGGGAGCCGGGGCGGCGGGCTGGGTTTGGGCCAGGGCGGCGAGGGAGGAGACGGCGAGGAGGAGTTGGGGCGCGAGGCGCATGGTTAAAAAGGGATGGGGGGCGGAAAGAATTTCAGGAAAGGACGGGAAACGGTTCGTAAGGTGGGAACGGCTTGAGAAGCTTATTTGCCTTTGGTCGGGGTGACCGGCACCACCTGGGGCGAGGAAAGCAGCTCGAAGGAGGATATCTCATAATCAGCGGAGCAGAGCCGGTAATCAGTCCGGTTGTTGGAGAGGGATACCTTGGACAGGGTGACGTAGGGGGAGCGCTCCTGGAGGAGGCGGTCGAAGTAGATCAGGTCGGAGAGGCGGGCGTCGTTGATGGTGACACGGATGGAGTTCACGTTGAAGATGCTTTTGGCCTCGGTTTTGATCCGTCCCGATTTCAGATCAAAGCGCTTGAGCTCCGAGGTGGTGGCGACGAGGTTTTTGATCAGTTCCAGTTCCTCGACC
This sequence comes from Opitutia bacterium, assembly GCA_031411855.1. Lineage (GTDB taxonomy): Bacteria > Verrucomicrobiota > Verrucomicrobiia > Opitutales > JANOBW01 > JANOBW01. The sequence continues at coordinate 13,569 of JANOBW010000306.1, forward strand.
AGACGGGAGGCCGTGTAGGTTTTGGATGGGTCCACCGAGGATTTTTCGACGGAAAGTTTCTGGTCAATGACGGGCTCCTGATCAATGATGCCCTGATTGGAGGCCAGGGAGCTGGAGGTTCCTTTCAGGTTGGCATAGGTCTCCCGCCAGGAGGCGAGGTTGGCGAGGAGCCAGAGGACCACGCCCACCCAGATGAAGCCGGTGAGGAGGAGGCGTTCGCGGAGGGTGATGCCGAGGAAAAGTTTTTTGAGCAAAGCAAGCATGTGAGGTGGGTGACGTCAGGCTTTAGGCGGGGAAGTCTGGGAGAGTGAGTTTACTTATTGGCCGGGCTCGACGGAGACGGGAGCGGCCGGCGCCGGGGCTTCAGCCGGTGCCTTTTTGTCGTCGGCATTATCATCCTTGGCGTCGGGGTCCACCGAAGGGTCCTTGGGGGCTTTGCCCGGATCCTCCGTGGGGGCGTTGGCTTTCTCCTCCTTGGGGAAACCTGTCTGGAAGAAAACGGTGAAGTCAAAGGGAGCGTCGCGGTCGGTGACAGCCAGGTTGGGAACTTTGATCTCCCTGATGCCCGGGAGGGAGCGAAGGTGTTCGATGTAGCGGTTGAAGGTGGCGACGAGGCGGGTGCTGCCCTTGACCTGGACGGATCCGGATTCGGCGGAGACCTTTTGGAAAACCACGCTGGAGGGCCGCTCATGGATGACGCTCGAGAGCATGGCGAAAACCTTCAGTTCCTCCTGGGTGGCTTTGCGGAGTTTGCTGTAGAGGTTGTCCTTGGCGGTGACGGCCGCGACGTGTTTGTCCTGCTCGGCAATCTCAGCCTCGCGGAGGGTGACGATATGGCGGGCGGTCCAGACTCCAATCTGGGAAACGATCAGGATGCCGAGGACCAGAAGGCTGAGAAGGATGGCTTTCCAAAAAACATCCGAGCGGCGGCGGGCACCCTGTTCGGTGCGGACGAAATCGCGGTCGCGGACGTCGGCCAGCCAGAGGGTTTCGGTGGAGAGGGAAAGGGGGAGACTGGCTGGCGTGGAGGGAGATCCGGAGGCGGCCAGGGGGATGTCCTGGACGGTAAGGGTGATGAGCCCCTTGTCATCGGTGCTGGCTCCAAGCAGCACGCGAACGCTGGCAGGAAGGGCATGGGGGGAATCGGGGAGGCGGCGGAGGAGGGCGGTGGCCGTGGTCCGGATGTCTTCCGGAGAGGGGGGGATATCCTTGTCGGGCTGGGGAACGGGAGTGGTGCGGACCAGGCTGGGAGTGGTGGCACCGGCCTCGAGGGTCACGGCCGAAAGGTCGGCACCGGAACACAGAAGGCGGATTTCCGGCTTCGCGGGCGCGGGGCCGGCAAGGGAGGCGAGAAAATCGGGAAGGGCGTAAAGCGAGGGGGCGAGGTCCTCGTGGCCGAGGGAACGAAGGCGCCGCTCGATGGAGGCGTGAAGGAAGAGGCGGCCAAGACCGCGGTCGGCGAGGAAGCCCCAGCGGAGTTGTTCGAGGGGAAAGGGGGAGTGCTCTTCAAGGGCGAGTTCGGCAAATCCGGGGAGGTCGGAATCGGTGACTTCAGGGGGGAGGGGGAGGGACTTCGAGAAGAAGGCGGAACCCGGGAGGAAGACGGGGACGCGGGGTGGGAATTTGGCGTCGAGCAGGGCGGAAAGTTGGTCAAGGGCGGCGGGCATCGGATGTTTTATGAGTTATGATTCTTGAACCATGTGGTGGAAAGGGAGGGCACGGGAGTGGGAGTGGGAGTAGGGGGAAGGGGAAAGGGGGACTTTCGGTGGTGGGAAAGCGCTGGATGAAGGACGGGTGAAAGGGAGTGGTCGAGGGAGTCGAGAACAGGGGCAATGTCGAACGTGAAAAGCCGCAGGAAGTTACGAGTTTCGCAAGGCAACTTGTAAAAATGAGCGGAGGGAAAAGTCCGATTGTTTCACTATTTTTGGTTTTCGCTCACGTTGACGATGGGAAAGGGGTATTTGAGGTCCACGGTCGTCTTGCCTGATGGCTTGGTGGTGGTGGAGCCGTTGACGGCCCCGCCCATGGTGCGCCCGGTGCCGGTGCCGGTGCCGGAACCGCCGCCACCGCGGTTGCCGCCTCCCTGATTACCTCCGGGGCCGGTGATGCTGACCTCGATTTTACCGGGAAGGGGGATGTTGGGGTTGTTGTTGCCGGGACGCGGGCCGCCTGGGTTGTTGTTGGGACCGCCCGGAGTGACGACGGGGCGGGGGTTTCCGCCTCCACCGGCCTGATTGCGGCCGCCACCGCCCGAGTTGTTGTTGTTCGAGTTTTGGCCGACCGTCAGCAGGGAAGTGAGGAAGAAACTGGCCTCACCGCGTTTGACGGTGATGGCGATGCGCAGAATGTTGGCGTTGGTGGAGGAATAGGAAGCGCCCCCGCCCTTGCCTCCGCCAGGGGCGAAGTTGGGGTCGTTGTCGGCGATCATGCGGTCGTCGGAGGTGCCGATCTGTTTGTCGGTGCCGGCGAGGTATTCACTCAGACCGGTGGCGTCAAACCCCTCCAGTTTGGAGATGACATCCATGACGAGGCCGGAGGCGGCATGGCGGTTGATGAGGCCTTCGTTGTAAAGGGAAAGGCAGTCCTTGAGCTGCTCAAACTTGGGGGAAAGGAGCCCGGAATCCTTTTCGGTGAAAGCCTCGCGCCAGCCCTTGATGAGGAGGAGGTCGTCGAGGGATTGCAGCGGGCCGTTGGGGGGGACCAGGGGCTGGTCGAGGGCCTTGTAGTATTCGGATTCGGCGCCGTTGGCCCGCATGGAGTCGTCCTGGTCGAGCCAGTCGTAAAACGTGTCGGCGAGTTCCTGCCGTTCCCCGAGGTTGAATTCCAGGGTTTCCAGCAGTTCGGAGAGAACCTCGGGCGGGAGCTTGTTGACGCCAAACTTGCCGGATTCGTCGGTCACCTCGATGGTGACGGTGCGGTCGG
>JANOBW010000307.1:0-4993 GCA_031411855.1 Opitutia bacterium
CCGGCTGGTGCCTTCATGGTTCGCCCGTTCCGCCCGGTTCCTCGCCGTTGCGGTGCTGGCTGCCGCCGCTGGCTCTGCCTCCGCCCAGAGCTACACCTGGACCCAGCGCGATTCCCCCGCGCAACTGGACTTGTGCCGCCAGTTCCGGCAACGGAACCAAGCTGGTCGCGGGGACGTCATTAGGCGGCACCGGAGGCTCGCTGCTGTATTTTTCCACCGACAGTGGCGCGACCTGGCTGCCGAAACCCGGTGCGGGCCAAGGCAGTTGGAGTTCCGTGGCCAGTTCCTCCGACGGGCAAAGGATCATCGCCTGCGCGAGCAACTATGGGCCGTTGAATGGCGTCAGGGTGGTCACCACGGCAGATGGAGGGGCGAACTGGAACCTCCAGGAGACACTGCACACCCAGAGCGCGGGTGGCGGCTTCTGGGCGTCTGTGGCCAGTTCCTCCAGCGGCCAAAAGCTTATCGCAACCAAGGGGGTCAGCGGTGTCTGGGTTTCGACCGACTTTGGGGCCAACTGGAACCAGCGGACGCCCCCGGCTGTCGGAGCCTGGTCGGCGGCGGCTGTGTCTGGCGATGGCACCCGGCTCGCGGCTGCGGGGGTTGGCGGCCTCATCTATACCTCCATAAACGATGGCACTAATTGGCAGCCGGGAGGCTCGACGGCCCGCATATGGGAAAAGCTGGCCATTTCCGATAACGGCTCCACGATTCTGGCCTCCACAGCGGAAAATGGTGTCGCTGACTATCTCTACAAAACCTCGAATTCCGGCACCAATTGGACCGCTGTGACCAGTGCCGGGCAGAGAGTGTGGCGGGGCCTCGCCTGCGACTCCAACGGGATCAAGCTCGCGGCCACGGAGCCAGGGGTCAATGGCACGGATGGAAAAATCTGGACCTCGGGCAACGGTGGAACCGACTGGATCCCCCAGGACACAGCGGGTCCCCGCAACTGGATCGACGTAGCCAGTTCTTCGGACGGCAGCAAACTCCTCGCAGCGGACCTCGAAGGCAATCTTTGGACCGGCGGGCCGCCTCCCGTCGCCCCCACCGTGAGCGCCCCGGGCACATTCACCGTGATCGAGGACTTGGCGGGCAATCTCGTCTACACGGGCACGCCCTTTGCCGACCCCGACAGCCCCATCCTCACCGTCACCCTCTCGGTCACACCAGCGGATGGCACCATCACTGGCAATGCCAGCACCGGCATCACCGTCGGCGGCACGGCCACGGCGCGGACCTTTGCCGGCACCATCGCCGCCCTCAACGCCTACTTCATCACCGCCGGTAAAATCACCTACACCACCGCGCTGAACAACACCGCCCAGCTCACCCTCACCACCCAGGTCTCCGATGGCAGCCTCAGCAGCTTCGCGAACAGCACCATCAACATCACCGCCGTCAATGACGCGCCCACGCTCACCATGGTCACCGAGCTGACCGGAGCGACGGAGGACACTGCCTTCACCATCCCCTACGCCACCCTCGCGACGGCGGCGAACGAGGCCGACCCGGATGCCGGCACCACGCTCTCTTTCCGCGTTGAGGCCGTCTCCACTGGCACGCTGACGAAAGGCGGCACCGCGGTCATGCCCAGCACCACGCTGCTGGGCGCCGGGGAATCCCTCGTCTGGACTCCGGCTGCGAATGCAAATGGCCCGCTCAGCGCTTTCACCATCAAAGCATGGGACGGCGCGCTCGCCTCGGCCACGGCTGTCCCGGTGCGGGTAGACGTCGCCGCCGGCAACGACCCGCCCACGCTCACTGCCGTTACGAATCCCGCTGCCATCAATGAGGACGCCGCGCAGCAGACAGTGAGTCTCACCGGCATCAGTGCCGGCCCTGGTGAAACCCAGACGCTCACGGTGACCGCCACTTCCAGTAACACCGCGCTCATTCCGAACCCCACCGTGGCCTACACCAGTCCCGCAGCCACGGGATCGCTCACCTACACGCCTGTGGCCAATGCTTCCGGCAGCGCCGACATCACCGTGACGGTCAATGACGGCCAGGCGGCCTTCGCCCGGACCTTTACCGTCACCGTCAATCCGGTCAATGACGTGCCAGTGGCCAATGCCCAAAGCCTCACGACCAATGCCGGCACGCCCTTGAACATCACGCTGACGGGCAGCGACGTGGAGAATTCCACGCTGACCTACGCCATCGTGGCCAACCCGGCGCACGGGGCGCTCTCCCCCACCGGTGCCATCCGCACCTACACTCCGACCGCTGGCTATAGCGGAAACGACAGCTTCACCTTCACAGCGAACGACGGAACAGTGGTCTCCGCAGCCGCCACCATTTCGATCACTGTCACCCCCGCCGCGCCCAACCAGCCGCCCGGGTTCGTCCTGCCGAAACTGCCATCGGATCTTTGGGCGTGGGGTTTGGGGGAACTTGGGCAACTCGGAACCTCGAAAACAGATGACGAAAAACTGCCAGTGCCGGTCATCGGTGACGACTGGCAGTCGGTGGCTGCCGGCTCCGTTTACAGCCTGGGAGTGAAGCTGGATGGGCGGCTCTTCGAATGGGGAGTGGACAATAAGGCGCCAAAACAGGTCGGAAGTGATTCCGACTGGCAGTCGGTGGCTAGCGGTGACGAATCCAAGCTGGCGCTGAAGAACGATGGGCGACTTTTTGCCTGGGGTCAGAACCTGGACGGCGAACTGGGACTTGGAGATACGAATGACCGAACCAGCCCCACTCAGGTCGCACCGGGCACCACTTGGCAGTCAGTGGCTGCCGGCTATCGATACACCCTGGCCGCGAAGAAGGATGGGAGCCTTTTTGCCTGGGGTCGGAATAAATACGGCCAACTGGGGCTTGGAGATACGACTTCCAGACTTGTCCCCACTCAGGTCGCACCGGGCACCACTTGGCAGTCAGTGGCTGCCAGTAGTCGCCACACCCTAGCCGTAAAGCAGGATGGGAGCCTTTTTGCCTGGGGTTCGAACGATAATGGCCAACTGGGGCTTGGAGATACGACTTCCAGAACCAGCCCCACGCAGGTCGCACCGGGCACCACTTGGAAGTCGGTGAGTTGCGGTGGTGGACGCACCCTAGCCGTAAAGCAGGATGGGAGCCTCTTTGCCTGGGGTTTTAACTCGCTTGGCCAACTGGGGCTTGGAGATACGACTTCCAGACTTGTCCCCACTCAGGTCGCAGGCACCACCTGGAAGTCGGTGAGTTGCGGTGATGGACACACCCTAGCCGTAAAGCAGGATGGGAGCCTTTTTGCCTGGGGTGAGAATGAAAAAGGCCAACTGGGGCTTGGAGATACGACTTCCAGAACCAGCCCCACTCGGGTCGGTAATGAGGCCAACTGGCAGTCGGTGGCTGCCGGAAGCCGTTACACCCTGGCGATCAAACGGGGATCGGTTTCCTGGGGTAAGGAATGGGGCACGCGGACGATTCCTGGCTTTGCCACGGGGATCAACACGGGGGGCGAGGCGGGGCAGACGGTTTCCTTCGAGGTCACTTCCGACCCCCCCGGCCTGTTCAGTGCCGGGCCGGCCATCCCCGGCCTGTTCAGTGCCGGGCCGGCCATCAATGCGCCCAGTGGAAACCTGACCTTCAGGCCGGCGTCGGGCCAGTCCGGGGACGCTCTGATCACCGTGCGAGCGCAGGACAGCGGCGGCGGCCAGGGCACCAGCGAGCCGCAGACATTCAGAATCCGCATTCTCGACAATGCGGTGAGGGCGGGCGACTATGTGGGCAACACCAACCCCATTGATCTGACGGACAAGGTGCTGATCAACGACACGGGAGGTCCGGTCACTCTCACTAACCCCGTCACCATGGGAGGCAACTCCGGACTGCACTCGCTGCCGGGCCAGGGGATCACGCTTTCCGGTCTGGTGACCTACGCCAGCGTGACCAATCTTGATGCGCAGGGGGAGGTCTCTCATTCTCCTTGTGCACAGGCGCTTCCCTTTCTGATCAACTATATCCTGAGTCAGGCGAAGGTGACGACGCCCAATCCCGGGTCGTCCAACGTAAACATGAGCAAGACCCTCGCCACACCGGCAGCCGCCCGGCAGGCCAGGGGCGCTACGAGCACTGTCCAGCCCGTCCCCGGGCGGGTGATCGTGCCGGGCCAGGGGGAGATGACGGCGTGTTCGGTCCGGGGAACCCCGCTGACCAACACGCTGGAATTTGCCGCCACCTCCTTCGCGCCTGGAGGCACCGGCCCCGGCAAGCTGCAAACGCTCAACGCCACCTGGGGCGCAGGCGTGCTCTACGAATGCGACCTCAATAAAGCCGACGGCACGGCCGGAACCGCCCCGGGCTGGGACCTGTGGAACTGCACCGGCACCTTCACGCTCGTGCCCGTGGCTGGCGAGAAGCACTGGATCAGCCTGCGCAGTCTCACCACGGCCAATGTCGCGGGCGAGATGGCGAGCTTTAACAAGAACCTGCCGTATGCCTGGAAGATCATCAGCGCCGCGGGCGGCATCACCGGATTCTCGGCGCAGAACTTCGCGCTGAATACCAGCGGGATCAAAAATGACTTCGGCGGCGGGAGCTTCGGAGTGGCGCTGCAAAACTCGGGCAAGGACCTCGTGGTGACCTACACCCCGGCGCTGCGCACAGCCAACTGGACCAATGACGCCACCAGCGGCATCGACGGCACCCAGGGCACGCTGTGGGCGCGCCACTTTGGCTCTACGACAGCGGCCACCATCAACGGCGTCTCCATTCCCGGCATCAATACCACCACCGTGAGCATCGCGGAATTTGATCTCGCCGGAACGAGCCTGAACTACCTTCCCGTCGATGCGAACAACCTGTCCGGCCTCGCCGGCCAGGGCAGCGCGGAGATGGCGAGCCACTTTGTGTATAACGGCAGCCCGGCGGTGCTCACCTTCAAGCAGCTCACTCCCGGCTACATCTACACGGCCTCGCTCTTCACGGTAGGATTCGACACCACTCCGAACGTCCGCCTCCAGACCTTCGCCAGCGGCACGGACAGCCGGGTGCTGGACCCGAATGT
>JANOBW010000308.1:0-2733 GCA_031411855.1 Opitutia bacterium
GCGACCCAAGCGCGGGGAATCTTGTCCCGCCCCTACAGGGCTATGATCTGTGGGGGCATAATCCCAGGGCGTTGCCCTGGGCTGGCTTGGGGCCGCACCTATGGTGCACAATACTTCCGCTCAGGTACGACTCGGATTTCACAAAACCAGATGCGCGGCAGTATATTTCCTCGCGGGTGACCCGGCCGCTCAGATGCGCAGGAAAATCCGGCGTCGATACATCCAGAAAAGGATGAGCCAGAAGGTGAGCACGACGCAGGTGCCGAGGACGAACGGCGCGTAAGCTGTGCCGAACATTTCAAAGAATCTCGCGCTGACGTGGCGTTTCCAAGCATCGCGGAAAAAGGCGTAAAAGAGCCATTCGGATATGACGTAGGCGGCGATGGAATTCATGCCGATGACGACGAGCGGGAAGGACCATTTGCGCCAGCCGTGGAAGTCGATGAGCGCGAGGAAGGCGGCCATGAAGAGGAAACACCAGCCGCCGCTGAACAGGGTCCATGAGGGAGTCCAGATTTTCTTCACGGACGGGCAGAGTCCGAGGCGGTCGAGGCTGTAGCCGGCGCCGAGAGCCAGCAATCCGGCCAGCGCCAGACAACCCGTCAATTGCCAGCCCTGCCTGGATCCCCGGGCGGCCGGGTTTTGCTGCAGCCACCGCCCTGCGAAAAGGCCGAGGATCATGGTGGCGAGGGTTGGGATAAAGCTGAGGGTGGCATACCCCCCCGAATTTCCCATGAATTCCTTTTCCCTCGGGAATTCATTCAGGAACCAGCGGTCGAAGGCCCACGCGGGGTTGCTGTTGATGTTCCAGTGCGCCTCAAAGCCCGTGAAATGATGAGGCCAGTCGTCCGGCACGTTGTAGCGGGCGTAATCGAATCCCGCGGCGGGCAGCGGCCACAGGGCAAAGAGCGCCCAGTATCCCGCCAGGAGCAGCCCAAGGGTGATCAGCACAGTCCGCCCCCGGGCAAATCCCAAAGCGAACAACAGCGGATAACCCAGGCCAATTTGCGACAGGGTATCCTCAAAAGTCCAGTGGGTCTGTTCCCTCCCGATACTGCGGAGGAAGACTCCCAACAAAACCAGCAGCAGCCCGCGCCAGCAGGCATGGAGCCAAAGCCGGCCCCGCGTCGCGCCCTCCGAGAGCCGGCCCGCCATCGAGAAAGGCAGGGCGGCGCCCACCATAAAACTGAAGGACGGCTGGATCAGGTCGTGCAGGGTGCAACCGGTCCACCCGACGTGCTCCGAGTGCCTGCCCAGCCACTGCCACACGGGATGATCAGGGAAGTGCGCGGCCACTTCCGGCACCTGCAGCAATTCCGCCGCCATGAGGAACATGGCGAAACCACGGTAGGCATCAAGCGACAGGAGACGCCCGGCCCGGACGGGCGGGGAAAGCGCAGGGGAAGGGTCCATCGGTGGCGTTCTGTCGGGGAAGCCCCATTTTCCGGGAAATGATCTGAGCAGGAGCGGAAACCGAAGGGGGCTACTTGTCCAATTTATTTTTCAGCCGGGACCAGAAGGTGTCCAGATCCTCGTCCTTCATCAGCTCTACTTTTTTCCGGTTTTCCTCGATCAGTTTTTGCAGTTGAGCCTCGCGCTGAGCGGTGGTTTTCGCCTCGGACGGGGACGCATCCCGATCCGGTGCGGCGGGTTTCACCGGGTCACGGGTCGGGACAGGCACGGATTTGGGTTTGCCCTCCGGCTGTTTGGTCAGTTCCACGGGCTTGGGCGGAGCATCGTCGGCCTCGCTGCCGGACTGGCTCTGGAAGGTATCCACCGGCACCACGACATTGGCCCCGGAGCGGAGGGTGCGGCGGGTCGCCATGAATTGCCGGGGACTGAAATAATTGGAGTAGCCCTGATCAAAGGCCGACCGGGCCATCCCGATGTTGATATTTTTGCGCATTTCGAAATGCAGGTGTGCGGCGTATTTGCCGTGGGCGGTGCCGATGGTGCCCAATTGCTGGCCCCGCTTTACGAGTTGATACTTGCGGACCATGCGGCGGTCGAGGTGGCCGTACAGGCTGTCCATGAGGGCGACCCGCCCGGTTTCATCGAGGTAGGCGTGGCGGACAATGACTACATTCCCCCAGCCGCGCAGGTAGTCTTCGGAAAAAACCACCACACCACCCCCGGTGGCATAAACAGGATCCCCCAGATCCGAATCTCCTCCTCCACTGCCATTCCAATCTTCTCCGAGGTGCCCTCCCGGGTAATACCCTCGGAAGACATAAAAGCCTTCGCCGTCCGGCTTCCCCACCGGAAAATCAAATCCATCAGCCAACGGCACGCGGATGGTCTGGGCCGCCGGCGCAGCGGTTGCCATGAAAATGGCCGACACCACGAGGGAGCGGAACAAGCGGAGGAGCGGGAAAGCATTCACGGGCAAAAAAGGGGGGAAAAGTGGTCTCACACAGCCAGCGGGCCCCGTTCGCCGGTGCGGATGCGGAGGACTTCATCCAAATTATAGACGAAGATTTTACCATCCCCGATCTTGCCCGTCGCGGCGGCATCGACGATCAATTGACTGACCTGCTCGACCGATTCATCCGCCACCAGCACCTCGAGCTTTACTTTGGGAATGAAGCCATTCTCATATTCGCTGCCCCGGTACAGTTCGCGGTGTCCACGTTGCCGGCCAATCCCGCGCACCTCCGTGGCGGTCATCCCCTCCAGCCCGGCCCCCAGCAAAGCCTGTTTCACCTCAGTGAGCTTGAATGGCTTGATGATGGC
>JANOBW010000309.1:0-5321 GCA_031411855.1 Opitutia bacterium
GGTCTTTTTGCGGGCGCTGTCCAGGAGCGCCTCAATGCGCTGGAACTGTTCGCGGCTTATGTCACTGTCGTAAATCTCTCTCATGGAGCTGCTTGTATGGCTCCATCTTTTTCAAAAAGAAATCATAAACAGGTTCTTAGACTTTCACTAAGTGAGTTCATGTAGTTGTGATCGCACGAGCGGCGGCTTCCCAACCGCCGTTGTCTCGCTGCCTCCCCCCTCGGAACGAAGTCTTTCGACTTGCCCCTACATCATGCCCGACAAAGATTTACCACATGACTTGGCAGGAAAACGTCCAGCAATGGAAGGCCCTTCCGGAGGCGCGGAAAACGCGCATCCGTTGGGATGCCATAGCCCTGGATGTGGCCGAGAGCATGGCCTTCGAGAGGGAACCGGTCCCGGTGGAGAGGATTCGCGAGACACTCGCTATCCTGAAACAACCCGGGTGAGGTGAACCACTTTCCGAGGACGCCGCAACGCTGCGGCCTCAACGTGATCTTCGCGGAGAACGCCGGAGTTTGGGCAGAGTTGGCTTCGCATGGTCGAGGCCGTGTTTCCGTGATGCCGGAGAAACACAAAGTGCAGGGACCTTCCTGATTAACGCTTGCCATGGCTTCAGTTAGAAATCCTAATGATTAGGCATCCATACGCATAACTATCATCCAACCAACAACATGAGCTACGAACTTATAAAAAACACGGCAGGTCAGTTTCATTTCAATCTGAAGGCCGCCAACGGGGAGGTCATCCTCACCAGCGAGTCCTATACCGCAAAGGCTTCTGCTCTTGTCGGCATTGACTCGGTTCGCACCAACGGTCCTCACGCGGCCAGTTTCGAACGCAAACAATCATCGGCCCATCAGCCATATTTCGTGCTTAAAGCATCCAATGGCGAAGTCATTGGAACCAGCCAAATGTATGCTTCAGAAGCAGCCCGGGACCATGGCATCGTTTCGGTTCAAAAAAATTGCGGAGGCCCGGTCACGGACCTTGCTTAGGCGAACCGAAAATTTTCCTCCGGTGACTCGGACTCCTGGCGCAAGCGGGGCGGAAGGCCCACCGGTTGCGCAAGGCCGCAAAGGCTCACTTTGAGCGCATAAGCCTGCGCATCGAAGTGTCTGCCACAGGTGCAGGAAGTGGAATCTTGGGATGATGACCAAGCGCCAACAGATGCGCCGTCCTGCGGCAAAACAGGCGTGGCCTTGCTTCGCTCTAAAAAGTGCTCATAAGTGCACCTATGAGACTTTCCCTTCCCTCTTTTCCCTTCGCCGACTGGCTGCGTGCCGTCGCAGTCCGGCCTGGATGCCTGGCGGCGGGTTTCCCCTCCGTGGCCGACGATTATGCCGAACCGGCGCTCAACCTCCACACCCTTCTGGTGCCGCGGCCCGGGGCCACGTTTTTCATGCGTGCCGAGGGCATCAGCCTGCCGGGCGAAGGCATTCTCGCGGGCGACCTGCTGGTGGTGGACCGTTCGCTGGAGGCGCGCCCCGGGCGGATCATCGTCGCCGTGGTCAATGGCGTGCTGCGGCTCCGCCGACTGGGCCGTGAGACGGTGGGAAACGACGCGGAAGTGGTCGTCTGGGGCGTGGTGACCCATGCCATCCACACGTTTCCCGGAGCCCAGGGAGAAAGCGGGGGTGGGCCGTGATCGCGCTGGTGGACGCCAACAACTTCTACGCCGCCTGCGAGCGGATCTTCGATCCCCGCCTGGAGGGAGTGCCCATCCTCGTGCTGTCCAACAACGACGGCTGCGTGGTGGCGCGTTCCGCCGAGGCCAGGGCGGCCGGCATCCCCATGGGCGGGCCGTTTCACGAGGTGGCCGTCCAGGCCCGGGAAATCGGCGCGCGGGTCTTCTCCTCCAACTACCCGCTCTACGGCGACCTTTCCCGCCGCATGATGGAGACCGTGGCCGGGTTTGCCCTGGAGCAGGAGGTTTACTCCATTGACGAAAGTTTCCTCACCCTGCCCGACCTGCCTCCGGCTGAACTTCTGGCCCTGGCACGCGACCTCCGCGACACCGTCCGGCGACACCTGGGACTGACCGTCTCCGTCGGCATCGGGCCGACCCGCGTCCTGGCCAAAGTGTGCAACCGCCTTTCCAAGAAGGTGTTGGAAAACGACGGAGTGCTGGTCTGGCCGGCGGACTCCGGCCGGTGCGACGAACTCCTGGGCGGGCTGCCCGTGACCGATGTCTGGGGCTTCAGCGAGGGGCTGGCCCGGCGTTTGATTCTGCTGCGTTTGAAAACCGCCCGCGACCTCCGCGACGCCGACCTTTCGCGCGTCCGCCGCCTCGGCACCGTCGTGGCCGAGCGCATCGCCCGCGAACTGGCCGGCCAGCCCTGCCTGGGCGAGGAGGACACTCCCCCACCCCGCCGCAGCGTGCTCTGCTCGCGCTCCTTCGGCCATCCCGTGCGCGATCTGGCCTCCGTCCGCGAGGCCGTGGCCTGGCACGCCTCCCGCGCCGGGGAGAAACTCCGCCAGCATGGCCGCCATGCCTCCGTCCTCGGCATCTTCCTGCGCGCCAACCGTTTCCACCACGAGACCAGCAACCACCGCCCCGAGGACTGGACACCTCTCCCCCGCCCCACCCAGGACAACTTCACCCTCGTCCAGGCGGCGACGGCCCTGGTGGAGAAACTGTTTGTGTCCGGCTTCGCCTACGAGAAATGCGGCGTGATGCTGGCCGGGCTGACCGACCAGGCGGCCGTCCAACTCGACTTTGCCGCCCCCAGCCGCGAGCGGGAGGACCGCCGCGAAAACCTTTCCCGCGCGATGGACGCCCTCAACGCCAAACTCGGCCGCCGCACGGTGCGCGTCGGCTCGGAAGGCCTCGGGCAGGAGGACTGGCGGATGCGGAGTAACATGCGCAGCCCAAACTACACGACCTCCTGGCGCGATCTGCCCAAGGTCCTCATTGAACCGCACCACCTCCGGGACAGTAACAGCGGGACGGCACCATGACCCCCACCCTGGGTGAACCCGGCCTCGCGTATCCGGGCGGCCCAGGCTCCGGACTCATGCGCAGCGTTCCCTGTGTTCACAGCCCCTCACCCGCCGACCCCAGCGGTTTCTCCAACACGAGGTCCCACTTCGCCATTCCCTGGCGCTCATAGAAACGGACGGCGCCGGCGTTGGCGGCCGAAACCACCACCATCGTCCGCACACAGCCCCGTTCCCGCGCCCAGGTCTCAAAAGCCTTCACCATGGCGGCCCCAAGCCCTCCCCCGCGCCAGGGCTCGGCGATGAAAAACGCCTCCATCTCGGCCATTTTCAGGGGCTCGCGATAGCTCTCCGGGTCGGTTTCCTGGGCGATCAGATAGCCGGCCAGCCGCCCCTCCGCCTCGGCCACGAGAAGAAGCCCCTCCCCTCCAATCCTCTCCGCATACCACCCCGCCGCCTCGGCCCCGTCCGGCCATTTCGGGTCCAGGGTGGGATCAAAGTTGCGGTCATAATGAAACAGGGCGCGGTCAAGCTCCCGGATGGCGGGAAGGTCTTCCTTGCGGGCACGGCGGAGGGTCCAGGCGGTCATGGGCAAACCTTGAACGTCGAACGTCGAACTTCCAACGTTGAACTTCGACGTTCAAGACAGTCCAGCCCCGCCTTTCCCGCACTCCCTGACTTCAACGTTCAGCGTTCGACGTTCAAAGTTCGATGTTCATAAGGTTTTCCCCGGCCAATTTTCATTCATTCGCACGTTTCCTCGCTTTTTCGCTTTGCCCGGTGCGCCGTCCGTTTAATCCCGATGGCACGGTGGCCCTTCCCATGACATCACACCTTGTAGTGGTCGAGAATCCCGAACGCTGGCAGTTCGAGTTGCCCGACGTCCGCGTCATCTCCGCGCGGGACTATCTCGCCAACAAGGACAACATCGCGGCCGCGCCCCGTGTCCGGGTGGTAAACCTTTGCCGTTCATACCGTTACCAAAGCCTCGGCTACTACGTTTCCCTCCTGGCCGAAGCCCGCGGCCACAAGCCCCTGCCCAAGGTCACCACCGTCCAGGACGTCAAGTCCCTCTCCATCATCCGGACCATCTCCAGCGACATCGAGGACGGCTTCCAAAAGGCCTTCTCCAAGGTCGCCGGCGACACCATCAAGCTCTCCATCCTCTTCGCCAAAACGGAGCACAAGGGCTTTGAGCGCCTCGCCCGCCAGATCTTCAACGCCCTTCCCTCGCCCATGCTGGAGGCGGAGTTCAAAAAGACCGAGGACGGATGGATCCTCCACAACGTCAGCTTCCTCTCCATCCCCGAGCTGCCCGAACACGAACGCGCCTTCTTCGGCGCCGCCGCCGCCCAGTTTTTCAAGAAACAGGGGTTTTCCATCCCGAAGATCGAGCCGCCCCGCTACCATATCGCCATCCTCTACGACGAGGAGGACACCGGTCCCAAGGCCTCCAACGCCCGCGCCCTCCGCAACTTCATCCGCGCCGCCGAGGATCTCGACATGGAATGCGAGATCCTCTCGAAGGACGACTACGGCCGCATCGGCGAGTTTGACGCCCTCTTCATCCGCGACACCACCGCCGTCAACCACTACACCTTCCGTTTCGCCCAAAAGGCTGAACGAGAAGGACTTGTGGTCATGGATGACCCGCACAGCATCCTCAAGTGCGCCAACAAGGTCTTCCTCGCCGAGCTCATGACCCGCCACAAGGTGCCCACCCCGAAGACGGTGCTCCTCGTGAAGGAAAACCTCCGCAACCTGGCCGATCTCCCCCACCCCTTCCCCTTCGTCCTCAAGAAACCCGACTCCAGCTTCTCCCAGGGCGTCGTCAAGGTCACCACCCCCGAGGAATACCGGGAGAAACTCAACCACCTCCTCCAATCCTCGGAAATGGTGGTGGCCCAGGAGTTCTGCCCCACCGACTACGACTGGCGCATCGGCGTCATTGACCGCAAGGCCATCTATGCCTGCCGCTACCACATGGCCCCCGCCCACTGGCAGATCTACAACCACGCCCGCTCCGAGCAGATCAACCGCTCCGGCCGCTCCGAGTGCATCCCCCTCGACCTCGTCCCCCCCGTCGTCCTCCGCACCGCCCTCAAGGCCGCCAACGCCATCGGCGACGGCTTCTATGGCGTTGATCTTAAACAATATGGCGACCGCTGCCTCCTCATCGAGGTCAACGACAACCCGAGTGTGGACGCCGGGGTCGAGGACGTCCTCCTGCGCGACCAGCTCTACGTCAACGTCATGAAGGTTTTCCTCAAACGCCTCGACGAGATCAGCCTGGCCGACAGCAAGCCTGAGGAGCACCCGCCGGCCCCCGTCAAACGGGCCGCCCCCAAACCCGCCCTCCCCGGTCCCGTCGCCGCCCAAAC
>JANOBW010000310.1:0-17698 GCA_031411855.1 Opitutia bacterium
TAATCACTTTCACCCCGCTTCAATGGGGCCTCGCCGGGTTGGCGAGGAAGACCAAGTTTGTCGGCCTTATTTGATCCCCACTTCACGCTTCAATGGGGCCTCGCCGGGTTGGCGAGGAAGACGGCCGACCGCCGCCACCTCCGCGCTTACGACGTGGCTTCAATGGGGCCTCGCCGGGTTGGCGAGGAAGACAGCATCCCTCTGGGAAGTGCTGTGGTGGCTAGTTTGTTGAACTTTTTGCGAGCGGCTGATGTTTCGCAAGGGAAATTCACCAGCTGGATTGCAACTTGCTCTTCCAGACCGCTTACTTACGCGGGCGAGCGACCCCCCGGGGTGTTTGGATCACCCTGCCGCTCGCGCCACCTTTCCGTGTCAAAGATCGCGTCAAAGCGACGTGGAGCCATCTTTGCGAATCGCGAGCGGCCTGCCAATGGAAAAAGGCCGGTTCGCCTAAACAATAAAGCAGGGCTCGTCCACCCGGGTGTAAGCCTGACCCAGGGCGGTGATTACCCGTTCGCCCCGGAGGGCGGCCGGGCCGAGATCCACAAAAAGCACCTGGTCGTCGTCCTGGTTCATCACTGCCTTCAAATCGGTTTCAAACGACACCTTCTCGGCGGGAGTCAGGTCACATTCAAAGACCGAATATTGGAGATGGACTCCGTAGTTTTTACAGGTGCGGAGGACGCGGCGGAGACGTTTCTCATCGCGAATATCATAGGTGACCAGGAAGTTGCGTCGCATGGTGACGGCGGGGTGACGGTGTGGCAAAACGCCTTCCGTAGAATTTTGTTTTGAATTCATAAGTCAAACTCATAAACGGTAGGGACATGGAAGACGACTTTCTGGCGGTGAGGATGGTCAACGAGTTCGTGTATTGCCCGCGCCTTTTTCACTACGAAGCGGCCGAGGGCATCTTCGTCCACAACGCCGACACCTTGGAGGGCAAGGCGGCCCACAAACGGGTGGATACGGACAAACCCGCCGAACTGCCCGCTGCCGGTGAGGAGGTTTCGGAAAACATCCACGCGCGTTCGGTCAGTCTTTTTTCAGAAATCATGGGCCTGACCGGAAAACTCGATCTGGTTGAGGGTGAAAAGGATGGGGAAGGCCGCATGGTTTACTCACCGGTGGAATACAAAAAAGGGGTGCCGCGCGAGGGTGACGACGGCCGCACCTTGTGGGATGCGGACAAGGTCCAACTCATTCTGCAAATCCTGCTGCTCCGGGAGAACGGTTTCCCCTGCGTGGAGGGCGTGGTTTACTACCGGGGCAGCCGTCAGCGGGTGTTGCTGCGTCCGACAGAAGAGGAGGAAACCTGGGCGCGGGCCAAAGTGGCCGAGGCGCGGGTCGTGCGGGACGGCCCCAAACCTCCGCCGCTGGACCATTCGCCCAAGTGCCCGCGCTGCTCGCTGGTGGGCGTGTGCCTGCCGGATGAAACACGGCTTCTCCTGCCGCCTACACCGCCGGGAGGCACCAAGTCGGCGCAAATGGAGTTGGGCATGGAAACTCTCCCCGACCAAACCCCGCTTGATCCCGCGCGCATCTGGGCCGATCCGTTTGGCGACATTCCGGAGATCCGTTTTCCCACCTTGTCACCCGGCGACGACCTGCGCCGCCTTGTCGCCCCCAATGCCGAAACCAAGGCCCTTTACCTCAACACTCCCGGTCATTTTGTGGGCAAATCCGGGGACACCCTGGTGGTGAAGGAGAAGGACAAAAAGGTGGGCGAGTTTCTGCTGAAAGACCTCCATCATGTAGCGCTGTTTGGACCGGTGCAGGTTTCCTCCGCCGTGGTGCAAACCCTTTGTGAAGAGGATATTCCGCTGACCTATTTCAGCATGGGCGGCTGGTTTTACGGCATCACGCGGGGACACAGCCTGAAAAACGTCCTGATCCGGATCGAGCAGTTCCGCCATGCGGGCGACCCTTCGCTGGCGCTGGCTCCGGCCCGCCTCATGGTCCATGGCAAGATCCGCAATCAACGGACGCTTCTCCTGCGCAACCACCAGAATCCTCCCAAGGCCGTTCTAAAGGCTTTGAAACACCTGGCCTCCCGGGCTTTGCACACGGAAAACACCGGGTCGCTGATGGGCGTCGAAGGCACGGCGGCGGCGCTTTATTTCGGCGAGTTTGGCGGGATGCTGAAAGGATCGGAAACGGACGAAGAAGGGGCAAGGATAGCCACGCCGGCGACCTTCCCGTTTTTCCCGGAGTCGCGTAACCGGCGTCCGCCGCGAGATCCGGTCAACGCCCTGCTTTCCCTCAATTACGCGCTTCTGGCCAAAGACTGCGTGCTGGCCTGCCTGGCGGCCGGCTTCGATCCCTATGTCGGTTTTCTGCATCAACCCCGGCATGGACGCCCCGCGCTCGCGCTGGACTTGATGGAAGAGTTTCGGCCCCTCGTGGCCGATAGCACGGTGCTGACGGTCCTCAATACGGGAATGCTCGACCAGCGGCATTTCGCCAAGGCGGGAGAGGCAGTGGGCCTGACTCCAGAAGGCCGCAAAATCGCCCTTGGGGCCTACGAGCGTCGGCTCGCCGCTAACGTCACCCATCCCGTCTTCGGCTACAAAATCAGTTACCGCCGGGCTTTGGAAATCCAGGCACGTTTTTTGGGGCGAACACTGACCGGTGAGGCCGAGCAGTATGTGCCGTTTATGACGCGGTAAGCCGAATCCGGCTTGGCCGGAGTTCGGAATTAAAAATTAAAAATTAAGAATTAAAAATTCCAAAGCAGGGCTGGGCAGTTCAAGGCAGCGCAAAAGGTATGTCACAACGGGGCGGGTGGCCGTCGTCCAATCCTTGTGCCTTGCGCCAGGCGAGAAGCATCCGGGCATGTGACATCTGCTGCTCCCATGTCGGCGGAGGTCCGGGAGGAAGGCACTCAGGCGGCGAAATGTCCGGCAGGTCCAACGCCGGCAGTTCAACGCTGGCGGAGACGTTCGCGAAGGAGTTGCTGGGTGGAGGGGTCGGCATGGCGAAGGACGATGGCCTGAAACTCTGGACTCTCGGGATCAAGACGGCAAACCGCAATCAATTCGACAATGTCCTGAAGGTCTTTCCCCGTGCGGCGTCGTTCCTCATTGCGCATGGCATGGAGCTTCAGGGCGATGAGGTTGAGAGGGTGGGGGGCCTCAAGCTGGGTGGAACCAAACTCCAACCGCCGTGCCGCCACCAACATGCGGTTGAGGGTGTCGCGGTTGACCAACATGACGTCCACTGGAAACGCCGCCGGGTCCGAACTCGGTGCGGCAAACTTGACGAAGGACGAGGTCTGAAATTCCCACCGGTAGCCGAACGATTCAAAGACGCCACGCCAGGGAGGGAGGTCCTCATCGCAAATAAGGAAATCCGCATCAAGCGTGGTGCGGGCATAACCATAGGCGTTCACCGCGTGCCCGCCGATGACCAGAATCGGAAGCCGGAGGTCCGTGGCCGCTTGGGCGACGCGGGCGAAGAGGTCGGGAGTTGGCATGGGGGAAATGAGCTGTTACAAAGCCTTTGCTGGTGAAAAGTTACGAAACTTTCCGAGCGTCATGCGTTGCGCGCGAAACACAGCGCAAATGCCGCGATTCGCTAGATCGGCAGATGTTGTTTCAGATTTCTGCAACTCTGGGAAGCTAAGCAAAGAGCGGACCGTATCCACGTTCAGCCAGCCTGACCACAGTGGCCAAGTCACAAAGGTATCACGACTGCCCCGCCCCATGAAGCCAGTGGTGGAAACCGAGTCTTGAGAAACAGGAACGACGGCAAAAAGCGGGAGGGCCGCCATAGCGAGACGATTGGCCCCCCGCACGGTGCGTGCTGGATCTTTGGAAGGTTCGTCCCAGCGCAGGGCGTAGCGACGATCATCTTCCGAATCCCAGCGCAGGGATGGGCTTGGGTCGCGATAACGCCAAGGACCAAAAAGGGCTTCGCGGAGATGTTCACGGTTGGTCTCTTTTGCGAGTGTTTCCATGAAACCGAGAAAGTGTTGGTGTCCTGCACCACCCATGGTTCTAAAGGCGGTGTCCTTGATATTTCCGGTTTCATCAGCGATGACATCACAACCAAAGGCGGCTACGAGGGGCGCTCCGCGTAGATCACTTTGCTCAAGCCAGATTTTGGCCTGCGTTTCAGCCAAATGGCGGAAGACTGCGGAGGGTATTTTGAGGTCTTGATCAATGGTGATAACTCGATGACCTGCCATAGTCCGTAAGGCCTCATCCAGCTTTTCCAACAGAGCTTCTTTTTCGCAAAGACCAGTGGTTTGCAAAACAGGGTGGTAGGAGGAACCCGAAGGAATCCATTTCATGCGTGCCCCTGCATGGGTGGGAAGTTTTGACAGCGTTTCAAGCGTGCCGAGGGCGGCAAGAAAACCGAGTAGACTTGACCCATTCAGAGCAGGAAAGGCGATTTCAGACGGCGAAGCATTCATGGCAGAGGGGACGAAGGATGGGCACTGGCCGATTGGTCCGAGAGGCGCAGTGTTGTTTCAAGCAAAGCTAGCCCCCACCAACCGTGGCAGCGATTGAGTTCCCAGAACCGTTCGGCAAGACCTGAGTCAACAGCGTGAGCTGGTCCCGAATGGCGTTGATCTGCGGTGAGGCAAAGCAAGGGGCCAGAGGCTGAGTAGGTGATGCTTGGCGGAGTTTCGTCCTCAACGACGGGAGCGAAGGGGCGAGCATGGCCGTGGTGGCTGGCGATAAGGTGCAAGGTAAGGCTTTGGCGTGATTTCTCCTTGGGGAGGAGTTCCAAGCCTTCCTGAGTGCTGGCAAGTTGGACGGAAAGCATTTCGTGACGGAAGCCAGCGGGGAGCGAAGCCCGCTCTCTCGCGCGTTGGCGGGCGCGCGCTGTGCTGGGAATCCGGGCTGATTTAGCCCAAAGGACGGGCTGAGCTGAGGCAGCGGTGATGTCGCCTCCGATGAGAAGCGCCTGGAAGCGAGGATCGGCTTTGCCAATGTCATGCAGAGTGGCTCCTGTCGCGAGGGCGGTAGAGAAAGAATCCAGACCTAGTTTTGCCGCGTAGCCGCTTGTCATGCTGACCACTTGCTTTGTGTGGTCAGGTAAGTTTTGTGGTTCAGAGGTTTCGAGCAAAGGATCGTCGGCCCCGTCTTCCGTGGATGCTATCGATTGGATCTGGCCTGGAAGTGGTAGGTTCACTGAAAAGACAAAACCTGAACCATCGGGGTAGGTGTCGAATTCAAGTTTTTTGACGTTAACAGCGAGGTGTCTTAACTGAATTGCCCTCAGAGATGTTTCGTCTCCGACCTTCGTCGCGAGGTCATTTAAGGTTTCTGCGACTGGCGAAGAGCGCCAGTTGAAGTTCTCGTCTTTGGCCCATTCCCAGAGTTGGTGAGCCGGAGAATCTTTTTCCACTTTCGAGTTCAGTTCAGGATGAAACCGGATGACGTTGTGGCGTCGAAGGATTGCCTGACCTTCTTCCCCAAGATCATAAAAGCTGGCTGGTTTGCTGGCGGCGGCCTTGGGAATATGCCCTAGCTTTTCCCAACCACCGTCTTGAGCGCGCAGAACTAGGGTGTCGCCGGGCCGGACTTCGCGAGGCCAAGAGACGAGACGACTTTCCCCAACACCGCGCCAGATGAGTGCGGAAATTCGAGCTTTGGGCTGACGCCGGGAGGGTTCTTCCTCGGGAGTTCTGGCAGGGCAATCGCCGGAAAGGTCAGGCGCATCATCATTTTCAAGCCATTGACGCAGAACGACAAGTGGCACAGGTAGGCACTCTAAGTTTGTGGGTGGGCACAAGGCCAAGGCCTCTGCCCAACGATCGGCATCGGCCTGTGATGGCTCGCCTGTGAGCGGAGGAAGATCGGCCCGCCAGCAGATCTGAACTTCGGCCATGTCACGGTGTGGGCCATGGAGGAAAAGCCCCACTTCGGGATCGGCAGCCGGGCCAGGGTTGGTCTGAACCCAACAATCCAAATACGCGGGAAGGAGGACGGGGGCATTCGCTTTTGGAGAAAGCATCCTGTTGAAAGCGCCTTCATTGGTCTCACGCAAGGTGCTGATGGCCTGAGTCATGGATTTTAAGCCAAAATCTACTCCTGCTTCGCCTTGAAGTGTTTGCAGCCAACTCCAGGTGGCAGGAATGGCATCACCATAGATCGGGTCAGTGCCCTTGGCGGACTCCTCGGGAAGGATGATGACGGCGCGGGCTTGGATCGGCCTGCCTGCGCGGTTCAGTCTGCCGAAGCGCTGGCGAAGCGCATCATGGCTGGCGCATTCAGTGACCAAGCAATCGAAATCAAAATCGGCTCCGACTTCGAGACATTGCGTTGAAACAACAATCTGAACCGGACCGGAATCTGCCTGGGCAAATGATTGAGCCCCCGTTTTCAAAACGGCTTGAAGCTCCTTGGTGACCTGGTCGCGGTCGAGGGGACGCATACGCCCCAAGAGGAGAGTTACCTTGGCGAGCACTGTTTTACCTTCCAGCTTTTCGGTAAGGGCTTTTGCGACCGAGCGCGCTGTCGCAACGCGGTTGACCATGATAAGGATGGACCGAGGTGAACGCTCCTTTATTATTGCAAGAGATTCCTTTTCAATGACTTCGGCCAGTTCATCCGTCCATTTTTTACCTTTTGCCTTGGGAGCGGGAACCAGTTGGGCCAGTTTCGAGCAAGTGAGGCGAGGTCGCAGCACGGGGTGCTTTTCATCCTCTTCGGAAAGGGCCAGTCTAGTCATTCCAGACTCATCGCGGGGTGGTGTTGCAGTAAGTCGAACGATGGTGAAAGGAAGGGCCACTGTTTCTGATCCCACCGGGCGGTGTTGGCGGTAGCGGCTTACCCAATCAAGAGTTTGAAGGAAGGGTTGGCTGATGTGAGCCTCATCTATCAAAAGAAAACTGTCTTGGCCAACGAGAGCAGCGTGAATGGGGCGAGCCTCGGGGCTAACCCCGTAGCCACGAAAGAGAAGGCGAGAGCCAGCCTGGTCCACGGTGCTGCATACGATCATGGGCTGGGTCAGAGAGCTGGCCCAGGCACGGTCACGATAAATACCGCCTCGCAGTTGGGTGCAGCTCAGGGAAACTCCGTTTTCTCCCGAAAGATACCGAAGCCATTGAGCGACTTGATTGACGATCCCAGGTGCTCCGTTTGAAGTGAGAGAAGCGTTCAGTTTTTGAGCCAACTTATTCGCACGGTCAAAAGCCTCATCCACAATGATACGACGGTTGACAATGAAGAAGATACGTCGGCCGACATTGCGTTCGGAGTGGGGACGTGAAGCCTGCACAGCCAGGGCAAAGACAGTGGCATCCAGGCAGGCTGTTTTTCCGCTTCCCGTAGGCACAGCGACATAGTCAGGTGCAGCACCTTCGCACACACGTTTGGCGAAGGCGATTTGCCAGGGGAACGGAGGGAATTCCCATAGGGCTTCAAAAAAAGCGGCAAAGGAATCGGCGGAAATGGGGCTTTGGGGGATCATTGCGGGGGTAATCCGAGAGGTTTGCAGAGGCCGTAACCGCGATACCTTCCGGCACCAAGCAAGACAGGGCCTTGCACCGGTTGGTCGAACTGAAGTAGCACATGAACCTGCTGCCTGGCGGTGCCTGTTTTGCTGGCAATCCACGGCATCCCTCCAGGGCCTGGATAGGAACGGGGTGAGCCCCGATGCCATGAAGTTTTATCAACGTCTATCACCAAAGGGGCGGGTAGGCCGATACGCGCACAACTTTCCCGAATCGAATCAGCAACTTCGTTGCGCCATGCCTGCCGTTCTTTGGGATTCGCCGGATCATGCTTGGGATGGCGATCAAGCACCACTGGGGTGACGCTGGCCCAGACGGTGGACTCACCAGTCCAAGTTTCTGTGCGCAAAGACAGGGGAGGTGACGAACGTTCTTCCCGCAAGAGGGACCATTCACCCAACTTGCCGAGCTTGAGGATCAACTCTTTTTCCAGCCCTCGTTCATCGTAGAGAATTCGTTTTAGCTGTTTGGCTCTTTCTTCTGGTGAGACGGCGCGGGGAAAGGCCAGTGCGAGCCCCATGACGTGGCCATCGGCGTATTCACTTCCAACATAGGGAAGGGGTAAAAGGGCCAGGTGTGGGAGTTCCGAAAACTCACCTGACGAACGGTGTCCGCTAAACCATTCGGGAGCAGGCTCACTTCCCTGGAGCAAAGTCCCTCTGAGAGCCTCCATCAAAGAATTGGTCGCTTCAAGGCCAAGCACTGGACCATCACTCTTGGCGAGGATAAGCAGCTCAGTGTCGAAAACCGTTTTTAAGGCTGGGATTTCCTGACCGTGGGGCTCTTCATAGGCCTGAGAAAAGCCAATGACCGGGCGAAGGCGAACGGGGGTAGGTAGGGAACTACGCCACTCCTCATTGAAGTGTTCCTTAAACCTTTCTTTGGCAGCGTTTTTGGCTTTGCCACTTGTGGTTTGGATGGTCTCTGACAAGTCAAAGAAAAGATCAATTTCCGTGGAATTAAATCGTTGGTCCAGTTCAGCCAGTAAACCAGGGGCGATAGAGCGAAAATTCCAAGGAGAACGTTTTCGGGGATGGGTCCCTTGGGGCACCAGGTTTGGTTGCGGAACGGTTTCCGACTCAGCGATCCAAAGATGAACCAGTGATGATGAATGCCCGACTCGAATGACCTTTTGGGTAAGCCGGTTAAAAGGCTTCGCAAGTTCGGCGGGCAGAATTGCGTTCGACCAAATGAGATGCACCAAGCGGTCAGAAGCATCAAGACCAAGGCTGACCGAGGGGAAGGTGCGTTCCTGCCTGCTGCGAAGTGAAGGCATCACTCCAAGCTCTGCACGTATTTCACTTTGCTTCACTGCCGCCGGATTCCGGGGGAGGGTGGTGTCGTTGACGGGAACGTATTGTTTCACGACGGTGCGACGCTGCATCTTTGAAATAGTGGGGCAGGAAAGTGACGGAGCTCCCTGCTGCTCCAACCACTCCAACGCTCTCCGTTCATCAGCCCACGATGACTGCTCGTGTTTGTCGTCCGCTGGCAGCGGCTTGGTTTCGTAATGAGCGGCCACCAATGCCATGAAAATTCGGGCCGGATGAGGTGGCCACTCGGCCTCCTCGCGAGACGCAGCAGCGGTCATCACCGCACTGCCGGTGATAAACTCAATGCCAAGGGAAAACATCGGATTGAGTGTTGAGGTTAGGACTTCTCCGACTCGGCCGGTGTCTTGGCGGCGATGTCCTGCGAACGCTTGAGTAGAGCGATCAGGTTGGGGGCCGGGACCAATCGGATGGTTTCGCCGAACCACTTCAGTCCTTCTTTTTCGGCGGCTGCGACTGCCTCTTTGAGAAGTGTGATGGCCTCGGCGGAAGTAAGAGTGATTTTTTCAGGTGTCTTGCCGGGAGTTTGAAGCAGCTCCCAAGTCAGTGGGCCTTCGGGCCAAAGCAAACATCTTGAGCGCAGATCGAAGCCGCTTTCAGCCGCCAAAGCCGCTGCCGTCAAGGCCAAGGACGCAAGAACAACTCGGCCAGCGTTGTCTCGGGCAGGAGTGGTTTTGCCGTCCACCGGAAAGCGCAAACGGCGCAAGGCGGGAAGGGAGAGAACGGTGACCTGCTCGGCGTAATCAATGGTGGCTCCGCCATCTGCGATGTCAGGAGGAATATTTCCATGATTCACTTCTGAGGGCGACACTGCGTCTTTGGCTTTGTCGGTGGCGAGTTCATAAGTCCCGTCCGCTTTTTTCACCACCTTCGCCGCAGCGCGCATTCCGAGGGGATCGATGCGGCTGCTGGTCTTCTTTCCAATTTGCGCATTTACGCCGATGATCTCGGAAACCATGGCGCGTTGAAACTTCGCTCCCAAACCACCCTTAGGCCCGGTTGAATCCCAGATACCAAAGACAAGGGCCGTGGGGCAGAGTTGATACAGCGGGGTGGCATTTTGCAGGCTGGCGGCGTCGAGCAGTTTGCCTTTGTCGCTTTTACGGAACGGCACTCCGTCCAAGAGGCTGTCGCGAAGGATCGCATCTGCGGCGCGGTGAGGAGCTTCCAAGCTGGTGACTCTGCCCACTTCGTCTAATAAGCCGAGGTTGGTGAAGTCCACGCTAAGAACGGGAATCGGGCAGTCCTTAAGGGTTACGTTGGTATCTACGGCTTGTTGGAGAGCTTCCTCCATGCGGTTCGCCTGAGATTGGACGGAGTCGAGAAGCACGCAGGAACGAGTTTCGATCTTACCCTCTGCGTCGGCTACTTGGCGTTGTTCGACAGCATAAACGGCCCCCGCATAGGTCGGGGGAAAAACTTTGTCGCCAATTCCACCGGCTGGTTGAAGACGAGTGCGGCAGCGAAAGGCTGCGGCAGAGCCATTGACGGCTTTTTGAAGTGTGTTGAGGTTCATGGGTGTTTTTGGTTGAGAATGGGTTGTGAGGTTGATTCGGAGAAGATTTCTGATTTGTATGTTTTATGGTTCAATAAATCAATTATTGACGTGGCAAGGAAGAAATGCTTCCTGAACGCAGAAAGAGAGCCGTTCCTTGTCCCGTTCATTCGCTAACTGGTTTCCAACCCCAGAAAGTGAGCCCGACCTAGAGCTGGGGTGGATTCCAACCCCTCCCCCTTTTTCAATCATCTTAAACTCAGTTCCTTGTCTTCTGCTTCCATGCCTTTGGCATGGCCCCATTGAAGTGTATGATTTATCGTTCATTAGCAGGGACACGCAAAACATCCGCGCTATCCATTTGGGTAGCGCGGCCTTGTGTTTTTTGAAGTCATGGACGCGGTTCCATAACCAGGATAGAACTACAGCGGCGGTTTTGCCCAGGCCGGTGGGGATGTTGATCAAGCGGCTTTCGCTGGGCGAAGCAGCCAGACGTTTCTGATAGTCATGGGGTTGGTTGCCGGTGGCTGCCTGGAAAAACTGCTCGTAGGTGGGCATGGAATCGGGGTGTGGGAGGGGTGACGTGACTTGGGGTTTTAGCGTTAGCAGAGGCAATCTGATTTTCGGCTCATTTTACCAGAGCGGAGGGACAAAGACTGTCACTCAGGGGGAAGTTTTTGATGCAGGATTTGCCGCGAAAAAACGCAAAAAACGCAAAAGGGGATCAGGCGGGTGGCTGCGGCGGGGAGGCCTTTTGGTTTTCCTCCTCGACGAGGAAGGAGAGGTCGCAGTGGAGGGCATGGTTTTCCTGGGCGGAGAGGGTTTCGCCGGCGGACTCCTTGCGGTAGGAGGCGATTTTGCGGCTGAGACCTTTTTGGGCGGCGAGGAGACCGTCGGGGCTGGCGACGACGTTGCTGGAGGAGTTTTGGGCCATGCTTATGGCTTCACCGGTGGCGAAGGCGTCGAGGTTGGCGGCGAGGAAGAGAAAGTCCCACTTGTCGTGTTCGCGGTGGAGGCGGACGAGGTCGGCGATGTGTTCGCGTGTGTAGCGGGTGGAGGCGTTTTCCTGGCCGTCGGTGAAGATGGCGAAGGCGACGCGGTGGGGGCGTTGCTCCGGGGGCAGGAGGCTGAGACGTTGGCGTGTCTGGGTGATGGCCTGGCCGAGGGCGTCGAGCAGGGCGGTGTTGCCGCCGGGCTGGTAGGTGAGTTCGGTGAGTTTAGAAACCTGGGCGAGGGGGACGGCGTCGTGGACGTAGTGGTGCTGCTCGTTGAAGAGCATGAGCGTGAGGCGGGCCTCGGCTGCGATGGCGGCCTGCTCGGTGAGGAAGTCGTTGAAGCCGGTGATGGCGGCTTGGCGGAGAGAGGACATCGAGCCGGAGCGGTCGAGGAGGTAGATGATTTCGGTGTGAGGCATGGCGGTTTTTGTGGGGGTTAAAAATTAAGAATTAAAAATTAAAAATTGGGGAGGCCGAGGTCGGGGTGATCGTCGTCAATGAGGGAAAGGTAGGAGATGTCGGGCTGCGGCCCGGTGTGAGGCGGGGAGGGGGACTGGCCGAGGGGGCGGATGTCGGCGATGCGGGTGAAGAGGAAGGAGCGTTCCTCTTCCCGTTCGTGGCAGTAGCCCGAGACGTAGGTGCCGGGGAAGTTTTTGACGGCGAAGACGAGTGAGGGGGAAATCACCCGCCGGCTTCCGGGGGTGGACCCTCCGCCGTAGGTGAAGCGGACGCGGCGGTTGGCTCGCACGGCCTGGATGAGGATGAGCAGGGAGGGGTGGTCGCTGTCCCAGATCGGAAGCCGGTCCTGGCGACGCCAGCGTTCGAGCTGGTTTTCCGTTTCGGAGGGCGGCGAGGGGATCAGAGGTATCTCCTTATCTTCAAGGACCTTGGCTAGGTCTTGCTCGGACGCATGGGCTCGCAGGCCGAGCGCTGCGGAGAGGGAGGTGAGGATGGAGTGTTGAAAGAAGCTGCGGCGGTCCATGGCGTGTGGTGTTCGCGCCATTGTATCAGACCGGAGGGACAAGGGCTGTCACCGCGATTGTTTTTTCAAAACCTTGTTCGGACTCGTGCCGTAGCGGGCGGACATGGAGGCAATGGTTTCCCGAAGTTGTTTCACCAAGGAGGCGGGAGCGAGTGCCTCGGCCTCGGCACCCCAGCTCAAAATCCAAGAGGTGATTTCCGTAAGGTCGGAAAGTTGGAGTTGAAGTTCGAGGGAGCCGTCGGGAAGGAGTTTGGTTTTTTGGGAGGTGTGCCACACGCGTTCGCGGACATGTTGGGCGACCTTGGCCGAAAAGCGGATGGTCACGCTGTGTTTCCCTTCGCCGGAGAAGACACCGAAGCTGCCGCCGAGATGGGTATCGAGGGAAAAGTCCTTTGGTTTTTGAAAGGTCACTTTGGTCGTGTGGACTTCGGTGACACGGGTGAGGAGAAACGTCCGAACCTCCTCGGCACGAAGGTCATAGGCGAAGAGATACCATTTCCCTTTGAGGCAGGCGATTTGGTAAGGGCGGACGCGGCGGGAGGTGGCGGAGGTTTCGTCTGGTTTGCGGTAGTGGAGGTCCACCTCGGTTTCGCCGGTGACGGCGTCGCAGAGACGTTGGAAGAGTTTGGGATCGGGGTGGGGTAGGCCGGAGGGGCGGAAGGCGACGGCCTCGGCCAGACGTTCGGGGCGGAGTGAGATGGAGTCGGGGAGGGAGGCCTGGAGTTTGGCGAGGGCGTTGCAGA
This sequence comes from Opitutia bacterium, assembly GCA_031411855.1. Classification (GTDB taxonomy): domain Bacteria; phylum Verrucomicrobiota; class Verrucomicrobiia; order Opitutales; family JANOBW01; genus JANOBW01. Next base: position 13,015 of record JANOBW010000310.1, read on the forward strand.
GCGATTGCTCGAAGGGAGTGCCGTGAAACTCGTCGAGGGCTCGCTGGGCGAGAATCAGAGCGACAATTTCCCCTTCCGAAACCCGCATGGGAGGTAGTTTGTCGAGGGCTTTGGTGAAGTGGTAACCCTTGCGCCTGGCATCAAACTCAATCGGGGAATTGAGCCGGTCGCGCATGAAATCGAGATCGCGGGCGATGGTGCGGACGTTGACTTCCAGTTTTTTGGCCAAGGCCGCCCTGCTGGGATATTTCCCTTCCGAAAGAATACTCTGCAACCGGTAAACCCTTTCCATGAGGGGACGCGAGGCGGCCAGGGTCGAACGGTTAGGTGGGGGCATAGGCTTGGATTGTGTAAAGAGTGAACCAGTCGCAAGGATTCGTGAAAGTTCATATTTCGTAAGTTTTTTGCCGGTCACTTTTATTTCAACCGGGGTCGGGATTTTTGCTCCCCCCCGGCCCCCCCTTCCGGGGGAGGACTCTTCTTTTTTTGAATTTTTCTTTCTGCCTGGATACTTCGGATGTCAAAAGCCGCAGGCCTGATGGCAGATGTAGGAATACGGGTGCGATCTGGGCACACGTCCCTCCGGCGAAAGGGGGAGTGAGATTTTTTTGGCGTCCGTGAGGTTGTCCGGTATGCTTTTTTTGTCTGCAAAGTCATGTCCGCTGATGAGAGTAGTGATCGGATTGAACGCGTTAGCATTTCGACTTTGAACGTTCCCCGAGAGTGTTAGTCTCGCCTCCTTCATTTAACCCACCGCCGGATCGTGCTCAGGCAGGTGGGATCAGGTGTCTGCTGTGGGCGGCCTTGAACGCCCTGGTCGTCTGATGAAACAGCTTGGGAGTAGGCTTTTTTAAGGCGGCCCCCACGGTTGTCACCGTTGTATCTTATCCCATTTGCTTTGAAGCACTTGTGTTTTGGGGGATTGGGCTCCAAAGATACGGGGAAGCCGTTCGTTTGAAGCTGTGAGACTCATTCGAACGAGATATATTTTTTGGAGTTAGTAATCACGTGCAAGGGGAAGTTGTTTTAATTTTTTCCAGGCCACAGAAGCGTGCTGGCGTTTTGAGTATAATCGCGTGTTCAGAGCAGTTTTCTTGGCGTCATAGTCTGTATTACAGATATGGAAATGTCCCGCCGTGATCGGGACATTGTCGGGACATTTGTCCCGTATTTTTATGTTACGTTTTTGTTACGCGGTAAGCGTAACAAAAACGTAACAGAGTCACGAGCCCTTTTGAGTCAGTCGCACGCCGTAGGATTTACCTTTCCGGCTCGTTTTGGTCGAGGCGGGGGAATGTGTTGGATTTCGTCGTTTGCGTAAGCGCTACCTCAAGAACGGGTAGATTCTGCTGGTTGAGTAGAAAAGGAAGGAGCCTGCGGGGTGCGAAGCGTGCCACGGGGTGAAAGCACTGAATCTGGGATAAGCTCGAAATACCGCTTTGCCGTGGCTGCATCAATTGCGCCCCGGTAAACGGCATCGAGCAACTTGTGGTCCACATGTCCCATGATGTTCTTAGCCCAGTCCTGGCCTTTAAGGACGGCCCCGTGGGTGGCGAATCCCTTGCGGAGAGCATCCTTGGGCCAGGGTAGGAGCCCCGCCTTTTTGACCGCATCGGCGAAGTCCCGTCGCCAGACTCGTTGGGACTTCGCGAACACCAGGCCGATTCGCTTTTCCTTGGGGACGCGGTCCAGCCACAGCCATAAAACTTCTGGCAACTCATAGAGGAGCCTGGGCTTTCGCATTTTGGTGGTGGTGCCGTGCAGCGTGATTTGGCGGGTGGTGAAATTGATGTTTTCCCATCGGACCCGCTGGCACTCCTCCGGCCGTATTCCAGCGAATGCCCCGAGGGCCAGGGCAGGGCGAATATCCTCCTTGGCCGCAGCCATGAGCGAGGTCACAATCTCGGGAGTGGCCCAGGCGATGATCTTCTCGTCGGCCCGGACTTTTCGCCATGTAAGCCTCAAAAACTCATTTCGTGAAATCCACCCCTGCTCGGCACACCAGTTGAGGAAAGGGACGAGGTAGCTCCGTAGCGTGGCTCTGGATGCCTCCGAAGTGTAACGTGTGGTAATCCAGTTGAGAATGTCCTTTCTCTGGAGTTCTCCAACGAACTCCACGTCAACTTCGTCTTGGAAGAACCTAAGAAAACGTTTGAAGCCTTCGACTGTTTTAGGACGAAGGTTTCGTTTTGCCGCTTCATCATTCCAGGTCGCCACACAAGAGGCTATGGTGGGGGAGGTGGGGGTGAGCCCGACAGAAGCGCGGGAGGCGTCTGCCTTGCCCCGGTCCGACAGGGCAGCGAACAGCCAGGCGGAAATGTTTGGTTCAGAGATGCCCGAGGCTCGGGCCGCTGACTGAACCACCCGAATCCACGAACGCTGCTCCGGGGTGAGTGGTTTTTCCTCAGCCACTATTTCCTTGGTCAACTCAGCAGCCTTTTGGTCGCGTTCCCTCTCTGTGGCGAAATAGGAGGGGACATACTTTCCCCCAATGCGGACACGGAGACCCCAAGGCTTTGCTCGTCCCGACAGATAGAAGAGTGAGGGCTTGAGTAGTTTGGTGGTTTTCATGGTTAGGTCTGATACACGTTTGATACACCTTGTTTGACACTTATTGATAGTTCTTGACACTTTCTGACACTTCCGCGAGACTCGTTTCATCTCAAAAAAGCCGCGTAGATAAGCGATTCAATGCATGCCTAAGCGGATTTTCGGGGCTGTAGCTCAGTTGGCAGAGCGCTTCGTTCGCAATGAAGAGGCCGTCGGTTCGATTCCGATCAGCTCCACCATTTTTTCCGGCCGGGACGGCCGGGCTTTCCGTGCGGCTCCCGCCGCGCGCCCTGTTTGCAACCGGGTAGTTTCCTCTCCATGCAACGTGTTTATCTGCAAGACCATGATCCGTGCTGGGCGCCGGACTTCGCCGTTGAGGCGCGGTTGGTGGCCGAGGCCGCCGGGGCGTGATGACGGCGGTGCACCACATCGGAAGCACGGCGGTTCCTGGCCTTCGCGCCAAGCCGGTGGTGGACATGCTGGCCGAGGTGGCCGATCTGGCCTGCCTCGACGGGCAAAATGATCGTCTGGAGGCACTTGGATACGAGGTGATGGGGGAGTTTGGCATGTCCGGGCGGCGCTATTTCCGGAAAAACAACCCGGAGGGCGGGAGGACGCACCAGCTCCATGTGTTTGAGGCGGGATCGCCCCAGGTGCGGCGTCATCTCGATTTCCGCGATTTCCTGCGGGCCCATCCCGAACACGCGCTGGCCTACGCGCATCTGAAGTCCGAACTGGCGGAGCGTTTCCCTTGGGACATCTCGGCTTACACGGATGGCAAGGACCTCTTTATCAGGGACATGGACGCCAGGGCATCGGCCTGGCGCGCGGGCGGAGGAGCGTGAGGGGGCCGGTCCGGGGATCAGTTGCGGGGAGGGAAGCGGAAACTTTGCACCACGCGGGTCCATTCGTTGCGCCTCAGCTCGAAGGAGCGGTTGCGGGCGGCCACGGCGATGACAAAGCAACCCTTGGGGCCGGCATAGGTGAAGAGGCCGAGGTGGGAGGCCTGGGGGGAGCCGAGTTCAAACACGGACCAGGTCTCCCCGGCGATCTCGAGGGTGTCTTGGACGCGCAGGCGCAGATCCTTGTAGCCGGAAAGGATGGAGTCGAGGGTATGGCCGGCATGGGCCAGGGCCGGGGTGTTACCCGGCGGAATGGGGGCTGACCTCACTCCGAGCAGCACCTCGTCGGCGAAGGTGAAGCTGATGTCGAAATCAGGTGAGGCGCATTCGGCCCAGTCGGGTTGAAGAATGATCTCGAAGCGGGATTTGTTGCCCCGCCGCAAGGTGGACGAGGTGAGCCGGGCTTTGGCCGGGCCGGCCTGGGCAAACATGTCGGTGATGGAGCGCAGCTGCGGGAGGGCTCGGCCGGGGAGGGGGGGCAGGAGATCCTGGGGGATGGGTTCCCGGCCGACGGGAGCGGGGGGAAGGGTGGGCTTGGGAGCGGGATTCTCGGGCTCCTGCTCGGTCGCCGGCTGGTAGTTGTCGGTGACGTGGGGGCGGGGCACCAGGAGGCGCCAGCCCACGACGCAGACCACGGCCACCGTTCCGACAAGGAGAAGGGAGCGCAGGGGCAGGGTCACGGATTTGTGCTCCTTCATGGGGGCAAAGGTATCGGAGGCTTCCCTCATGGTGTCAACGTTTGGAGCTTTGCCACTTGAGCCGTGGCCCGGAATTCTTCCGGTGGACTCAACCGCATGGAAAACGCCAGCACCGCCGAACACCTCCTCCGTGATCTTGGCCTTGTCCTGGCCGCCTCCGCCTCGCTGGGGGTGGTCTGCCGGGCTTTGAAACTTCCCGCGCTTCTGGGATATGTGGGGGCGGGGTTGCTGCTGCGTCCGCTCATTGAGGGCCCGGGGGCCGAACTCAGCCACCAGGTGATCGAGGCCTTCGGTGAGATGGGGGTGCTTTTCCTCTTGTTCACCATAGGTTTGGAATTTGACCTGCGGAGCCTGGGGCGCCTGGCGCTGCCGTGCGGTCTGGCCCTCCTCCTGCAGACCGTGGGGATGCTGGGACTGGGGGCGCAGTTCGGGGCCTGGCAGGGGTGGGACCCGATGGCCTGCCTTTTTCTGGGCGGCATCCTCTGCATCAGTTCCACGATGGTCTCGGTCAGGTCGCTGGCGGAGCAGGGCCGG